>CAXTWC010000125.1:0-16745 GCA_964247805.1 uncultured Acetobacteraceae bacterium | reverse complement strand
ATTCCGCGCCGCGGTAGATTTCGGTCTGGCCTTTCTGCCGGCCGAAGCCTTTGACCTCCGACACAGTCAGCCCTTGCACGCCGATGGACGTGAGCGCCTCGCGCACGTCGTCGAGCTTGAAGGGTTTGATGATCGCCATGATCAGCTTCATCGCCGCTACCTCCCTTTTGAAGCGATACCGGACGGTATCTCTTGGTTTTTCCGTTTCAAGAATCGTGCCTATTCATCCGCGATGCGCGCCAACCGTCATGCGCTCAATCCGCTATCATAATGGTGCGGACATGCATCGTGCTTGGGCATATTGGATGCGTAACTGCAACTTTTGCGCAACACCGCAGCGGGCAGTTTGTAGGTGCGCGCCTTTGGTATTGCTATTTTACGCGATAATGGAACTTTTCCTGGCAGGCGTAATCAATCAGACGAACAAGGAAGCCTACGAATGCAAGGTGCCGCCTGGCTGACAAAGAAAACGAGCAGCCATTTTCATCACGCGACACTGGCATGTGGCATGGTGCTGTTAGCCGTTCCGTCCCATGTTTGGGCGCAGGCCAATCCGCCCGTGCAGAACACACCGGCCGTTCAAACCGAGATGCCTGCCAATACAGCCGCTGCCACACCGGACAAGCCGTGGGCTCCGCCGGCCAACCTCTCTGAATGGGCAAGTGGTATCAAATATTCGGGTCAAGTAGACGCCGGTATCGTCGGCAATCCGCAGGATCCGAACAACGGCGTAAACTATGGTCAGCTGTTCACCGACAAGGCCAACCGCCCAATTCTGAACCAGCTATTACTGACGCTGGAGCGCGACACCGATCCCAAGGCGACCAGCTATGACTACGGCTTCAAACTCCAGGGCATGTATGGTTCGGATGCGCGGATCGTGCATTCGCTCGGCCTGTTCGACCACGCGATCCATGACCGCAACCAGATCGACTTGGTCGAAGCCAATATCTCGGTGCACACTCCATGGGCATTCGAGGGTGGTATCGACTTCAAGGGAGGCATCTATCCGACCCCGCTCGGCTTCGAAGTCATCGATCCCAAGACCAACCCGTTCTACAGCCACAGCTACATCTTCAACTACGGCCTCCCGTATAAGCACCTCGGTCTGCTGAGCACGGCGCATGTCACGGGCGTGCTGGACCTGTACCTCGGTGTGGATACCGGAACCAACGTCACCCTGTTCGACGGCGACAACAATCGCCGGCCGGGTGGTATCTTCGGCTTCGGCTTGAACCTGCTCGGCGGCGATCTCACCGTGCTAGCGCTGAGCCATGTCGGGCCGGAAAACTCCAAGCGCAACACGACGTTTGCCGATAGTGCGATGCGCTACTACAACGACATCGTCATCACCTATAAGGCCACGCCTAAGCTCGCATTCACGACCGAGCTGAACTACATCAAGGATGACGGGTTTCGCGCCGAGGGCTACGGTGCTGCACAATACGTCGCCTACAGCTTGACGGACACGCTGACCCTGAACGGGCGAGCCGAGATCTGGCGCGACAACACCAACTTCTTCGTCAGCACTCCTGTCAACAACCTCGACTTCGTGAACTTCGAGCGCGGCTACACCCCGGCCAATTTCTATACCGCAAGTCGGCCGACCACTTACTCCGCGATCACAGCGGGCGTCAGCTACAAGCCCGCTGGTTTGCCGGCGCCGATCAGTGGCCTGCTGCTGCGGCCGGAGATCCGCTACGACCGTACGCTGAACAACTCCAAGCCGTTCGACGACGGCATGGACAAAGGGTCCGTGACGCTCTCCGCGGACGCCGTCCTGGGGTTCTAATACGAGTCTGGCTTGCGGCGAGGGAGCGGGGCAGGATCGGCATCCCATGGTGGAGCTGATATGATCCGTCTCTCTCGCTGGCTGGCTGCGGCTGCACTGGGCCTGCTCACCATCGGCACGCCTTGCGCTCGAGCGGCCTGCCGGGTCGCGCAGCGGGCCACGATCCCGCTCAAGCGCGCCGACACCGGCATCATCGTCCCGGTCACGATCAACGGTGAGACGCTCGACTTCCTGCTCGACACGGGGGCGGAGCGAACGGTGGTGGGGATCGAGGCCGCAGACCGATTGCATCTGGCGCGCGACGAATGGGTCAGCACCGACATCCAGGGCGCCGGCGGGAGGGACCGGCGGCGCCTGGGCCGGCCTGCTTCGCTCACCCTCGCCGGGCTGGCATTGCGGCGCCACACTGTGGCCGAGGATAACTCCGTCGTCATCGGCCCAATTCCCGGGGCGGTGGACGGCACGCCGATCGCCGGGCTGCTTGGGCAAGATTTCCTCTCGCCGTTCGACCTCGACCTGGACCTGGCTGGCGGCACGTTGACCTTGTACGACGTGGCGGGTTGTTCCGGCCGCTTCCTGCCGTGGCACCAGGCGTATCAGGCAGTTCCGGCATGGCGCCCGATTCGTAACATCTTGGCTGTGCCGCTCCGGATCGGCGGTGCCCCGTTGCAAGCCTTGCTGGACACCGGGGCTTTGCACAGCGTGATCACGCTGCCTGGTATGATCCAACTCGGCCTCGCATCGGGCGGCACGGATGCGGTGCGCGGTTTTGGCCCTGCCACCTTGGCGGCACACCAGCAGCAATTCGCCGCCGTGCAGGTTGGGGAGTTGCCGGCCGGCCCGATGGAGATGGTGGTGGCGCCCATCCGCACCTTCCGCAGTCTCGGCGCCTTGCTGGGAGCGGACTGGCTTGGGCGGCGGCATGTATGGATATCGTGGGCGACGGACCAGGTGTTCGTAGCGGCACCCGGTTGAGCCCGGCCCCCGCCCTACTTCCTTCTCCCTCTCCCTCGGGGAGAGGGCTTTGTCAGTGGAACTCCAGGCGACGCTCCTCCGCGACCGTCAGCACGGCTTCCACGAGCAGGCGGGGTAGCCGGGCTAGCGAGAAACGCCGCCGCGGACGGAGGCGCCGCACGCGGGCGCGCTCGCCTCCCAGGGTGCGGACCAGCTCGTCAACCGAGGTCAGCCCGTCCACCAGCCCCAGTTCCACGCCGCGCAGTCCAAGGCAGTAGCTGCCGTCGAACACCGCCGGGTCGGAGGAGAGGCGGGCGCCGCGCCGCTCCTTCACCCAGGCGATGAAGCGTTCATGGATCCCGGACATCAACGCCTGCACGAAGGCGACGTCCTCCGGTCGCTCGGGGCGGAACGGGTCGAGCCGGGCCTTGTTCTGCCCGGCGGTATACAGCCGGCGCTCGACGCCATAGCGCTCGATCAGCTGGTCGAAGCCGAAGCCACCGCCGACCACGCCGATGGAGCCGACGATGCTCATGCTGCTGGCATGGATCTGGTCCGCCGCGCAGGCCAGCCAGTAACCGCCTGAGGCGCCGGCCTCGGCGATCACGGCATGCACCTGCACGCCGGCCTTGTCTGCCCGCCGCCGGATCAGCCCGGCGACCAGTTCGGACTGCACCGGAGATCCGCCCGGGCTGTCGATGTCCAGGATCACCGTGCCGCCGCGTTTGACGCCGGCGAAGGCACGTTCGATCAGCGGCCCGGCGGAGCGGATGTTCAATGCTCCCTCGCGGCCGGCGATAAGGCCGTGCAGTTCGACCACGGGAATGCGGGGGCGGCGCCAAAAGAGCAGGTTCATCGCCCTCAAGAGGGGGGCACGCCCGCCAAAGGCAAGTGGTCAGGGCTCGTGCTGGGCCGCGTTCAGCGCCTGGGTCCAGGCTCCGGAGGCAACCTCGCCAGCCCACCAGCGGTCGACCTCGGTGACGAAGGCCGGGTCCTTCGGCAGCATGAATGCCTTTTCCAGCCGGGTGAACGGGGCAGGGACGGCGGCCGCACACAGCTCGGGATGCAACATCGACTGGTGGTCCACCTCGATCCCGTCCGTCACCATGACGTCCTCCCGCCCGGCAACGATCTCGTCGAATACGCTGACATTGTCGGGATGCACGGTGAGTTGGGCGTGCGGGAAGTTTTTGCGCGCGAAGTCCTCGTTTGAAGCACCGGGATTGACCACGACGCGCACGCCCGGCTGGTCGATGCTTGTGACCGAGGTGTAGCGGTCCTTGTCGGTGCAGCGGACGATCGGGCGTTTGCCGTCCACCACCGTCGCCGTCGAGAAGGCGGCGATCGTCTCGCGTGTTGGCAGGATCGTGACCCCGCCCACTGCGATGTCGAATCGGTCCGCGGCAAAGTCGCTGTCGAGCTTGGCCCAACTCGTCGGGACGAACTCCGCCCGCACGCCGAGGTCGGCCGCGAGTTGCCGCGCCATTGCGACATCGGCGCCACGATAGCTGCCATCGGGATCACGGAAGGCAAACGGTTTGTAGTCGCCCGTCGTGCCGACTCGGAGCACGCCAGTGTGCCGGACCTGCGCGAGGTCGGCGGCCGCGACGGGGACAATACCGAGCACAAGGAGCAAGGTCGCAACGGGAGCGTACACGGGCAACAATCCAAGCGGTCAGGCCCAAGCCGACTACCCGCAACGCGATGCAACAATCAATTGTGACGCAAGGGCCACAGTGTTGGATATTTACCGCACTCGCATTGCCAAATGTGGTCTCGCCAGCATAGATGATGTCTCGTTAACCCCCCTGTCGATATCGCCCCAGGAGTTCCCGTCATGCGCAAGTTCGCAATGTTGACCACGGCCATGCTTGGCCTGGCTTTCGCCACCCCCTCGTTCGCGCAGCCGGCTCAGTCCGCTCCGCAGCCCGGTCTGCCGCCCGGCGTTGGCGCTGGTGCCGTCAATGCTCAGCAGCCGAGTGCTTCTGGTGCCGTGACCACCACCAACACGCCGGCCCCGATGCCGTATGCCGCTGTGCCGGCTCCCATGCCGTCGGCTCCGGTGCACCACCGTCGCGCGCGCCACGCGCGTCGTCACGCGGCTCACCACACGGTAGCGCCGGCAGCGACCACGCCGCCGGCTCAGTAACGGCCCGCGACGCAGGCCCAAAACATACGCCGCCCGGGAGACCGGGCGGCGTATTCTATTTCGGGCGCTGGCCCAGGGTACCGGGCGGCCATGTCACGACGGTGATGGAGTGCCCGAAGCCTTAATCGCCGGCGTGTGCCACCGAGATGCGCGCCGGGGTCTGGCCCAATCCGGTCACGATCGCCTCGGCCAATGAGTCGCCGACGCAGCGGTAACCAAGATCGTTCATATGAACGCCGTCATTTGCCAGGAAATGGCCATACGGGGTTCCGTTGCGCTTCCAACCGTCCATCAACGCGCCGCGTGAGAACAGCGAGACGTTATACTTCACCGACAGATCGGCCAGGATCTGTTCCATGATCCCATGTTCGGGCGACGCGAGCACCATGGGCGAGCGCTGGTTGTCCATCAGCACGACATCGATGCCCAAGGATTTCAGCCGCTCGATCCCCGTCGACACCAGCTTGCGGAACACGTCCGGATCGGAGTGCGCCATCGCACCGTTTGCACCGACCTGCCAGATCACCAGGTCCGGCCGGATTGCGAGCACATCGCTGTCCAGCCTCGCGACCTCCTCCAAGGCATCCTGACCACCGACACCTCGGTTGATCACTGCGATATGCGCCAAGGGAAACGCGGTCGCCAAGTCGCCTTGCAGGATGGCGGGATACGTGTGGGCGGGCGCCGTCGCCATCCAGCCTTCGGTGCTGGAAGACCCCAACGACACGATCAGTACCTCCCCATTGCTTGCCAACCGCTTCTTCGTCGCGGGCAGGGCAACCGGAGGCATCTGTCCCGGGGGACAGGCTTCTTCAGCCCGCCCCAGGCAGGTCGAACCAAAGAATATGCTTATACCAACACAGGCAAAGACGAGTTTGCGAACCATCATCACCGAAAGCAACCGCGCTGAAACAGCATAGTTCTATCCCACAGTTCTCAACGCAACACTTTTATCTAGACCTTCAGCGTAGACCCACGGCGTCGAAATCAGATCGCCGCGAGCACCGCTTCAGCTCGGCTCACATCGAAATCACCGGGCGCTTCGATCGCGAGATGGCTCACCACCTTGTCCTTCGCCACCAGCGCAAATCGCTGGCTGCGCGTGCCTAAACCGCGCGCGGTGAGGTCTAGCTCGAGCCCCAGGGCCTTCGTGAACGTGCCGGACCCATCCGCCAGCATCACGATCTTGCCGTCCACGCCCTGGTCCTTACCCCAGGCCGACATCACGAACGGATCGTTGACCGCCATGCAGACCAAGCCATCGACGCCCTTGGCGGTGAACTGATCAATGCTCTGAACGAAGCCGGGGAGGTGCTTGGCGCTGCAGGTCGGCGTGAAGGCACCCGGCGTCGCGAACAGCACGACGGTCTTGCCGCCGAAAAGCGAACTGGTGCTCTCCTCCTTCGGACCATCCGGCCCCGCAGTCACCAACTTCATCTCTGGCAGTGTGTCGCCAACCTTGATCGTCATGGGCCTGAGCCTCCGTGCGGTTCGGACGGACGCTAGCGGCATGCCTCGCTTGTGTCATCCACCTGAGGTCACTCGTCACAAATGCATTGCAGTGAGCGAATTCCGAGCCAAGATGAGCAATATGCCGCTAAAACTCCCCTCCTTGCTGGATGAATCCAGGCTTACCGGCCAGTTGCTGATCGCCATGCCCACCATGGAGGATCCGCAGTTCGTTCAAAGCGTGATCTACCTGTGCGCTCACACCGAGGATGGCGCGATGGGCCTGGTGCTCAATCGTCCGCTTGTCAGCCCGACGTTCGAAGATCTGCTTCGCCAGTTGGACGTGTTGCCCACGCCACCCGCGCGCCGGATCACGCTGTGCGACGGAGGCCCATCCGATGGTGCGCGCGGGTTCGTGCTGCACACCGCCGATTGGATCGGTGACGGCAGCCTGCAGGTGGACGACTCGGTGGCACTGACGGCCAGCCTGGACGTGCTGAAGGCGATCGCGTCCGGCAAGGGCCCGCGGGAGGGTCTGCTCGCGCTCGGCTACGCCAGTTGGGGCGCCGGGCAGCTGGACGAGGAGATCTTCGCCAACGCCTGGCTGTCTGCTCCGGCACCGCTCGATCTCGTGTTCGACGACGACCACTCGACGAAATGGCGGCGAGCGTTTGCCTCGTTGCGCGTCGATCCGGCGCTACTCTCGGGTGTCGCCGGGCACGCCTAGCGAGCAGCGTTCACAACACGCCTAGCGGGCGCCGGTCACCAGACGAAGCGGGACATGATCGCGACGGGTGACAGGCCGGCCAGCTGGGCTTCGGCTTCGGCGGCCCCGTGGTCGTCGCCCAAGGCCTCGCCATGGATGCCGCCAAGCACCCAACACGAATCTACGCCGGCCGCAGCGGCGCCGGCGATGTCGGTTCGGAGTGCGTCGCCGACGGCCAAGGTCCGCGCCTTCGCGGTCCCCAGCATGTCCAGCACCGGGGTGTAGATCGCCGGGTCAGGCTTCCCCAGCGACCGCACCGGGCCTCCCATCTGCTCGTAGCGGGCGGCGAGCGCGCCGGCACAGATCACCCGGACGCCGCCGCGGATCACTTCCAGGTCCGGATTGGCGCAGATCATCGGCAGGTTGCGCCGCGCACACTGGGTCAGCACGTCCTCGAAGGCGGCCACGTCCTGCGGGCCGCGATGGTCGTCCGGGCCGCTGTTGAGCACGAAATCGGCGTGCTCCGGGCTTGTCACCGGCTCGAGTTCCAGCCCGTCCATCACGTTGCGATCCCGCTCCGGGCCGAGATGCCAGACCCGGCGGCCGAGGCCGGCGAACCACGGATCGCTGCGGTCGCGCAGGGCGAGATGCACCGCCTCGCCCGAGGTGAGCACGCCATTATACAGTGACGGAAGCAGCCCCATGCTGCCAAGCATCCGCTCCACCGCGGCGGACCGGCGCGGCGCGTTGGACAGCAATACACAGCGTTTGCCCGCATCCTGCAGCTGCTGCAGGCAGTTGGCCGCGCCTTCGTACGGGCGCACGCCATCGTGGATCACGCCCCACAAATCGAGGATGAAGCCGTCGTAGCGATCGGCGAGGGCGGCCATGCCGGAATATGGGGTCATGCGCCGGTGCCTACCGCGTCCGTCGCGCTGCGGAAACCCTCGCGGCGGAGGACGGTGGCGAGTTCCGCCTTCATCCGGGGCAGCAGCGCTGGCCCGTGCACGGCGAATGCGGCATACAGTTGCACCATCTGCGCGCCGGCCCGCAGCTTGGCCAGTACATCCGCCCCCGTGGATACGCCGCCGCAGCCGATCAGCGTCAACCGCCCGCCTGCCAGCTTCCAGGCTTGGGCCAGCAGCGCGGTGGAGGCCGCCATCAACGGCGGCCCGGACAAACCACCGGTCTCGGCGATGTGCGGTCCGCGCAACCCTGGCGGACGGACCGTGGTGGTGTTGGAGACGATCAGCCCCTCCATGCCGCACTCCACCGCCACCTGCACCACGGCCTCCAACCCGCCCGGCGGCAGATCGGGGGCCACTTTGACGAACACGGGCGGCCGGTTCGCAACGCCGGCGACGGCCTGCAGGATGGCCCGCAGCTTCGCCTCCTCCTGCAGGGCGCGCAGCCCGACGGTGTTCGGCGAACTGATGTTGAGCGTGATGTAGGCGGCGTGCGCCGCCACGGCTGCCACCAGGGCCGGGTAGTCACGCTCGGGCTCGGCGCCATCCTTGTTGATGCCGACATTGGCGCCGACCAGCGTGCCCGGCGGAGCATGCAGCCGGGCCAGCCGGGGAGCAAACGCGCCGATGCCCCGATTGTTCATGCCCATACGGTTGATCACGGCGCCGTCCTCCAGCCGGAACAGGCGCGGGCGGGGGTTGCCCACCTGTGGCTTGGGCGTGACCGTGCCGAGCTCCACCGCGCCAAAGCCGAGCCGCAGCAATCCGGGAGCTGCCACCGCGTCCTTGTCGAACCCGGCGGCCAGACCGATCGGGTTGCGCAGCGTGTGGCCGAGAATGGTGGTGGCCAGCACCGGGTCGTCCTCCGCGGGTGCGCGCCCGGCCAGGCCCAGCCGTAGCGCGCGCAGGGCAAGGCGGTGCGCCTGTTCCGGGTCGATCCGGCGCAAGGCCGGCAGAAGAGCGGAGGCGATCGCAGGGGTCATGGAGATCCGGCTGACGGTTGGGGGAGGGCGGCCGCGTTGCCGGGCTTGCCTCACCCGGCGGATTGACCGATTGCTGTCCTTATGTGGGATGAACCTTATCTGGAAACATGCTGCCGGTCAGCCCTGCACCGGCTGCTGCTGGTCGGCGCCCCCGGCCGCCCGCCTGGCCTGAAGGACGGCCCGTGCCTGACCCGGCTGACAGGCCTCGGTTTCGCCTGTGAGCGGCCGGATGGACGCTACGAGGCGACAGCAGCCGGGTTGGAGCGCCACGCCGACGAGATCGCACCCACCGCAGCGGTAAAGCGCCGCCGCTGGCGAGCCTAGGTCCCCTCCCCTGCGAAGCGGGGGAGGGGGACCATGCGCTTGCATGGTGGAGGGGGCCCGACGCACCGGCCGTGCGTCCGTCGCCTTCGCCGCTCCCTCGCCCGCACGGCGCGGGAGGACCTTTGCTCACCCCAACGGGGCGATGAACATCCGGCCCTCGGCGGCGGCGATGCACATGACTTTGCCGCCGTCCGGGGCCGATACCAGCAGCATGTCCCCGCTGCCCAACATGTCGACCGCATCGTCGAAGTATCCCGGCCCCTGCACGTCGGGCAGGGCATCGTTGTCGCTCTTGTAGTGCCAAAGCGTAAAACCGTTGGCGTAGGCCAACACGGACAGATTGCGGACTGCAAAGCTCATGGTCGTCCTCCCTAGGTTTAAAGTCCTACTACCTGACATGCATCAGCGAACGATGCCGCGCGCCCGCAACGCCCATTCGAGCTGGCCCAGAGCCTGGTTCCAAAGTCGCCAGTCGGATTGCTGCTGCGGCCGGTCGCTGCGAGGGGCCATTTGCCGCTCTCCCCAGATGCGCAGGATGCGGGCGTGAACCAGGTCGACGCTGCGCTCGCGATACAGGATATCCAGGCAGCGCGTGATGTCTTCGGGGTCACAAGGACGCAATATCCCCTCCGGCCGCCATCCCAGCCCGGCGCCATCCCGGCGTGCGAGCAGACTGGCCATGGTCCATAACCAGGCCTCCTCGGCACTGCGGAACGGTGTCGCGAGATCAGCGTCGTGCACGCGGCGTAGAGCCAGCATGGCGGCCTCCCTAAACATATGAACAGAACAAGAACACATAAACTCCTATCATGCATACGATCGCAAGCAGAAATGTGCGTCCATTCCTATTTGCCCCGGCGTGAATTCCTAGGCACACTGAGACGGCGACTCGGGTACGGGGAATTGGCCTTTGAAACACGAGGACATTTGGCGGGCGCTCGATACCCTGGCGGCGGAGAACGGCCTCTCGGTTTCAGGTCTCGCGCGCCAGTCCGGACTGGACCCCACGACGTTCAACCCGTCCAAGCGGTCCATGCCCGACGGCCGGGCGCGCTGGCCCAGCACCGAGAGCCTGGCCAAGGTGCTCAATGCCACCGGCGCCAGTCTCGAGGCATTCTCGGCACTCGTGTCGGGCGCACGGGCGTTGTCGTCCGGCAGCCGGCAGGCGGCGCAGCGGCGCATTCCGCTGATCGGGCTGGCACAGGCGGGCTCGGAGGGGTTTTTCGACGACGGCGGCTACCCGGTCGGCGGCAGCTGGGACGAGGTCAGCCTGCCCGAGATCGGCGACCTCAACGCCTACGCGCTCGAGATCGCCGGGACGTCGATGGAGCCGGTGTTCCGTGACGGGGACGTGGTGATCGTCTCCCCGGCGGCCCCGATCCGCCGCGGCGACCGGGTCGTGGTCCGCACCCTGGCCGGCGAGGTCATGGCCAAGCAGTTGGCCCGCCGTTCCGCCCGTCGGGTCGAGCTAAAAAGCCTCAATCCCGCGCACAAGGACCGCAGTTTCGACTTGCGCGAAGTAGCCTGGATCCACCGGATCGTATGGGCGAGCCACTGAACCAGCCAGTATCTCACTCATCGTAGGGTGGAAAAGCGCAGCGCCTTCCACCAGCTTCGGTGCGCTAGAAAGACGAAGAACAGCCTCGAATCGAGCCTCGAGGCACAACACGGCCCGAAGCCTGCGATTGTCCGCCGAGGGCATAGCAACGTCGTGACGAGCAATGCGTTTTGCGTCAGTATAATGTCGAACTGGGGGTTTTCTGATGAGCCGTTCCACCCGTCTTGCCTTGGGCGGAGTCTTCCTCGCCGCCAGCCTTGCGGCCGCGTTGCCCGCCGCCGCACAGCGGGATCCGGGCCATCCAGGCGCCGTCGATGGCCGGATCACAATCGTGGCCCGCTCCGCGGCGCTTGGCGTCGGCTACACGTGGGGCGATGGCACCTTGTCCTATCATCGCCACACCTACCATTTCGCAGTCCGTGGCGTGTCGGTCGCCGATGTCGGCTTCAGCCGGATCGTCGGGCACGGCCGGGTCTACAACCTGCACCGGGTCGAGGATTTTAGCGGCACCTACGGCGCGGCCACCGGGGCGGTTACCGTCGGGCGAGGAATCGCCGGGCAGTTCCTGCAAAACGGGCAGGGCGTGCAGATCCGTATCGACGATGTGACGCGCGGGGCGGAATTGTCCGGCTCCGCGGACGGCATCCAACTCGAACTTCGGCGCTGACAAGGGGGCAGCCGGGACATGATGAAACATCTCCTGGCTGCCACACTCTGCTTCCTCTTCTGCCTGACCGGTTTGACCCGGGCCGCCACGCCCCCGGTCGACGTCGCCTTGGTGCTGGTGACCGACGTGTCCCGCTCGGTCGACGACAGCGAGTTCAGGCTGGAGAAAGGCGGATACGCCGCAGCCTTCCAGGATCCCAAGGTCATCGGCGCGATCCAGGGCGGGGCCAACGGCCGGATCGCCGTCGCTTACGTCGAATTCTCCTCCAGCGAGCAGACCCGCACGGTGATCGACTGGACCGTCATCTCCGACGCCGCCTCCGCCAAGGCATTTGCCGACGCGATGGTAGCGCAGCCCCGTAGCTCATACGGCCGAACCGCGATCAGCACCGGCGTCGACCTGGCCACCCACATGCTGTCCGACCCGGTCTTCGCCGAGGCGCACCGCGTGATCGACGTCGCAGGCGACGGCACCAACAATGCCGGCCGTCCCGTCACCGACGCGCGCGACGAGGCGGTGGGTGCCGGGATCACCATCAATGGGCTCGCGATCATCAACGATCACCCGGTGAACTACATCTATGCCCACGTGGCCCCGCCGGGCGGGCTGCCGAATTGGTACCGCGAGAACGTCACCGGCGGGCCCGGCAGCTTCGTCGTCGAGGTGCATGACTTCGCGGTCTTCGGCGAGGCCATGACCCGCAAGCTGATCAACGAGATCGCCGAACTACCAACTTACCACGGATAGGATTTTGCCGCTTATGCAACAGCGCACCGTAGGCCGCTCGGGCCTGCAAGTTTCCAGTATCGGCCTCGGCTGCAACAATTTCGGCGGGCGGATCGGGCTCGAGGATGCACGAAAGGTCGTCCACGCCGCACTCGACGCCGGCATCACCCTGTTCGACACGGCGGACGTGTATGGCGCGCTCGGGATCGGGACGGCGACCAGTTACAAGGGCGCGTCCGAGGAGATCCTGGGCGAAATCCTCGGGCCGAACCGTCGCGAGATCGTCCTCGCCACCAAATTCGCCATGCCGATGGACGATACCGGCAAGCGCTCCGGCGCCTCCCGCCGCTACATCATGCGCACGGTCGAGGACAGCCTGGTGCGGCTGAAGACCGACTGGATCGACTTGTATCAGCAGCACAGCTTCGATCCCAAGACGCCGATCGAAGAATCCTTGCGGGCGATGGACGACCTCGTACGGGCAGGCAAGGTGCGCTACATCGGCTGCTCGAACTTTGCCGCGTGGCAGGTGGCCGATGCGATGTGGACGGCGAATGACCGTTCGCTCACCCCATTCGTGTCGTGCCAGGACGAGTTGTCGCTCCTGGTGCGCAAGGCCGACGCGGAATTGCTGCCGGCGATGGAGCGGTTCGGTCTGGGCTTGCTGCCGTATTTCCCGCTGGCGAGCGGTCTGCTGACGGGGAAGTATCGCCGCAATGCCACGATGCCCGAGGGCGCCCGGCTGACCAACACGCAGCGCCTGGCCGATCGCTACCTGACCGACCGGCACTGGCCGGTGGTGGAGAAGCTCGCTGATTTCTGCGCTGCACGGGGCCACACCATGGTCGAGTTGGCGTTCAGCTGGCTGTTGTCGCGGGGCGTGGTTGCAAGTGTCATCGCCGGAGCGACACGGGTCGAACAGGTGCAGCAGAACGCGGCCGCCGGCGATTGGGTCATGTCGGCGGAGGAGTTGGCCGAGATCGACGCGATCACGGCCTAAGATCAGGCGACCGGCGTGGATCCCAGGGTCGAGCCCTGGCAAGACGGTCAAAGCCGGAGTGCGGCCCGCAGCACTCCGGTGAGTTCCTTGGTGATCTCGTCGGGGTCGCCGGACTTCACGGCATAGTCGATTCCGGCATCGAGGTGGCTGGAGAGGACCAGCAGTGCCACTTCCCTGGTTGCGGCGGTGATGGCGTTGGCCAGCTGCACCTCGTCGAGGCAATATCGATCGCTCTCGACCATTTGAACCAGCCCGCGAACCTGGCCTTCGATTTTGCGCAGGCGTTGTATGATGGGCGCACGTTCCTCCTCCGTCCTGGCCACAAATAACTTTCCGTCGCGGAACTCATAGTCCATCGCCACCGTATACCCCTAGGTAGTATCCAGGATATGGTGCTACCGACGCAAAGGAGTAGCGACCATGTTCATGAGAATTGATAAACTTCAGGCTGAGCTGCCGGAAACAAAGGTCCCGAATCCAAACGCCGCCGCCGCCCTCCAGGAACTGCTTGGTGGCAAGTATGGCGAGATGTCCACGCTCGGCAACTACATGTTCCAGAGCTTCAACTTCCGAAACAAATCCAAGCTGCGCCCGTTTTACAGCTTGGTCTCTGCGATTTTCGCGGAAGAACTAGGCCATGTGGAGCTGGTCAGCACCGGCATCTCGATGCTGGCCAATGGTCAGGGTGACCCGAAGTCCAACAAGGACCTGTCCAAGGCGCCGTATGCCGATATGCAGAATACGACGCTGCCGGGTGCGTTCCTTTCCAACGGTGGCGGCGCGACGCCGGTGAATAGCAACGCTCAGTCCTGGAACGTTGACATGGTCACCACGACCGGCAACGTGATCATCGACCTGCTGCACAACTTCCACCTCGAGTGCGGCGCGCGCATCCACAAGCTGCGCGTGTACGAGACGATGACGGAGCCGACCGGCCGCGAAGTGTGCGGTTATCTACTGGTCCGCGGTTCGGTTCATGCGCACGCCTATGCGCTGGCGCTGAAGCAGCTCACGGGTGTGGCGATCGAGAAGATGCTGCCGACGCCGAACATCAATCTCGACAAGATTCCCGAGTGCCAGAAGTATCTGAACGAGGGCAGCCATCGCCGCCTGTACAAGTTCAGCCCGCACGACTACTCGGAGATGGCCGGCATCTGGGGCAACGGCGAGATGGCACTGCCGGGCGACCCGCCGGGCGAGCTCGAGGTCGTGGACGGCCACCCCGAGGGCGGCAAGATCCCCGACCTCGCCGGCAACTACGGCGCGTTCGCCCCGGATTATGCCCCCGAGGAAATGTTCGAGATCGCCAGCAAGCTCTACAAGAAGTCCCGCTAAGCCAGACTAAGCCAAAGCCCCCTCCCTTGCGGGAGGGGGTTGGGGGAGGGGTAGCCCACGCACGATCACCGCGTAAGTCACCCCTCACCCCGACCTTCTCCCGCAGGGGGAGAGGGAGAAGAACTTGACGTTCGCTCCTCGACGTCTAACGACTGCCCCATGGCCGCGTCCCCCGTTATCGCCCAATGGCTTGCCGCCAAGGAGCAGCAGCCCGACGCTCTGCTGTTCTTCCGCATGGGCGATTTCTACGAATTGTTCTTCGATGACGCCGCCGTCGCCGCCGGTGCGCTCGGCATCGCGCTCACTGCGCGTGGCGAGCACGACGGCAAGCCGATTGCGATGTGCGGCGTGCCGATCCATGCCGCCGAAGGCTACCTCGCCCGGCTGATCCGCCGCGGCTTCCGAGTCGCCGTCGCCGAGCAGATGGAGGCTGCTTCCGCCCGCACCAGCAAGGCACCGCTGCGGCGGGAGATCGTCCGCCTGGTCACGCCCGGCACGCTGACCGAAGATTCGCTGTTGGATGGCACGCGCCCCAACCTGCTGCTGGCCTTCGCGCGTGCCGGGCGTGCCATCGGGGCGGCCTGGCTCGACATCTCCACCGGGCTGTTCGAGACCGAGGCCGTAACCGACTTGCCTGCTTTGCTCGGGCGGCTCGATGCGGCGGAAATCCTGGCCCCGTTGGATATTCCGCTGGGCGATTACGAAGACCGCCGGGCACCCGAGATCCTGCCCCCACCGCCTTTGGCCGCCCGGGCGCGGGTAGCGGAGGCGTTCGGCGCGGCGACGCTGGACGGGTTCGGCGCCTTCACCGACGCCGAGGCAATGGCGGCCGCGGCGGCCCTCGCCTATGTCCGCACGACGCAAGCAGGCCATTTGCCAGCCCTCTCCCCGCCCGCGCGCTACGACGGCGGTGGAGCGCTGGCGATGGATGCCGCGACCCGCGCCAGCCTGGAGATCACCCGCGCCCGCGACGGCTCTGCCGAGCACACCCTGATGGCGGCGGTGAACCGCACGGTCACCGCACCCGGCGCCCGGGCCTTGGCCGAGTGGCTGTCTGCCCCAC
Source organism: uncultured Acetobacteraceae bacterium (assembly GCA_964247805.1). Taxonomy (GTDB): domain Bacteria; phylum Pseudomonadota; class Alphaproteobacteria; order Acetobacterales; family Acetobacteraceae; genus LMUY01. Next base: position 1,074 of record CAXTWC010000125.1, on the reverse strand, counting down.
TGACCGACCCGGCGGCGATCGGGGCGCGGCAGGATGCGTGGATGCGCCTGCTCGCCGAGCCGATCGCCAGCGCGGGCATCCGGACGGAACTGCGCGGTGCCCCGGACGCGACTCGGGCATTGGGCCGGCTGTCCTTGGGCCGTGGTGGGCCGCGCGATCTCCTAGCGATTCGGCAGTTGCTACGGGTCGCGGACCAGATTGCCACCATCCTATCCAACAGCGCCCCTCCTCCCCTTGAGGGAGGGGGCCGGGAGGAGGGGTCGGCTCACTCCGCAGCTCCGAATGCGTGGCACCCCTCACCCCGGCCCTCTCCCGCGAGGGGAGAGGGAGAAGGCTTGCTCGCTTCTTTGACAGCCGACCTCGCCCTCGATCCGGCACTGTCCGAGCGTCTCGCCGCCGCCCTATCCGCCACCCCACCGCTCCGTCTCGAAGACGGCGGCGCCATCGCCGAGGGCTTCGACGGCGAGCTCGACGCCGAACGCCGCCTGCGGGACGACAGCCGCCGGGTCGTGACCGGATTGCAGCTGGACTACGCCCAACGCTACGGCGTGGCCTCGCTGAAGATCCGCCACCACGCCCAGCTCGGCTACGTCATGGAGGTGCCCGCCGCCGCGGCCGACGCGCTCAAGGCCCGGCCGGAGCTGAGCCTGCGGCAATCCATGGCCAACGCCGCCCGCTTCACCAACCCGGAACTCGCCGACCTGGACCGCCGCATCAACGAAGCCGCTGGGCGGGCCAGCGCGCGGGAGGCGGCGATCTTCGCCAACCTGGTGGCCAGCGTGCTCGCCCAGGCCCAGCCGTTGCGCCAGGCCGCAAAGGCGCTCGCCACGCTGGACGTGCTGCAGGGCTGCGCCACCCTTGCCGAACCCGGCACCTGGTGCCGCCCGCAGGTGACTGCCGACACCGCGTTCTGCGTCACCGCCGTGCGCCACCCCGTGGTGGAGGCCGCACTCCCGACCGGCACCGCGTTCCAGCCCAACGACTGCGACCTCTCACCCGCGCGCCGCATCCTGCTGCTGACCGGGCCGAACATGGCGGGCAAGTCCACCTTCCTGCGGCAGAACGCGCTGCTGG
>CAXTWC010000124.1:0-16973 GCA_964247805.1 uncultured Acetobacteraceae bacterium | reverse complement strand
CCCTCTTACGTCGGCCCGGCCCGCAGCGCCATCTGCGGGGCCATGCAACAGCGCCGCGCCCGGTCCAATTCCCGACGCAGGTGGCGGACCTCCACCTGCTCGGCCGACATCGCGGCCGCAGCACCCCCAGGCCGGGGAGCAGATGCCGCCTGTCCCGCCCCGTTTGCCAAGCTGCGCCAGCGCCGCAACATCGATGGTTCCAGGTCCAGTTCCGTCGCAATCTGCGTCAAAGGCCGACCCGCTGTCCCGCAGCAGGACCACCGCCTCGCGCTTGAACTCGTCCGCGAGCTCCCGTCGCGTCTTCTTCGTCGTCATATGCACCTCCGCCCTCGCAGGAGCTTGCACGAGGTGTCTACCGTAACGGGGGATGGTCAGTACCAGCCTCCTTCTCTCGCTCGTATTCTTAAGGCAGAGTGCCTTACGTTGATCAGCACAACAGCCCGGCCTCGCGGAAGCTGGTCGTGCGTCCGTTGCCGACAATGATGTGGTCGCGCAAGCCAATCTCCAGGGCCGACGCAGCCAGGCGTATCTGCCGGGTCATTGCGATGTCCTCCCGCGAAGGCGTTGGGTCGCCACTGGGATGATTGTGGACCAGGATCAGCGCTTTTGCGTCGAGTTCCAGCGCTCTGCGCACGACTTCCCTGGGATAGACAGGCGTGTGATTCACTGTTCCCCGGCCCTGCACCTCGTCGGCCAGCAGCATGTCATGACTGTCCAGGAACAGCACCCGGAACTGCTCAATCCGCTCATGGGCCAGCGCAATGGCCAGGTATTCGGTAAGCCGCACGCGATTATCGAGCACAGGTTGCGACGCTATTGTTGCTCGGCCGAGCCTTATCGCCGCCTCGTGGATCAAGCGGATTGCAGCAACGCTATGCGGACCCAAGCCCTGTATCTGCGAAAGCTCCGATGCAGGTGATGCCAGGACCGCCGCGTAGCTGCCAAACCGTGTTAAGGCCCGAATGGCGGTCGCCCGATCCTCGCCGGGTAGAACGAAGCCGAGCAGTCGGACCAGACGATCGACATCGGACGATGCTGGCGACGATGTGGCCGGAGATGACTGGACCGCCATCGGCGCCGACGCCACGCTTTTCGCCAGTGCAGCCAGCGCCTCCAAGCCATCCGCAAACTTCGCCGCCGGCATCTCCGCAAAGCCGGGTTGGGCCTGAGGCTTTGGCGACATGTCGCGGCGGGGAACCTGCGAGAGTGCGTGTCTTGCCCCCGCCAGCAAGCGCTCCCGCAACGCCGACCAAATCTCCCCTTCAGGTTCCCGCGTGCTTCCTGCCGCGAAAAGGCGCAGCACCATTGGCGCTGGCGCGTCCCGGATCCGCACGCGTAGCCGCTGGACCCCGGCCTCCCGGGCCAATCGGTCGGTCACGGCCGTCATCGCGGCTTCCGGGACAACTCCCATGGGCAGGCTGGCTACGTCCAGGTCGAGCACCGCATCGAAGTGACAACTGGGTCGATTGGGTTCGGCCCGGGTTCGCCAGCGTCGGAGGAGCCCGAACACGTTAAAGGCCCCCGGTCAAGCTGCACCAGCGCCGGTCCCTCCCGATGACGACGAGATCATACAGCGTGATCGAGAGCGCTTCAGCACGCTCCTGGATCGTCTGGAACAGGGCGCAGTCGACTTCCGTGACCTCGGGAGAACCCGCGCTTCCCCGCACCAGGATGACCGCCGTGGCATGCCGTCCCAGCGCTTCCCGCAACACTTGCCCGGCGACTGACGGCGCATCCGCGGCGTCGCATGCACGCTCCGCAAGAACCTGATTTCGGGTTCCAAGGAGCACTACCGACCAGCCCTGCCTCCAGGGTCGGGCACCATCACCAAGGTAGCGAGCCAGAGCAAGGTGATCGCCCAGCATCACCGGGTCTCGATGCTCGGCCTTGGTCAACTGCTCCGCGGCATCGGCAATCATCTTGAACGCCTCGGCGGCTCGCGGCGGAACGCCGGCTTCGTCGAGCGGCTTGGCTCCCGCCATAAGGGCTTTGGCCAACCCGTCGAACCGCATGATCAGCCCTTTGGCCAACGGCTTGGTATCACGACGCGGGATCCCGAGAAAAAGCAGCATCTCGAGAATCTCGTAGTCGGCCAACGCAGCCGAATCCTTGAGCAGGCGTCCTCGCATGCGCCCTCGATGTCCATGGGGACCTGTTCCCTGGATTATGTCTGTTTGTCGTCCCTGCATCATCGACCCGCATTAAGCTACGCAAACCTAAGCAAGTTACGACAGCGGCGCTAGAAAAAACCGATCCTAAACCTGGCCTATATTATGGGCGTATTCAGAAAATTCCAAATAACAAAGCGCACGACTTGCAATTTTCGTGGCATTTGACTTTACAGACACAATGTTTACATGGTATTATCAGGCGGAAATTTTCGCCGCATTATTTTGGCACTTACGTGCATTCCTTCTGTGGGCCGGTGCGCATCGGCGAACATCGGCCAGGCCACTAGACCCCTAATGACAGCGATCGTTGTCGATACAAGCTGTCAATGCCACCAGAGCGGCCGTGGTGCAGGAATGAGGCAACTAGGCGTACTAACCTCAACCGCATCTAGGATCAGACGATGCGGACGTAGCTCGGGCGCCCCAGATCCAGCATACGGTTGAGCGCATAAACAGCGATCCCTACCTCGGTTGCCAGGGGCTGATCCGTCCGCGAGCGCACCCTCGTAAGCGGAGCAGACCTGCTCGGTAGAGGGCGGCAGTTCGGCAGCGCTGCCCAGGCGCATGCTCCCGTCCTCCGTCACATACTGCGCGGCCCAGACCTGACGCAGCACCCACACTGCTGGCAGCTGCGCCAGCTCCGGCTGCTGTGTGGCAGCATCGGCCGTGCTGAGCAGGTGCTGTCCATCGGCGCCAATCGTGGCGGCCAAGGCCTGGCGCGCCGCTTCGGTCTTGGGCAGGCGGTCGTTCTCCACTGGCCGGCTATATCGCTCATACCAGGCGAGCTGCGAAATCTGCTGTAGCGCCACGCAGAACGTCGCCACGACGGGTCAGCAGGCCGAAGCCGCTCAGCCGGGCATCAATCTTCACCGGCAGCCGGCACAGCAGGCCGCTTGTAAGGTGGTCACGCACGAGTGGTTCGAATAGCATCGCAACCACATCGGATCAGTCAGCCAACTGAATCATCGTCAGGATCGAGTTAGCCTCGATGATATCGGCCGGGGTAGATACGCCGCTCTTGCCGAATTCTACCTCCCGGATCTGGCGGGCAGGCGTGGCGATGGACTGCATGATCCAGCGCTGCCCCGCGAGGTCCACCAGCCGCAGACGGCACTTGCCTGCAAGCGGATGCCTTGTGCGCCCGACCACGCACAGGGCCTCGTCGCCGAGTGGTTCGTAGCTGTAGTGGTTGTGCTGGCTCGCATCGTTGAAGCGACCGACGGCGATGTCGATCGTGCGGCTCTGCAGCGGCGCCAGCACGTGGTCGCTGGCCTCGTCGCGCAACTTGATGGTGAGCAGGGGCTGCGCCTGCTTCAATTCGAGCACGGCGCGCAAGATCACATCGGGCGTGGCGCCCAGGATTGCGCCCGCCACCAGCTCGCCGGCACTGCCTCGGCTGAGGGCATCAAGCGAGACGAGCAGGCGGTCGAATTCGGCCATGATCTCGGTCGCGAACGCCAGCCCCTCGCGCCCATGCGGCGTGGCAAGCAGCCCGCGCGGTCGGCGTTCATACAGAGCCATGCCGGTGATCTGTTCCAGGTCGGCCAGCATCTTCGTCGCTGTCGGCTGGGCCACGTTGATTGCCGTGGACGCACGACGCAGCGTGCCTTGCTCACCCGGCGCAAGGATAAGCTTCAGTTGGCGCAACCGGATACGGTCCGCCAGCATCGCCGGCCCGACCGGGCGCGTCGCCGCGGTATTCGATGCAGGCACCGGTTGCATTCGCTTTTCAGCTAGACGGGGAGCAAGCGGCACAGGGATGATCCCGTCAACCACGGAGCTGACCGTGGAGTCCGGGAGAGCGGGTTTGCCAGCCATCGACGACCAGAAAGACGGCGAACGCGCGTTGATGCGGCGCATTACCTGGCGCCTCGTGCCGATGATCGTGGTGCTGTATCTCGTTGCCTATATCGACCGCCAGAACGTCGGCTACGCAAAGCTGCAGATGCTGGGCTCCCTGCATATCAGCGAAGCCGTGTATGGCTTCGGCGCATCACTGTTCTTCATTGGTTATCTCCTGTTCGAGGTGCCGAGCAACATCGCGCTGCACCGGTTCGGAGCGCGGCGCTGGATCGCCCGGATCATGCTGACCTGGGGCATCGTGACCGTAGCGATGGCATGGACCTCGTCGGCGGCGATGTTCTGGGTGTTGCGCTTCCTGCTCGGGGCAGCCGAGGCCGGGTTATATCCCGGCGTCATCTTCTACGTGACGCTATGGTTTCCCGCGCGATACCGGATGCGTGTGCTCGGCATCTTCACCTTGGGCAGCAGCGCCGGGAACATGATCGGCTCGCTGATCGGCGGCGTGTTCCTGGACCTGGATGGGATGGCGGGGCTGCAAGGGTGGCAGTGGGTGTTCATCGCAACGGGCCTGCCGGCGATTGCCCTGACCTTCGTGACGCTCGCCTACCTGCCGGACCGGCCCGCAACGGCGAAATTCCTTTCGCCGGCGGATCGCGAACTGCTCGGCAGCCTGCTCGCGGCCGAAACGCGCCAGACCTTGACCCACCCCAACCCGCTCACCTTGCTGCGCGACTGGCGGCTCGCTGCATTTGCACTGGTCTACATGCTGATCTCGATGTCTACCTACGGCGTTGCCTATTGGCTGCCGACAGTGGTGCGCGGCTTCGGCGTCAGCGGCACGGTGAACGGATTGCTGAACATGATCCCGTGGTTCGCCGCCTGCGTCGTGCTGGCGTGGGTGCCGGGCCGCCTGACCGATACGGGTCGGGTCATCAACGCGGCCCTGGTGGCGAGCGTGATCGGCACCGCCTGTTTTCTGCTCGCGGCCTGCGCCGGCTCGAACGTGCTGCGCCTTGCAGCGCTGACGGTCGGCGCGCCGTGCATCTATATCCTCATTCCCTGTTTCTGGTCACTGCCGTCGCGCCTGCTGCAGGGCGTGGCCGCGGCGGTGGGGATCGCTGCGATCAACTCCGTCGGCAATATCGGCGGCTTCATCGCGCAGAATGCCATGCCCTGGGTGGGCGGCATCACCCATAGCGCACTCACCCCGATGCTGGTGCCGTGCGCCTGTCTGATCGCACTGTTCATCACGACGGCCTTGGTGTCGCGCACCGCCGGCTTCACCCGTGCCCTGGCGCAATCGGCGCCTTCGACCGCGAAAGGACACATCGCATGACCGCACCCGCCGAGGACCTGTCAAAGCTGCACGCCATCAGCACGGCCACCATCACGATGGTCCTGCTGAAGCACGGCCTGCGCAACATCTGGCTGCGGGGCACGAAGCCGCTGCGGCCCGGGCAGCCCCGGGTTGCCGGGCGTGCATTCACCATGCGCTTTCTGCCCGCCCGCGAGGACCTGGCGACACCGGCCTCGCTGGCATCGGGCAAATCGACTCGCGGCGCGATCGAGGAGATGCCGGCGGGGAGCGTCGTGGTGATGGATGCGATGGGGACGCTCGACGCCGGGGTGCTGGGCGACATCCTGTGTGCCCGCATGAAGGTGCGGGGCGTCGCCGCCATGGTGACGGACGGCGTGGTGCGCGACATCGCCGGGGTGGCCGGCGTGGGGCTGCCGGTCTGGTGCCAGGGCACCGCGGCACCGCCCTCCGTGTCGGGACTGACCTTCGCCGGCTGGCAGGAGCCGGTGGCGTGCGGCGGGGTGGCGGTGTTCCCGGGCGACGTGATCGTGGCGGACGAGGACGGCGCCGTGGTCATCCCGCAGGCGCTGCTCGGCGCGGTGCTGGAGAACGGCGAAGAGCAGGAGCGGCTGGAAGCCTGGATCATGACCGAGGTCGAGCGGGGGGTGCCGCTCCTGGGCCTGTATCCCCCGAATGGCGACGCGCTAGCCCGCTACGAAGCCACAAGGAAGGCCCAAGCCTGACAAGACGAATTCAAGAACAAACGATCGGGAGCGAACACACATGTCCATCGACTCCGCGGCGGCCCGACTCGCCGAGCCTGCGCCCCATGCGTTGACGACTGCCCATGACCGTGTGGTGGCCATCGCGGGGGCCGGCATCGGCAATGTGCTGGAATGGTATGACTTCACCGTATACGCCTATCTCGCTGGCATCCTGGGCAAGAAGTTCTTCGACTCCACCAACGACACGAATGCCGTCCTGGCGACGTTCGCCGTGTTCGGCGTGGGCTTCGTGGCCCGGCCGCTCGGGGGCATCCTGATCGGGATGTTCGGCGACCGATACGGCCGTAAGCCAGCTTTGCTGCTGACATTTGGGATGATCGCGGTCTCCACGGGCGTAATCGGCCTGTTGCCGACCTACGCCTCCATCGGGCTGGCCGCGCCGGTTCTGCTGGTGGCCGCGCGATTGCTGCAAGGCATCTCCGCCGGGGGCGAGTGGGGCGGCGCCGCGTCGTTCCTGGTGGAGTGGGCGCCATCCCGGCACCGCGGGTTCTATGGTAGCATGCACCCCTGCGCGATCTGCATCGGGCAGTTGCTGGGCGCTGGGGTAACGGCGGGGCTCACGAGCACGCTCGGGAGCGAGACGATGGGCGATTGGGGCTGGCGCGTTCCCTTCCTGCTGGGCGCGCTGGTCGGCCCAATCGGCCTGCTGGTGCGGCATCGCGTGCATGAAACGCCGGCGTTCCGCCGCGCGCAGAGCGAGGCCGCCGCGGCGTCCGAGCCGCATGCCGCTTCCGGCGCCGAGCCCAGCATGGGCAGGGCACCCGTCATGGGTCCGGTGTTCTCCATGAGGCGGGCGATGCTGCTGGCCTTCGCCTTTCCCGCGCTGCAGTCGGTGCTGACCTACCTGTTCCTCAGCTACTTCCCCACCTTCGGCCAGCGCTATGCCGGGTTGAGCGCGAGTGCGGCGCTTTGGTCCACCGTGCTTGCGACCGTAATCATGGGAGCCAGCGCGCTTGCCTCCGGCGCGCTGTCCGACCGGATCGGCCGCCGGGCGTGTCTATTGGCGTCTTGCGCACTGAGCCTGGTGTGCTCGTATCCGTTGCTGTCGATCCTCGTGGGCGGCGTGTCGGTCGGAACGGCCGTGTTGATCCATGCCGTGTTCGCCGTGTTCAACGGCCTGTTCCTCGGCGCCCTGGCCTCGGCCTTGGTGGAGTTGTTCCCGACCGCACGGCGCATGACCGGGCTGACCACGGCCTACAACCTGCAATCCATGTTGTTCGGCGGCTTTGCGCCGTTCATCGCGGCTTGGCTGATCTCGGCAACGGGGCAACCGATCTCCGTCGCCTTCTTCATCATGTTCGGGGCGGCCTTGTCGGGCGTTGCGGTGCTGGCGCTGCGTGAGACCGCCCACCACCAGTTGAGCTGAACGGGAGCAAACGCGTTGGACCCTGCGCTTTCAAGGAAGCGTTTGCTTGTGCTGGGCTGGTCGAAGACGCTGGCTGGCGAAGTGGCGGGGTGGTCCTTGATTCACCAAGCCCGTCTGCCTCTCGCGGTCGTCCGCAGGCTGTGCCGCCATCAAGGTGCTGCCGACCACGCGGTCTGCTCAATGACCCAGCATGTCGGCAGGCTGGCGCAGGTCAGGATCGCTTGCCGTTAGGGCCGCGGTGTCGTCGTGCCGTTCGGCGAAGGCGACGCTGACCACGGTGATCGCCTGGCAGACAATGATATACCACGCGACGAGCCACGGCTGCCCGCCTGCCGCCGCGACGAGGGCGCTGGCAACGAAGGGGGTGGGCCCGGCGATCAACACGCTGTTCATCTCCCGTGCCGCCGCAATGCCCGTGTAGCGGAAGCGGGTCTCGAACAGTTCCGCCAGGAATGCCCCCTGCGCCCCGGACATGGCGCCGAAGCCGATGCCGTAACCGAGCATCATGGCGACCACGACCAAGGTGGGCGATCCCGTCTGCAGCAGGCTGAAGAATGGGAAGGCGTATGCCGCGACGAACATCGCCCCACCGATGAACACGGGTTTCCGGCCGATACGGTCTGCCAGCATTCCGAATAGCGGAGTCATGACGATCCCGGCGGCGGCGGCCGACAGCAAGGCCAGCAGCGCCAGCCCGCGGCTTAGATGCAGGGTGCCGGTGATATAGCCGAGTGCGAAGGCGTTCAGGATGTAGGCATTCGCGTTGTGGCCGGTGACCGAGAGAAAACCGAGCAGCACATTGCGCCCGCGCTCGCTCAAGACCTGGGTCAAGGGCAGGCGGGTGGCCGTTCCTACCTTGCGCATCTCCGCGGCGAAGGCGGGCGTCTCGTGCAGGCGGCGGCGGATGTAGACTGCGACGGAGACGATCAGCGCACTGGCGATGAACGGCAGCCGCCATCCCCAGGCGAGCATCTGCGCGTCGGTCAGCAGGGCGCCGAGGATCGCGTAGAGCCCGACCGCCAGGGCCAGGCCGACCGCGGTGCAGGCATTGGGAATGGAGGTGAAGAAGGCGCGGCGGCGCGGCGGCGTGTATTCCGCGATGTAGGTGATGGCGCCCGCCAGCTCAGCGCCTGCGCCGAATCCCTGCAGCAGCCGCAACACAACAAGCAGGATGGGTGCCCAGATGCCGATCGAGTCATAGCCCGGCAGCACGCCGATCAGCACGGTGGACACACCCATGATCGCGACGGTGAACACCAGGGCCGGCTTGCGCCCGATACGGTCGCCGTAATGTGCCACCACGAGGCCGCCCAGCGGCCGCGCGAAGAAGCCGACGGCAAAGGTTGCGAACGCCGCGAGCGACCCGATCAATGGGCTGACCGAGGGGAAGTACAGCCGGTTGATGAACAGCGCGGCAGCGGCGCCGTAAAGGGCAAAGTCGTACCATTCCATGATGGTTCCGACCGCGCTTGCCGCGACGACGGCGCGCGTTTCGGCCGGAGTGGTCGTCTCGCTCAATCGGCGTTTCCTTCCGCATGGGGACGTCATGCGCCCCTTCTAAAACGATGGTAGACCTGCCAGACAGGTCGGCGCAAGCCGATGCGTTTGCCTGGAGGAGCGCCATGGAGCTTTCCGCGGACCAGTCCGCACGCTTTCCCCGAACGCGGCAGGTGGCCGAGTGGCTGCGAGACTACATCCTCGTGCACAAGCTGCGGGCGGGAGCAACGCTGCCGGGGGAGGCGGAGATGAGCCGCAGCCTTGGCATCAGCCGGCCCAGCGTGCGGGAAGCCTCGGCGGCGCTTGGTGCCATCGGGCTGATCAGCGTGGGCAACGGGCGCCGGCCCTGCGTGGGCACGCTCGGGCAGGGCCTGGGCGGCGGCGTGCTCCGCGGCGTTCTGGAAGCCGCGCTGATGACTGACCAAGCCGACCTGGGCCAGGTGATGGAGCTACGGCGCGGCCTGGAGACCGAAATGGCCGGGCTCGCCGCCCTGCGGCACACGGCGGCGCAGCGGGATGCGCTGCGCACCGCTTTGGCCGCGATGGCGTCCGTCTTGGCAGACCGGGCGCGTTATGCGCTCGCCGACCTCGAATTCCACATTCTACTTGGACAGGCGACGGCCAATCCGCTGTATGCGCTGCTGGTGCGCGACACGCAGCAGGCCCTGCTTTCCAACCTGGCCATCTCGCTGCGTGCGACCGCCGGCGCCGCCGAGCTCGCCCGCGTGCAGCGCCTGCATCAGACGATCCTGGACACGGTTGCGGCGCGGGATGCCGCCGCCGCGCGGCAGGCGATGACCGAGCACTTCGACGATGCCGACCGCGCCCTGAAGCGGCTCGGCGAAAAGGGAGGACAGTGACATGCCGATGAATGACGAAGCCCTGTTCCGCACGATCCGCGAGACGCTGTTCACCGCCGTGATCGGCGACGTGATGGATGCCGGCGGCCTGACGCGGCAGTTCCTGCCCCACGCCATCCGCGGCATGCAGCAGGACATGGTGGTGGTCGGGCGCGCGATGACGGTGCTTGAGGCGGATTGCTGTGGCGAGCAGGTAGGGCATTCCGGCCGGCCGGAGCCATTTGGCCTGATGTTCCGCGCGCTGGATCAATTGAAAGCCGGCGAGGTGTATGTTGCGGCTGGCGGCTCGCTTCGATACGCATTCTGGGGCGGCCTGATGAGCACCCGGGCCCAAGCCCTGGGTGCCGCAGGCGCGGTACTGGGCGGCCATCACCGAGACACCCGGGAGATTTTGGGGCTTGGCCTGCCGGTGTTCTCGATGGGAGCCTACGCGCAGGATCAGCGGCTGCGGGGGCGCGTGGTGGATTATCGCTGTCGCGTGGAGTTCGACAACGCCGCGACGGTGGCGGATGGCGATCTGATCGTGGGCGACCTCGATGGTGTCCTGGTGGTCCCGGCCATCCATGTGGAAGACGTGATCCAGGGCGCCGTGGCGAAGGTGCAAGGCGAGGAACAGGTCCGCGACATGATCGGGCGGGGTATGGATACGGAGGCGATATTCGCCCAGACCGGCATCATGTAGGCGACGAGCTGCGTATGCCGTTGCCGTGCTCGGCGGCCTCGGCCTCCTCGGGTTTGGCGAGCACCTGCTGAACCATAAGGGTGCCCGTGTCGGCTAAACAGTTCTGCAGCAGGTGCAGGCTGAGCCTGCTCATCTCCTGGTTCTCGCTGTAGTAGCCCGCGAGATCGCCCTGGCGAGCAAAAAAGATGGAGTCGTTGGCGGAGCCCCACTGCTCAAACACGTTCAGCCCGTCGTTGATCTCCTGCCGCAGCGTCCGGTCAGGCCAGGTGGCTGGCCGGAAAAGTGGTGTTCAAGGTCTTCCCAAGTTCTGATCGGGCCTTCCCGCCACGGGATCGATCGCGTTCCCACCTGCTTTGGTGTGGGTCAGTTGCACCTGCTTGGGAAACTTGGGGAAATCGGCCAGATAACACCAGGAAGTCGCAAAACCCTGGTGCGTGAACAAGCGCCCAACCGGGACGCCGCTGGCATTGGGTCTAGCGCATTGATCGAACGCCGCAATACGCCGAAAAGACAGGGTCCCAGTCGGCGCCGACCGAAACCCTACCTATCCATTTTTCGCGTAATAAGAACATTGTATAACCCAGCGCAGCCCCGAAATCAGAGAGTATTGTGCATCTCCAATGAGCTATGACGCTGATTAGCGCCGAAGTTCACTGCTGACGCTCAGTTTAGCCTCACGTCGGTCGAACTGAACCGCTGCTGCGGAGGAACAGCAGGCCATCTTTCCACAAATGCAACGGATAATCCCAGTTACCGGGTGTAGTGGGAGCGTGCACGCGCGCTTAGAATTTTTCCGCCGGACGACATGTGGGTCGCAGGTGCACGGTAAGGACATGATCATGGCGGCAACGAATTTGATGGAGAGCTGACACCAGGCCTAAGTCGCCGACACGCCCGGATCGTGTCCCGACGGACACCTAGGAGGCGTCTTGAATGTCGAAGCGAGTGACCTTGCCCCCCTGAAAGCAGAACACGTGCCCGACCACCTTGTCCTGCAGCCCGTGCGTTTGATCTTGCAGTGGCCTGCCTTCAAGATCGCGGACGGACTGCTGGACCTTCACGAGAACCGACCCGTCCGCAGCCTTGTCGAAGCTCACGGGCTCGACGTGCGGACTGACGATGGCCCACTGGCGTGTCCAGTATTCCCGAACGGCCTTGCGGCCGTGAACGTGGCCGCCGTCCATTCCGTTGGCCCACGCGACGTCGTCGGCGAGCGCCGCAAGGACGCCGTCGATGTCTCTCGCGTTGAAGCGGTCATACATGCGTTTGAGAACGCCTACGTCTTCGTCCATTGAGGTTTTCTCCTATCGGTATGGTGTGGGGCGCGTAGGTTTTGAGCACGGCCAGTGGCCGGATGTGGTCGTGTAGGCTGCGAACGACGGCAGGACGGGCAGACCAGCCTGCTCGAAGAAAACGCAAGGGCGGCTGCTTACCGCATGCGGCGGCTCCTGCTATACATAGCTAACTATGCAACAAGATAGGTGCCTATGCAAGAGGGTGGGTCAATGTTGGAGGTGCTTTCGACGCCAGGGCACCTGATCAGCTTGGCAGCGCGTGGGTTCGCACGTCTGAGTGAGGCACGTCTCAAGCCGTTGGGATTCGGTGTCGGCCATCTGCCGGTGCTGGTCGCGCTTCAGAACGGGCAGGCCGGGTCGCAGCGGGATCTGGCCCGGTTCGCCCGGATCGAGCAGCCCTCAATGGCGCAGATGCTGGCCCGCATGGAGCGGGACGGACTGATCTGCCGGATACCCGACCCGGCCGACGGGCGCAGCAGCCAAATCTCGTTGACGGAGACTGCACGAACTCGCCTGCCGGACGCCTGCGCGGCGCTGTTCCAGGGCAACCGCGACGCGTTGAACGGCTTCACGGATGAGGAAGCCACCCAGCTTGTTGCCCTGCTCACCCGCCTGATTGCAAACCTCGACCGTGCCGCAAGTGCAGAGGAGCCATCTCACAGCGCTTGAAATCTGAGAAGCCGGTCGGAGGGTCAAATCCTCCGCTTCGGGTCGGCATCGGTTCTACAGCTACTACCGTCCGCTCGGCTGAAATGCACTTACGGTTCCTCTGTTACCGGACCCCTTGCTGGGCAGGCAGATGTCGTCATCTTACCCACCTGATCAGCTCGCCTCCATCGCGAAGCCGGCCAGCAGCCAAGTTGACGGTGCCCAACCTATGCCGTCGCCGGGCCTTATCAGGGTCGCGGACTCGATTTGAACGACACGATATCGAATGGGATCAAACGGGTTCCGACTTCATAGGGCAAGTCGCGCCCGACCCGGAGGAGGCGATCAAACGCCGCCATCAGGTTGTTGCCGCAGGGGTCTTCGAGCGCTGAGTCGACACGAACGTAATAGGAGCCTGCGGCCCAGGGAGCACTCGGCGTGAAGCGCCATCGTTTTTCAGACTGATCGATCACGATCCGGCCGTCTATCGTTTTTCCAGCCTTCGACGCAATGCTGATGGTGTTGAAAAGCATTGCCCAATCGAGCGATGTTGGAAAGGTAATCACCAGTTGCATGCGACTGCCGAACACGGGCGGTTCGATTTTCCAACGCTCAACCAGAACCGGCTTCCGCACAGCTTCGGTAACCTTGAAGCGCTTATACACGGATTTACCTAATTGACGACCGAACAGGTCCGTCACTCCAGTGCCCACGACCAAGGTATACTCCTGGCCAACCTTGAGCGGGGAACCCAGTTCACGATTGGGACCAACACCACGTTTAAGCCTGCCGGGATCAAGCAGTATCGTTAGGACCTGCATGGTCCTGTCCCAGAGTTCGACCGGTGCCCGATACAGCACGTCGGCCGCAGGCTTCCCATCAGGGCCGAGAAGCGACACCTCGTCCTCGGCCCGACCCCGCTCCATCGTGTTCGAAAAGCACACGTAAAACCGGAGCAGGTTTTCGGGCAGGGCGTTGCCTGAAGGAAAGATATGGTTCACCTGGGTGGGCAAGGCGCTCTCGTTCCGCGGCAACGAAAACTCGAGCGTCAGGACGTCTGAGATTTCGGATTGGCAGAGCGGCCCGGGATCGAAGGTTGCCCGGTATGACAGTCCCCGCTCAAACGGGAAGCAAGGCACGAACCGGATGCGGCCTTCCAAAATCTGGTAACGTCCCAATACGTCCGGGACACTACCGGCCATTGCCGCATCCGTTTGAACGACTGTCACTCGCAGGATCGACTCTATTCGACCACCAGTACTCAGATGGGCGACTATGGAGGACATCAAACCCGGGTTGAGCCGGTAAACGGCGACTCCGATCGATCCTGATTCGCAGGGTTCGGAGTCGATGATTATCGACGGCGCGCCAATCACCTGTTCCCTCGCAGATTGAGGTAGCATTAAGTCAACGAGATTTGGAATTGATTAGACCCCTCGTGATATCTCGCCGCGATGCTCGCGGTATTGGAAAGGGTCCGGACCGTTAGGCCAGTTCATTTCCGCCATACCATCCCTTCGCTCAAAGAAATAAGGCATCATCAAAGTGCTGATGTCGAGACGATAGCCCGTCTTTTGATGGCGATGGATTTCGACTGCCCATTTCGAGTTGAGGATCGCGAAATGGTCGGCAATGATCGGTAGGAGGCCCTGCGTACGACCCAAACCACTCGGCCCGAAGTTGATCGGCACACCGTTTGGCTCAGGTGCTGCTGTCCCAAGATCCACGACAGCGATGCGTGAAGCGCTTCGCGTATCGATGGTGACGAGCAAATACTCTTTCTGGTCAAACGGATCGCTGAAAATCATCATGTCGAGTGGATTGCTCCCATACCCGAGCTCTCCAATCACATCTCCGCGGACATGTGCACCGTCCCTAAGGGAGGCGAGGGGGAAACGAACCAGAGGCGTGCACCCGTAGACGGCGAACAGATATGGCTCGCCCTGGACCTCCTTGATGAGTTGGCGGATGATCGGCGCGCGCGTTTCCCATTCCCCGTGCACCGGGTGCCAGATTTCGACCGTGGATGTCGAAACCTGGGACGTGAACGGGTATGGAATGCGATGCAGCGTGGAGGCGAACTGCTGGTTCGAGACCCCTGTCACGAATATCTCGCCATCGTGGTACTTGACGTCGGTTATCGCGAAAGTGCGCTGCGGTTCGAACTCAAGCATGGCCTTGGGATCGGGTAGATTCGGGATCGCGACCTGCGTGTGTGGTATCCCGGCTAGATCCAACACCTCCAACTCGCCGTGGTTCACCTTGACGATGGCCGGAACCGCATCGGTGCTGCGGCCGCGCTCGACCGAGATGAAGATCTGTTGAGATGGCTGGTGTACGACCATGTCGTTGATGACAATCTTGTCGTAGGTCGTACCGAACAGGGCGGCGAGTTTCTGATCGACGCCTTGAACGAGGTCGCGGCCTTCGAAATTGTGGAAGTTGCCCAGTTCCACATCACCCTGTGACGTTATGTCCGTCGCGCGGAGTGCGAAGGCATGAACAGCCGCCGCTGTGATGTCGCCGACGAAAAGGACATTGTCCGGGCCAAAGGTCAGGACACCCGCGGATCGCAATGGACCGGATACGCTGCCTCCAGCAGACGAATCATTGCCTTGAGTTTGGACTTGCGCCCTCGTGGACGCGGCAAAGGTCGACCCTGCCGCCACGCCCACCAAACCAAGTATAGAGCGGCGCGTGCTGTTGACCGGCTCCTCTTTCGACTCGTTCATCTGGCCTCCTCAAGGCTTCTGCTGCCAAGCCACGGGAGGTTCTACCATCCGCTACCCACTGCGGCTAAGACCGGAAAACTCGAATTGTGCTTTCCAAATGCGGGACAATGGATGGCTGCCGCAGAGAAGCACGTTGGCTCCGACCTTTGGCCAGAGGCGGGTCATGACGCCAGCATGTTCTGAGCGGATTGGAAAAACAGCCTCCCGGTTTCGAGGGTTGCCCAAACGCGGCGGCTACAGCGATGATCACCAACGTCGCGGCCTGGCCTGGGTTGAGGATCTCCACTGCGCATGGGATGAGGTCCTCAACCACATGCCACGACACCGGTCGATCTCGAGGGTAGGCATGGCGAAGACACGTTTCAGAGTTGGCATTGTAGGGTTACAGCCCGGCCGAAGCTGGGCCAACCGCGCACACCTTCCGGCGCTGCGATCCCTAGTACACGACTTCAAAGTGGTCGGTGTCGCCAATACGACCCTGGCCAGCGCAGAAAAGGCTGCGGCCGCATGTCAGGTCCCACGCGCGTTCTCGGGCGCGGCCGAGCTCGCGGCGTCACCCGACATCGATATCGTGACCGTCACGGTGCGCGTGCCGCAGCACTTGGAGGTGGTGCATACGGCGTTGTCCGCGGGCAAGCACGTCTATTGCGAATGGCCACTCGGCAACGGCCTGGCCGAAGCGGAGGAGATCGCCGCCTTGGCACAGCGGCATGGGGTGTTGGGCATCGTCGGATGCCAGGCGCGCGTGGCGCCCGAGATCATGCACCTTCGGCGTTTGATCGAAGAAGGATTTGTCGGGAATGTACTATCGTCCAGCCTCATCGCCACAGGCGGTGGATGGGGCGCCTCGATCCCCAGCAAGGCCGTAAGCGGCTACCTCCTGGACCGTGCTAACGGGGCCACCATGCTCACCATCCCGGTGGGGCACACGCTGGCCGCTGTGCGCGACGTGCTTGGCGAATTGTCCGAGGTATCAGCCCTCCTCGCCACTCGGCGCCAAACGGTAACCGTTGCCGACACCGGCGAAAAGGTGTCCATGACCGCCCCCGACCAGGTGTTGCTGGAGGGACTGCTCGGAGGTGCTGTCCCGTTCTCGATGCATTATCGCGGCGGCTCGGCCCGCGGCGCCGGGCTGGCGTGGGACATCCATGGCACCGACGGTGACCTGCGGATCACGGCCGCATCGGGACACGCACAGTTGGAACAGCTCACATTGGAGGGCGCACGCACCGCGGATCGCGAGATGTCCCGACTGGTCCCGCCCCCCACGATCGGCGCCGTTTGGCCGGACGGTGCCATGGCTGGCAACGTGGCCCGGGTATACGCCCGCTTGGCGAACGATCTGCGTGATGGCAGCCGCACTGCCCCGGATTTTGCCGACGCGGTTCAACTGCATAGGGTAATCGCGGCGATCGAGCAGGCCGCGTCCTCCGGGATGCGGGTCCAACCGAATGCGTCCAACCGGCAGCTTCCGATAAACGTCGGAGGCGACGCGGCAAATGCGGGATCGGGGGTCGGGCAATCGGAACCACGATCTCCCTAACTGACCGCAGCTTATTGCCGGGTGAGCCCAAGCCCTATGCCGCAATTCCGCCACCAAGGATCGCCGTCCCCAACGACACGGCCCTCGGCGGCGGGAGTGAGGTGTAGGACCTGCAACTCGCCCGGAGGACGCCCGCTTAATTCGCGAGTTTGGTGGCCACCTCGGCCACATGCTTTCCGAGGAAGCGGGCGCCGGCCAGCTCATTCTCGGTAGGCTGGCGGGAGCCGTCACCTGCAGTGATGGTTGTAGCCCCGTAAGGTGAGCCGCCCGTCACCTCGTCCAGCTTCAACTGCC
>CAXTWC010000123.1:0-16981 GCA_964247805.1 uncultured Acetobacteraceae bacterium | reverse complement strand
GCCCTTGGCGCCCTGGCGCAGGCCACCCGCTTGGAGACGTTTCGCCTCCTCGTGACGTGCGAACCGGAGGGACTTGCCGCAGGCGAAATCTCCCGGCAGATCGGCACGCCCCAGAACACAATGTCGACGCATCTCGCCGTTCTTGCCCGCGCCGGATTGGTGCGTTCCGAACGGCGCAGTCGGTCAGTGGTCTACCGCGCCGACATCGACCGGCTGCGCGACATGATGCTGTTCCTGGCGAAAGACTGCTGCGGCGGCCGTCCCGAACTATGCGAGCCGCTGCTGGCGGATCTCGGCCCATGCTGCGTTCCGGAAAAGGCTCTGCAATGACCGAAATCGTCATCTACCACAATCCGGATTGCGGCACGTCCCGGAACACCCTGGCGATGATCCGGAACGCGGGCATCGAACCGCACGTGGTCGAATACCTCAAGACGCCGCCCGCGCGGGCGCTGTTGGTGCAACTCATCGCACGCGCCGGGCTGACGCCGCGCACCGTCCTCCGCGAAAAGGGCACGCCCTACGTCGAACTCGGGCTAGGCAATTCCGACTTGTCCGACGACGAACTGCTCGACGCGATGATGGCGCATCCCATCCTCATCAACCGCCCGCTGGTGGTGTCGCCCCTCGGGGTGAAGCTGTGCCGCCCTTCGGAAACGGTGCTGGACATCCTGCCGCAGGCACAGCGCGGCGCCTTCGCCAAGGAAGACGGCGAGGTCGTCATCGAAGTTCCGGGCGGCGCGCCGTCTAGGTAACCCGGTCATGCTCGCGCTCGCGATCTTCGTCGTCACCCTCGTCTTCGTCATCTGGCAACCGCGTGGCCTGGGCATCGGCTGGAGCGCCATGGCGGGCGCGGCCGTGGCGCTGCTCACAGGCGTCATCGGTTGGGGCGACGTGCCGGTCGTCTGGCACATCGTCTGGGACGCGACCTTCACGTTCATCGGCCTCATCGTGATTTCGTTGTTGCTCGACGAGGCCGGGTTTTTCCAGTGGGCCGCCTTGCACGTCGCGCGTTGGGGCGGCGGCAAGGGACGGCGGCTGTTCCCGATGGTCGTCCTCCTGGGCGCGGCCATCGCGGCCGTCTTTGCCAACGATGGAGCCGCCTTGCTGCTAACGCCCATCGTCGTGGCCATTCTGGTCCGGTTGGACTTCAGCCCCGCGGCGACGTTGGCGTTCATCGTCGCCACTGGCTTCGTGGCGGACACCACGAGCCTGCCGCTCATCATCAGCAACCTGGTCAACATCGTCAGCGCCAACTACTTCGGCGTCTCGTTCGACCGCTACGCCGCCGTGATGGTGCCGGTGGACATCGTGGCGCTGGTTGCGACGCTGGCCGTGCTATGGGCCTTCTACCAACGCCAGGTTCCCGCGACCTACCCGACTGCGCAACTGGAGGCGCCGGGTAAGGCCATTCGCGACCATGCCGTCTTCCGCGCCGCGTTCCCGTTGCTGGCCGTGCTGCTCGTCGCCTACTTCGTTCTCGCTCCGATGGGCGTGCCGGTGTCGGCGGTGACCGGCGCTGGGGCGTTGCTGCTGCTGGCGCTGGCCGGGCGCTGGCACCGGGGCGGCCGTGACGCCGTGGTGCCGGTCGGCAAGGTGCTGCGCGGCGCGCCGTGGCAAATCGTGGTGTTCAGCTTGGGCATGTATCTCGTCGTCTACGGTCTGCGGAACGCCGGGCTGACCGACCACCTCGCGACCGCGTTGGTCTGGCTGGCCGGATACGGCCCGTGGGCGGCAACCGTCGGCACCGGCTTCGGCGCGGCGGCCCTATCGTCCATCATGAACAACATGCCCGGCGTGCTGGTCGGCGCCCTGTCCATCGAAGGCGCGCATGGCATTCCGGCGGCGACCCGCGAGGCCATGATCTACGCCAACGTCATCGGCTGCGACCTCGGACCGAAATTCACGCCAATCGGCTCGCTTGCGACGCTGCTGTGGCTGCACGTGCTCTCCACCAAGGGCATTCGGATTTCGTGGGGCCAATACATGCGCGTCGGGCTGGCCATCACGCCGCCGGTACTCCTGGTGGTGCTGGCCGCGTTGGCGTTGTGGCTGCCGCTGCTCGGACCCGCTTGAGGATGAACGCGATGGATGACGCCATGCCAGCCCTGCGCGTCGACCTGCTGCACGCACCAGATCTGGCCAAGCTGGAGCCGGTCGAGCGGATGACGCACCCACCGCGCATCCTGCTGCTCTACGGTTCGCTGCGGGAACGCTCCTACAGCCGTCTGCTGATCGAGGAAGCGGACCGACTGCTGCGCGCGATGGGGGCGGAGACCCGCATCTTCGACCCGCGCGAGTTGCCGATCGTGGATAGCGTTACCAAAGACCATCCCAAGGTGCAGGAATTGCGGGCGTTGTCGCTGTGGTCGGAGGGCCAAGTCTGGTGCAGCCCCGAGCGGCATGGCGCGGTGACGGCGGTGTTCAAGAACCAGATTGACTGGTTGCCGCTGGAGGAGGGATCGGTGCGGCCGACCCAGGGGCGGACCCTGGCCGTCATGCAGGTGTCCGGCGGATCGCAGTCGTTCAATTCGGTTAACGCGCTGCGCCTGCTGGGTCGCTGGATGCGCATGTTCACCATTCCGAACCAGTCCAGCGTGCCCAAGGCTTACGAGCAGTTTGACGAAGCCGGACGGATGCTACCCGGTGCCAATTACGACCGGGTGGTGGACGTCATGGAGGAACTGGTGCGGTTCACGTGGCTGCTGCGGGACCGGGCGGATTACTTGGTCGACCGCTACGGCGAGCGGAAGGCGGCGTTCAAGCTGCCCGACGCGATGTGACCTTAAATCAGTCGGTCACATGTGATACCGATGGTTCGACTGCTCGATCTGCCCGGCGCTGCCATACTTCAGCGCCTTGCCGACCTTCCTAGCTGCGTGGATGGGGAAGCTTCGGCATCGCTGACCCGCGCCACTTTCGGCGGTCGATCCGCGTCGTCTCATCAGCAACGAAGCGGCAGGCTAGCTAGGTCGAGGTCAATGTCGGACCACGGTCAGTCCCTAAGCCGACCGATGACCCAGCAGGATGACAACCGTGCCCGCCAGGCACAACGCTGCGCCTCCAAGGTCCCACCGATCGGGCCGCATGCCTTCGACAGCCCACAGCCAGAGCAGCGATGCGGCGATGTAGATGCCGCCGTAGGCCGCGTAGGTCCGCCCCGCCGCGTCGCTCTCGACCAGAGTGAGCAGGTAGGCGAACAGCATCAGGGACGCGATGCCCGGCGCGAGCCAAAGCGGCGATTTCCCGCTGCGCAGCCAAGCCCAGAAGGAAAAACAGCCGCCGATCTCTGCCACGGCGGCGAAGGCGTAGACGACGAAGGTGCGCATCGGATCCCCTGGCGGTCAGTGCGCATGGCCGTGACGATGATGGAGGTCGGGGTAGTGTGGGTGGCGATGGACCAGCGGCGTATGCCGGTGCCGGTGCGTATGGGGCTCGGTCGCCATCACGTCGGCGGCGTGGGCGTGCCGATGATGCTCGTCATGCACATGCCGATGTTCGTGCTCCAATTCCTCGTGGGCATGCTCGTGCTCGTGACGCTCGGCGAGGTGCAGCCATAGACCGACTGCCATCAGCCCACCCGCCGCGAGCAGAGTGACGGTGACCGGCTCCCCCAACATCGGCACGGCCAGCACCGCACCCACGAACGGCGCCAGCGAGAAGTAGGCGCCGGTGCGGGCGGCCCCGAGATGGCGCAATCCCAGCACGAACAGCGCCAAGCTGACGCCGTAACCGAGGAAGCCAACGACCGCCGCCGCCAGCACGATACCGAGCGAGGGGACCGTGGCACCGGACGCGAATGCCAGCCCGAGGTTTACCGCCCCGGCGACCAGCCCCTTGAGCATGGCTATCTGAACCGGGTCGGCGGAAGACAGCTTACGGGTCAGATTGTTGTCGACGCCCCAGCACACGCATGCGCCCGCGATCAGGACCGCACCCAACTGGAAGGATGCATGAGCCTGCCAGGACAGTAGCGCCGCACCAGCGAGAATGGCGAACGCCCCCAACAGCAAGCGCCGGTCGACGTTCTCCCGCAACGCGATCCATGCAATGCCCATGGTGCACAGACCTTCGAGGTTCAGGAGCAGCGACGCCCCCGAGGCATCGGTGCGGGCCAGGCCGAACAGCAGCAGCAACGGCCCCAGCACTCCGCCCGCCACTATGACGAGAGCGAGCCAGGGCATGTCGCCCCGGCGCAGGGGTGCTTCCACCGCCGGAAGCTTGAGAGCCGAGCGCGACAGGTGCACGGCGGCCAAACCGACGCCCGCGCCCAGGTAAAGGAGACCAGCCAGCAACCAAGGACTGACGGCGCCCAGCAGCAGCTTGGCAACGGGCGTGCTGGCGCCGAACAGGACGGCGGAGAGCAGGGCGAACGCGATGCCGATGCGGGTCATCCCCCAATCTATCGCCCTCCAAACTGGTTTCCAACCGCGCTCCCGTCCCGGCCAGAGCCCTGCTACCTTCAAAGCCGGGCGAGCCGACGACGACGGGATCAGGACGCGATGCAACTGGACGAGACGCCCACTCGGGGCACTGCCGCCGAGGTTTTCCGCGCCTTCCTCCGCCTGGGCTTCACCAGCTTCGGCGGTCCGGTCGCCCATATCGGTTATTTCCGGACGGAGTTCGTCGAACGCCGACGATGGCTGCGCGAGGGCAATTACGCCGACATCGTCGCCCTGTGCCAGTTCCTGCCCGGCCCCGCCAGCAGCCAGGTAGGCGTCAGCCTTGGCATGCTTCGGGCGGGCCTACCGGGCGCGCTCGCCGCCTGGTGCGGGTTCACGCTGCCGTCGGCAATCGTCCTCATCCTGTTCGCCTACGGCGTCGGCGAGTTCGCAGACCTCGGACATTCCGCCTGGCTCGGCGGCCTGAAAGCAGTCGCGGTGGCCGTCGTCGCCCAGGCCGTTTGGGCGATGAGCTTGAAATTGTGCCCGGACCGGCAGCGCAAGACACTGGCGGTGATCGCTGCCATCCTGGTGCTCGCCATCCCGTCCTCGCTCGGCCAGGTCGCCGTCATCGCGCTCGGGGCGGTTTACGGGTGGTTCTTCGTCGCAGGCGCGCAGCAATCCGAGAACGAGAGCGTGGGCGTCCGGTTGGGCCGCAGGACCGCCGTGGCCTCGCTGTGCATCTTCGCCGTGCTTCTCGCCGCACTTCCATGGCTTGCCCTGCATTCCGGCAGTCACGCGCTGGACCTGGCGGCGCGCTTCTACCGATCGGGCTCGCTGGTGTTCGGCGGCGGCCATGTCGTGCTTCCCCTGCTCCAGGACTCCGTCGTCCCGCCCGGCTGGATCGGCAACGACGCCTTCCTGGCAGGGTACGGCGCCGCACAGGCCGTGCCGGGACCGCTCTTCACCTTCTCCGCCTACCTGGGCGCCGCGATGGCACCGCAGCCTCACGGGTGGCTCGGCGGCCTCATCTGCCTGCTCGCGATCTATCTGCCGTCGTTTCTGCTGCTCGTCGGCGTGCTGCCGTTTTGGGACGATCTGCGCAAGGTGAGGGGGGTGCAGGCCGCGTTGGGCGGGGTCAATGCCGCCGTCGTCGGCCTGCTGCTCGCGGCACTCTACACGCCCGTCTGGACCAGCGGCGTGCGCACCGCTGCGGACTTCGCACTGGCCGCAACTGCCTTCCTGCTGCTGACGGTGTGGCGGGTGCCTCCTTGGCTGGTCGTGATCCTCGGGGCGTCAGCCGCGGAAGCGGTGTCTCGGCTGGCGTGAGCCGCCTGTTCTTAACGGGGTAGTCCCCACCGTCTGCGTCAGGGCGACCGTGACGTTTCCGGAAGCGTCCGGCTGACCCGCTTGCCCCTACTTGGTATCTTGAGGCCCAGCAGGCTGGTCACGGTCTTGCCGCGTTCCTGTTCCGGCTGGGACTGGAGCGCATGGGGCGCGGCAGGCAGGCTTGCCCCGGGGCGATGGCCTCGTACTCGGAGCGGTCTCCGAGTACAGGACCGCCGACACCTGGCGTTAGATGAGCGGCGCGACATCGAAGGGGATCGAATGGTCGGCGATGTCGGATGCCACATCACGTCCAGCCCGAAGTGGGCGATCGAACGCCGCCGTTAGATTGTTGCCGCAAGGATCCTCGAGGACGGAGTCGACGCGGATACGATACCGGCCTGGAGTCCAGGAACTACTTGGCATGAAGCACCATTGCGTTTCGCACCGGTCCGTCGTGATGCGGCCCTTCAACGTCTCGCCGGTGTGCGACGTAACGGTCATGCTGTGTGACAGCATTGCCCAATCCAGCGGTATTGGAAAGGTGAGTATCAAGGGCTGGCAGGTGCCAGGCATCGGGGGTGTGATCGCCCAGTGCTCGACCGCAATCGGTTGTCGCACCGCTTCGCTGACGCGGAATCGCTTATAGACGGATCGGCCCAGCCGTCGACCGAACAGGTCCGTTAACCCGGCACCAATCACCAAAGTATAGACCAGACCAGTCTCCAGCGGCGGGCCCAACGCGCGATTTGGGCCGACACCAGTTTTAAGTCTGCCGGGATCGAGCAATAGCGTTAACACCCGCATACTGCGGTCCCAGAGTTCGACGGGCGCGCGGTATAGCACGTCAGCGGCAGGTTCCCCGTCGGGGCCGAGAAGCATTATCTCATCTCGGGCGCGACCACGCTGCATCGGGTTCGAGAAGCACACGTAAAACCGCAGTAGGTTTTCAGGCAGGGTGTCACCCGAGGGGAAGATGCGGCTCACGTTGGTGGGCAGAGCGCTCCCGGCTCGCGGCAACGAAAAGTCGAGCGTCAAAACGTCCGACGCTTCGGACCGGCAAAGCGGCTGCGGATCGAAAACCGCCCGGTATGTTAGCCCCGGTTCGAACGGGAAATGAGGTACGAACCGGACGCCGCTTTCCAGCAGCAGGTATCGCCCCGACACGTTTGGCAGACCGTCAGCGAACGGCGCTTCGGTCTGAACCACCGCTACTCGCAGAACCGCGCCCATGTCGCCACCCGCATCCAAGTGAGCGAGAATGGAGGCCATCGAGCCTGGGCTGAGTTGCTGGACGCCGACGCCGATGGATGTCGAGGCATCGGCTCCGGAGTCGACGATCAGCGAAGGCGGGTCGGTCATTGTTGCACTCGGAAGCTCGTCACGCCGGGCGCCGTCGCGCCCGGTCACGCTCCCCGGGATATTTCGCCCCGATGCTCGCGATATTGGAAAGGATCCGCAGCGTCGGGCCAGTTCATCTCCGCCATGCCGTCCTTCCGTTCGAAGAAATACGGCATCATCAAGGTGCTGATGTCCAGGCGATAGCCGGACTTCAGGTGTCGGTGGATCTCGACCGCCCATTTCGAATTGAGGATCGCGAAATGGTCGGCAATGATCGGAAGCAAGCCCTGCGTACGACCCAGTCCGCTCGGCCCGAAATTGATGGGGACACCGGACGGTTCCGGCGCCGCCGTCGTAAGATCCACAACGGCGATACGCGATGCGCTTCGGACGTCGATGGTGACCAGCAAATACTCCTTCTGGTCAAAGGGATCGCTGAAGGTGACCATGTCGAGTGGGTTGCTGCCATACCCCAACTCTCCGATCACGTCCCCGCGGACATGTGCACCATCCTTGAGGGTGGCGAGGGGGAAACGAACCAGAGGCGTGCACCCGTAGACGGCGAACAGGTATGGCTCGCCCGCAATCTCCTTGATGAGCTGGCGGATGATCGGCGCGCGCGTCTCCCACTCCCCGTGCACCGGGTGCCAGATTTCGACGGTGCACGTCGCCATCTTGGACGTGAACGGGTATGGGATGCGATGCAGCGTGGAGGCGAACCGCTGGTTCGAGACGCCGGTCACGAAGATCTCGCCGTCATGATACTTGACGTCGGTGATCGCGAATGTCCGCTGCGGTTCGAATTCGAGCATCGCTTTCGGGTCAGGAAGGTCGGGCAGCGCGATCTGCGTGTGCGGGATGCTACCCAGGTCCAAGACCTCCAACTCGCCATGGTTCACCTTGATGATCGCAGGAAGCGCATCGATGCTTCGGCCGCGTTCCACCGAAATAAAGATCTGCTGGGACGGCTGATGCACGACCATGTCGTTGATGACGACCTTGTCGTACGTCGTGCCGAACAGGGCGGCGAGTTTCTGATCGATGCCCTGAACGAGGTCGCGGCCTTCGAAATTATGGAAGTTGCCCAGCTCGACATCGCCCTGTGACGTGATGTCCGTGGCCCGGAGCGCAAAGGCGTGAACAGCCGCGGCGGTGATGTCGCCTACGAAGAGGGTGTTGTCCGGGCCGAAAGTCAGCACACCCGCGGACCGTAATGGACCGGACACCCCGGCGCCGGCGGGCGTCGTAGCGGGTTGCGTCTGGGCCTGGGCTATCGTCGTTGCAGCAAGCGTCGACCCCGCTGCTGCCAAGCTCGCCAGCCCGAGTAGGGAGCGACGCGTGCTGCTGGTCGGCTGCTCGATCGGATCGGTCATTTAACCTCCTCAAAGCTTCTGCTGCGGAATTTCGGAGGCGTTAACACGCCCGACCCGCCGCGGCTAAGATCGGAAAGCCGAACTGTGCTTTCCAAATACGGGACAGTGGCGGGTTGTCGCAACGACATGCCTATTGCGATTGGCCGGTCGGATGGCGCCGGGCACACACGGATGTCCGCGCCCCGGGGCTTTCAGCAAGCACCACCTTCTACTGAGTGGAAAGGTGTCTTCAGGAAACACCGCCTATACCCACCAAACATGAGAGCCGATTGTCACCTGCATGACAGGATTGCCAAGCTGGCTCTCCCTATCGTGGCGTATCGTTTGGATGAGTCGAGGCGCTTGTAGTGGCTGTCTTGTCCCTTGCTGATTTGTGGTGAAAGAGGTTCCGATGAATTGTATCAACCGCATCGGTATGGCCGCTGCCTTGGCACTTGGGGCTGTGATGCTGAATGGCAGCCCCTACGCGCGCGCAGCCGAGCCGCAGGGGGCGCCGAGTTTCTCGTCCGATCCACATGTGGCCGTATTGCAGCACCAAGTCTACGATGTCGTGCACCGTTACGAGACGATGCTGAATACCGGCGACACCGCAGGGATCATGGCGATGTTCGCGCCGGATAGCGTGGCCGAGTGGAACAATCGGCCGACCTTCGCCACCGCGCAGGAGCGGAAGGCCGCCTACGATGCGCTGTTCAAGGACGCCAAGTTCTCGACCGTGTTCGGTTACGCCTCCGTGGAGGCTGACGGCGAAACCGGCGTGGTCCGTACGTTCCACCACAAGGGGGCGGCTGTCGTCGAGGGCGGCAAGGAGGTGGTGGACCTGAACCGCGAGGTGTTCGTGCTCCGTAAGTTCGGCAGCGAGTGGAAGATCGTGCTCTATATCTTCAACACCGATCCTGTGCAGGGTGAAGGCTGACACCGTGCGCGGCTACAGGCTGCCGATCGCCGGTTTGCTCATGGTGGCCGGGTGCAGCGGACCGGCTCTGAGCCAGAGCGTCACCGGGCTGGAACAGGCGGTGCGGAATTTCCCGCCACTCATCATCGGTGCGAACACGCGGGTCACCGATGGGACCGGACCTTTTGCCCGGCCATGTTCCGACGGCGGTTCGGTGACGCAGATCGACGGGGTCGTGACCTCCTACCACGGCTCGATCGCCGGCCGTCCTGCCCTGTGCCGCGTCCAGATCGGCGGGACCGATGTGGAGGCCTGGTATGGCATCTGGCTGACCACGTGGCCCGGCGCCGATCAGGCCGCGGCCGCAATGGACAGGTTGATCCATGGGAAGACGGGCCAGACCGAGGCGTTCGACGTCCGCATGTCGCCAACGTTCTCGTTCCACGATGTGTTGCGCAACGACGGTGTCGAAACCATCCGCCTGATAGGTCGCACGTACCAGGCCCTGAAGATCTCCCACTACCGCGAGGGGGCGGAGGGCAATAGCTACCGATCGGTCACGACGGGCTGGAAGGACATGGCCTCCGGTATGCTGCTGTATGTCACGTACCAGCACATCTCCGGCTCGCCCGAGATCGGTGTGCCGCTCCTGCCCGCCGCGATCGCTTCACCTCCCTGACCAAGGGAGGCTCCACGCCCGGTAAACTAGCGAAGCAAGATCAAGGCGGGGCCAAACGGAAAAGCGCCCGGCGGCAATTGGACTTGAACGACATCCGTCTGCTGCTGCAAGTCGTCGACAACGGCAGCTATACCGCGGCGTCCCGCATCACTGGCATCCCGGTATCGACGATCAGTCAGCGGATCACGTCGCTCGAGGCCGCGGCTGGCATCGGGCTGCTGCGTCGCACGTCACGAAGCATGTCGGTGACCGAAACCGGCAGCCTGCTTCTGGAGCATGCCCGGGCGCTGGACGATATGGCGCGGCTGGCCGAACAGATCCTGTTTGATCGCGGGCACGAGGTCAGCGGCACACTGCGCGTGACGGCATCCTTCGCACTGGCGCAGTTTGCCCTGGCATCGCTGCTACCGCGGTTCCTGGCCAAGCATCCCAAAGCAACCGTTCAGGTCGACGCCAGTAACCAGTTCGTCGACCTGGTCGCGGGCGGTTATGATGTGGGCCTGCGGGCGCACGGGGCGGCGTTGAAGGACTCGTCGCTGGTCCAACGTGTCGTGGCGCGCACGCCGTGGTCTTTGGCTGCCGCGCCGTCATGGCTCGGCCTCCGCGGCATGCCTGTCACCCCCGAGCAATTACGCCCTTTGGAGACGCTGTATTTTGCGGCCACTTCCGATGAGCCGCACTGGCTATTATGCCGGCAGGAGGAGCGGGTCGATATGCGGCTGACACCAAGGCTACGGTCCAATGACATGGCCACGCTGCGACAGGCTGCGATCGACGGTGGCGGTGTGGTCGGGCTGCCCAGCTACGTGCTGGGCCCCGCGGTCAGGTCCCGGCTGCTCGCGCCTGTACTGCCGGGTTGGACGGTCAGCGTTTCCAATATCAGCGTGCTGACGCCGCCTAAACGACAATCCTCGCGCCTGGCCCGGCAATTCGTGGATTTCCTTGCAAATGAACTGCAGTCGCTGGTCGAGGATCTCGAAATCGCGAAATGATGGAGAGACGTTGCCGGGTCAGTTCGGCAGGGATGGGAATAGTTGCGGGGCCACACGGATCGCCAATTCCTTGAACAGTCGGACTGGCCGGGCGATGTGGCGGTTTCCCAGGTGCACCAGCGAGAGCTGCAGGGTGCGAAAGCGCCACTCCGGCATCACCTCGATCAATCGTCCCTGGCGCAACAATTCGGGCTGCACCACCGGCGGCAGATCGCCGATGCCGCCACCCGCCAGCAGGGCCGCCGTTAAACCTGCATAGTCGTTCATGGCGATGGCGGGCATAAATGCGATGGTCTTGGTTTCGGTCCGATCCGCCCGAACCAGGGTCCATCGTGCCGAGGCCGTGTTATGCGAGAATGCGAACAGCCGGTGCTGCAGCAAATCGTCGGGTGATTGTGGCAGCTGCACCTTGTCCCGGTAATCCGGGCTGGCAACCAGCATGTGCCTGTAGGACATCAGGCTGACGGCGATCAGCGAGGAATCCTCCAGGTTCCCCAGCCGCACAGCCAGGTCCATGCCCTCCGAGATCAGGTCGACCATGCGGTCTGTGACGAACACCTGGACGTGCACGTTCGGATAGGATTTCTGGAAAGCGCAGACGAGCGGCGTGATCAGGGTATCCGATACGCTGGGTGGTGCGGAGAGGCGCACCAACCCTGAGACGGCCGCCTGTTTGTCGGAGACAATCGCCTCCAATGCCTCGCTGGCGCCCAGGATGGTCCTGGCCTGTTCCAGAACCGCTAAGCCGACATCGGTGACGCTGATGCGCCGGGTAGACCGTTCCAGCAGGCGAAGGCCGAGCGCATCCTCCAGGTCGGCGACCCGGCGGCTCACGGTCGATAAAGGCATGTCCAGCAAACGTGACGCCTTCGAGAAGCCTCCGGCATCCACCACTTTGGCGAAGACCAGCAGGGCGTTCATGTCTGGCTTCATCTTTCCAAATCCAGAAATCTCATTCCAATTTCCCCAGGTAGTGCCCTGTCCCGTGCCCGCCTAGCCTTAGTTTCCGAATTGGCCAAGGACTCCACTACATGGCTGTCGTGCCTCCCTCCCGAACCGTGGCTGCCGCATCGACGGTCCCGGCCAGTGCTGGCCGTCAACCTGCCGCGGCACAGGATGACGCTGCGGAGCGTGCCGGGATCGAGGCGACGCTTAGCGCCTACCAGGCTGCACTTAACGCCGCCGACACCAACGCAGTGCTGCCGCTATACGAGTCCGACGGCGTCTTCATGCAGCCTTACAGCTCTTCTGCCATCGGTACGGACGCGATCCGCAAAACGTATGACGCCGATTTCAGCACGTTCCGCCTGAGTGTCGCGTTCCAGATCGCCGAGCTCCGGCTGATGTCGCCGGAATGGGCATTCGTCCGCACAAATTCCGCAGGCACCAACACGGTTGCCGCCACTGGAAAGCAGAGCGCCGAAGCCAATCAGGAGCTGTTCATCTTGCACAAGGGGCCGGATGGCAAGTGGAGGATCGCGCGCTACAGCTTCTCCACCACGAACCCGCCGCCCGCGTGAGGGAAATACTTATGGTCATGCAACAACAACCGATCGTCGTGTCGACCGCGGCCGAGCTGACGTCGGTGGTGGCCGATCCGTCAAAGCTGAATATCGTCGTAGCGGAGAACCTGGCCGGGCTTGCCAGCCTGCGACTGCAGCCCGGGCAAACGTTACGAGGGGCCCGGCCCGACATCTCGATTGGGTTCGAGGCGGGGCAGGACGGCATCTGCCTTACCCGTGACAACGGCGTGGTGGGGCTACGTCTCTGGGCGGGGTCGGAGCAGCGTGCCGTGTTCAACGATCCGTCGTCGCCGCATCTCGGTCGCATGCTGCTGCGCGGCTTGGAGATTACCGGCTGCGTTCGCCTGCTGGCTGAAGGTGCTATCCGCGGCGGGCATATCGAGATGGACGGGGTCGACGTCGTGGCCGCGGATGCGCGGGGCTTTCCCGAGCGCCCGAGCGGATACGGGGTCGAAGTCGTGCCCGGCGCACTGACCGTATGGAACCGGCAGTCCGACCCGGGCGTGACGATCACGGCGGACCTGCGCGGCCTTTCGGTGGGTCGTGCGGGGGCACCGGTGCGGGGGAGCGGCGTGTTCGTGGCGGGCACCGGTCCGTCCGGCGGCAGGATGCTGGTTCGCTTGCTGGAAACCGGCGCCGTGTTCAGCGATGGCGGCATCGCACCGGGCACCGCCAACCGCATCGCCGGCGGCGTCTTCACGGTGGACGGCGCATTCGTGGACGAGGTTCACAACCTCGCACCAGTTACGACCTATGGCCGCAACGACATGGTGCTCGACAATTGGGGGGTGGTGGACCGCTGGACCGCGGATGCCAAGGTCACGTCGTTCGGACCGAGTGCCATCGGCTTCGTCAATTTCGGCATCATCGGCACGTTGCGCATCTTGGCGCCGATCGAAACGTTCGGCGCGGGCGCCAGAGGCTTCAACGTCTACGCGGGGACGGTGCACGACGCGGAGTTCGAACGCATCGTCACCCGTGCGGACGGTGCGGTGGGCCTGCAGATCAGCCAGCCGGTCGGCCGCATCGCCGTGCGCCGGGGCATCGAGACGTTCGGCGGAACGGGAGACTCGCTGGTCAAGGGCGTGGTGGTGCAACTGCCCGCAACCCCGCTGAGCATCAAGCCGGGTGGATCCGCCCGCGAGATCGCCATCGAGGGCGGACTGGTCAGCCACGGCCCGGGCATAGACCCGATCCAGTTGCATGGTTCGGTCACAGTGCTGTCCGTGTCAGGTGGATTGACCGCCATGACGGGCGGCTTCGAGCCGATCTGAACCATTGCACGAAAGGGTGGCCGCTTTCCGGAGCGCACCGGGTCATAGCGTTCGAGCAGGCCAATGGAGCGGCGCCGTGCCAGGCCCCCCAAGGGAGGATCGCGTCATGCACAGTTCGAGGCGTACGCTGCTCGGGGTTGCGGGGCTCGGTAGTGCCGCGATGCTGGCCGCCGCCGCCCAGCCGGACCCGGCGCCCGCAGCACCCGCCGACCGAATGCTCCAGATTGTCAGCCTGGGCGACGTGGAGGCGGAGGCGCGTCGGGTTATGTCGCAAGCCGCGTGGGCGTTCGTCGCCAACGGCAGCGGCGACCAGTGGACGTTGGCCGAGAACCGCCGGGCGTTCAACGACTACCCTATCGCGCCCCACCGGCTGCGAGGCGTGGAAGGCAACGCGATCAGCCTTGAGACCCGTCTGCTCGGGCATGATCTGCCCTATCCGATTATCGTGGCGCCGAGCGGCGTGCACATTTTTGCGCATCCGGCAGCCGAGGCGGCCACGGCGTCTGGGGCTGGAAGGGCAGGGGCGCTCTATACCGCCTCAGGCGCGTCCTATCTCCCGCTCGAGCAGATTGCGGCGGCGACGACGGGTCCGACGTGGTTCCAGGCCTATCTCAACATCGACGACGGCGTGACGAAGGATATCCTGGTCCGGGCAAAAAACGCCGGGTTCAGTGCCATCGTGCTCACCGCCGACGCGATCGGACCCGGCTTGAGCGACGAGTTCGTCCGCATGGGCCTGCCATTCCCGCCGGGTATGACCTTCGGCAACAACGATCCACGGTTCGGCGGCCGCGGCAACTTCCTGACCCAGAAAACGGCCATGACCCTCGACGATATCGGCATGATCCGCTCCGTTACCGGGCTTCCGGTGGTCGTGAAGGGGATCATGCGGCCGATCGACGCCAGGGATGCTGTCGCGGCCGGGGCTGCCGCAATCCAGGTCTCCAACCACGGCGGCCGGCAGATCGACGGCGTGCCCGGCAGCATCTCCATGCTGTCCGATGTCGTCGACGCGGTGGCGGGCAGCGTCCCGGTGATCTTCGATGGTGGCATCCGCCGCGGTATCGACGTGTTCAGGGCGTTGGCGTTGGGTGCCACGGCCGTCGCCACGGCGCGACCGGTGCTGTACGGCGCGGCTCTTGGCGGCCCTTCGGGCGTGGCAAGCGTGCTCGAGCATCTTCGGGACGAACTGCGCTCGGCCATGCTGCTCGCCGGCACGCAGACGGTGACGGATATCAATCGCGATTGCCTGCGCATCAGAAGTGCTTGACCCGTCCAGGCGGTATGGGCGTGGCACCAGCAACGTCGAGCGCGGCTATGCCCCTCGTCGCGTGGCAGTCACAGCGTGAGGCCATCCTGACTGCCGCCGTCGTGGCGATCCCATCCTGGGCAGTGCGGTGGATCACCCAGGCCAGCCGATGACGGACCCGATCGTGTTGAACCTCATGCTATCCAGCCTGCTCCTGGTTGTTGCCCTGGCGATACCGCGCCTGCGCCCGGGCTGGCCGGTTTGGTTGCGGATGGCGATCCGCATCGGCGCCTTCGTCGGCCTTACGGTCCTGCTCGAGCGCGGCACTGGTTCGCCATTCTCCCCCCGGTGGGACGCCGGCGACCGGGAACGGCAGCTATGGCAGCAGGCGGTCGAGGCTGGGTGGTGGGTCCTTGCCGGGCGGGTGGCGGTGGGCGCTGTCCGGCTGTTCGTGGTGTTGAAGAACCGTCCGCGCGAGACCCGGATCCTCTCCGACCTGCTGGCAGGCGCGGTCTACGTCGCGACCTTGCTGTCCATCGTCACCTTCGCCTTTGCCGTGCCGCTCGGCGGCCTGCTCGCGACCTCGGGCGTGATCGCGATCGTGCTGGGACTGGCGTTGCAGAGCACGTTGTCCGACTTGTTTTCGGGCGTCGCAGTCGGGCTCGAGAAGCCGTACGCCGCGGGCGACCAGGTGTGGATCGAGGGCGGGATCGAGGGTCAGGTGGTCGACGTCAATTGGCGGTCGACCCGCATCGCCACCTTCGACGGCAATCTCGCCGTGATTCCGAACAGCGTGATCGCCAAGGCCCGCTTGATCAACCGCAGCGCGCCGACTCCGCGGCGCGGCAGCAGCGTCGACATCAGGTTGGACCCGCGCGCCGACCCAGTGCATTGCGC
This sequence comes from uncultured Acetobacteraceae bacterium, assembly GCA_964247805.1. Lineage (GTDB taxonomy): Bacteria > Pseudomonadota > Alphaproteobacteria > Acetobacterales > Acetobacteraceae > LMUY01. The sequence continues at coordinate 1,050 of CAXTWC010000123.1, read as the reverse complement.
CGCAACGCTGATGGCGGCCGTACGCAATTGCGCCACCGTCCTGGACGAGCCCGCGCCCGTAGTTTTGTGCACCGCGCTCGAAGGCGATGCGCTTGGGTTCAAGATCGTGTTCTCGGTCGGGGTCAGTGCGCAACTACCCAGGGCGCGAAGCGACCTCTTCGTCCAAATGCACCGCCATCTCCGCCATGACGGCATCGCCCTGGCCGTCGCCGGCAAGGCCAGGCCTAAGCCCGTCGACACCCCCGGTGTGGCGGAACTGCTCGCACGGTCGGAAGCGTTCAGTGCGTTCGACGATGCGGAACGCGCGACGCTGGTTCCCTACTTCAAGCTCGCGACAGTCGCTGCGGACCAGGTGTTGTTGAAGCAGGGCGACATACCCGATGCGATGCTCATCATCGCCTCCGGGACCGTGGGTGCGGTTCTCCCCGTCGCCGATGGAACCCGTATCGTCAGTCGCCTGGGTCCCGGGGAGACGTTAGGGGCGGCGGGTCTGGTCACTGGGCAGCCCTTCACCGCCACCGCCAAGGCCCTGACGCCATTGCGCGTCTACCGCCTGGAGCGGGACGATCTCGCCACCGGGCTCGCCACGCACCCCGAGTTGCTCGCCAGCCTCGAGGCTCTCGCGGAAAGCGTGGTTGCGGCCATGCGCAGCAGCACTGCGACCGAGCCGCAGACCACCGCGGCGGATGACACGAGGGCCGGGGCGACGTTCAGGAACTTCCTGGTGATGCTGGGTGCGAGAAAGCCTGGCTGACGCGATGGGACCGGAGCGGCACCGTAGCTTCGGTCATGTCAGGACGACGATCTTGCCGCCAGCCTTGTTGCTGTCCATCATCCGATGCGCTTCGACGATGGCGTCGAGCCGATAGACTTTGCCGACCTGTACGCGCAACGTGCCATCCACGATTTGATCGAGCAGCGCCTGCAGGTCCATCCGCATGAAGTCCCCGACGCCGCCGTCATACGTCGTCAACCCGACGCCGGTCGGGATGGCGGCCATGGGGCTGAAATCATCCATCGACCACTTGTTGCCGACGATCCCGGTCATGC
>CAXTWC010000122.1:6833-17010 GCA_964247805.1 uncultured Acetobacteraceae bacterium | reverse complement strand
TGGGGTTCGTCGGTCGTGGCGACGGGGGTAGCGCGCAGGTGACGACCACCGACGCCTCGGTGCAGGTCGATGCCTCGGCGGCGTCGGGACCGTTGAACATCGGCTCGATCGCCGGGCCGGGCACGTTCGCACTTGGCGGCAACGTCCTGAAGGTCGGATCCGCCAACGTGGACAGCACGGTGACCGGCACCGTGACCAATGGCGGTATCGTCAATTCGGCGGATGGGCTGCGCTTCACCGACGTGCCGAATGTCGGCGGCGAAGCGACGCTGGACAAGGTCGGCACCGGCACGCTCACGCTGTCCGGGACGGTGAACCAGACGAACCTGATCGTCGAGAACGGCAGTCTCGTCGTGGCCGAACCCATCACCGGGTCCAGCACGGCCACGATCAGCGCCACCGGCACGCTCGAACTCGGTGGCGCCTCGGCCGAGACCGTGACCTTTGCGCCCGGTGCCACCGGCAGCCTCGTCCTGGACCAGCCGCAAGACGACACCGGCATCGTCGGCGGCCTCGCGATCGGGCAGACCCTCGTGCTCTCCGCGCTAGCCCTGCCCGGCGCCACGGCCAGCGTCGTCGCCAGCGGCGGCGCCGCTACGATCGCCGTCGACGACGGTGGGCAGCTCTTCTCGATCGCACTCGCCGACGCAAGCCTTGCCGGTCTGGCGCTTACCACGGGTGCGACGTCGGCCGGGCTGCTGGCCATTACGCTGTCCGCGCAGGTCGTGAGCACCGCCATCGAGGTCGGCTCCGGCGAAACCCTCAGCAACCTGGTCATCGTCAGCGGCGGCAGCGTCAGCGTGCAGGACGGCGGCACGATCAGCAACGTCGTCGTGAATAGCGGCGGACGCGTGACCTTCGACGAGGGTGCCACCGGGATCCATAACCAGGTCAACGACGGTGGTGTCGAAAACATCGATGACGGCGCGACGGTGAACGGTATCCGGGTCAACGATCCCGGCGAGTTGATGGTCTCGTCCGGGGGCACCGCCTCGGCCACGCAGGTCATCGGTGGCCGGGAGGACGTTTATGGCTCGGCGGCCTCGGACACGGTAGCGAGCGGCGGAATCCAGGGCGTGCAGAGCGGCGGTGTCGCGACCGGGACGCAGATCGGTGCGGGCGGCACCTTGCTCCTGGCCGGCGGTGCCGCTTCGGACGTCGTGCTATCGATCGGCGGCGCGGTGGATTTCACCGCCCTGGCCTTTGCGCCGGGCGGCAGCGCCTTCGTCGATCCGAACACGGACCTGCTAACGGTGAGCACGGGCGGGATGCAGGCCAGCGTCCAACTCGCGGGTGATTACGCGTCGGACTCGTTCTTGTTGGCGAGCGATGGCGCGGGCGGCACGTTGGTGTCCGCCGACAGCGTCGCCTGTTATGGCGCCGGCACCCTGATCCTGACCGAAGGCGGCGAAGTGCCGGTGGAGTTCCTCGCGATCGGCGACATCGTCATCACGGCTGCTGGCCAGCACCGCCCCATCAAGTGGATCGGGCGCCGCTCGTACGCCGGCCGTTTCCTGGCCGCCAACCCTGGCGCACAGCCCATACGCTTTCGTGCCGGATCACTCGGCGACGGCCTGCCCCGCCGTGACCTGCTGGTATCGCCGGAGCACGCGATGTTCCTCGACGGCCTGCTGGTGCCAGCCCGGTGCTTGGTGAACGGCCGCACCGTCACGAAGGAGTGTGGTCTTGATCGGGTGGATTACTTTCATGTCGAACTGGACAGCCATGACGTCCTGCTCGCCGAGGGGGCTCCATCGGAGAGCTACATCGACGATGACAGCCGGGGCATGTTCCACAACGCCAGCGAGTTTCCTGCGCTCTATCCCGATTGGCGTCAGCCGGGCCTGTTCTGCGCACCGCGCGTGATGGACGGCTACCAGCTCGAGGCAATCCGCCGGCGGCTGGCCGAGGTGGCTGGGAAGATGACGCGGGTAGCCTGAGTGGTGACTGGTCGCCACTTAGCAAGCGGCTCCAGGCAACCTAACATACCGCCACTCACTTACAGGATAATGAGCAAGCCGCCGTCGGACACTCCCTATGCCCTCGTTGTGGACGACGACTTCATCATCCGGATGGATGCGGCGGATATCCTCGAACAAGCCGGCTTCCAGGTCATGGATGCCTGCCATGGCGACGAGGCGCTGACTTTGCTGAACGTACGCCACCCGGATATCACTTTGCTGTTCACTGATGTCCAGATGCCGGGTGAGCTCGACGGCTTTGCATTGGCCCACAAAGTTGCTGCGTCGTGGCCGCATATCTCCATAGTTGTGGCATCGGGCAACGTCAGACCAGGTCCCGGCTCGATGCCGGAGAAGGCGAGGTTCATAGCCAAGCCGTTCAGCGCAGACCTGGTTCACGCTCACTTGCACGAGATCCTGCCGGACGGACAAAAGCCCGAGCGCCTCAAAAGCTCGAGGCCTGCTCCACAGCGTGCGGATGAAATTCGTTAGCTGTTAAATACTATCGCGCCTGGCCCGGCCCTTTTCGCGCCCACATATGGCGGAACCGGCGGTAGAAGCTGGCCGATAGGTCATCTGCCATATTGCTGACCGCGACCCGCGCTTTCGATCCAAGATGAATTTCGAATACCTCGCACGTCTCGTCTATGATGCTGGCAATCTGGGCCCCCAGGTGGGGGTCGCCCGCCGCTCGTGCGATTTCATTGACCGGGATCGCAGTCTCGTTCGCAACCCGTGACGTCCAGGTGCTGCCCCAAACGCGTCGGGCGAAATCATCGTTGAGCAGCCCCCATCGAGCCGCATCTTTTGCGTGCAAGGCCGCATCGACTCCCTTGAAGGCAACCCGGTCGAGCCCCTTTCGATACGCATTGTCCTCGACGAAGCGGGTGATATCCCGCCTGGGGCGATTGAGCCCTAGATGCGCTCCGGCTATCCGGAGTTGCCGCGCAACCTCGACAGCCACCGGGCCCGGACTACGGTTTTCCACCAGAGTGAGGTCGGCGGGAGAGAATAGCGGACTGACCACGGTTTCGAGCCCAACCTCCGCCATGATGCGGGTGAGCAGCGGCTGGTCGGACCGCACGTCACGCAGGGGCGTCACTTTCATGTTTCCGCTGCAAGCGGCCCGCCACGGCGCGAACAAGCGCGTGTAGTCCAGAGCTCGTTTTCGGCTTTCGACCTGAAAATATTTACTGAACGTCCTGCTCTCGCGCAGGAATTGCGTACGCCAAGTATAGGTCGAATTGATGAACTCACCTTGCGGCTTGATCGTGACCAATACCTCCATGGCGAAACCATGTCTCGCGAACAACTCTGCCAGCATGCGCGGTATGCCCAGGCTGGGCGGAATGAGGCATAGGCTCTCGTACGACAGGAAGATCGTCTCGGCGTCTGTCGCCGCAAGCAGGTCGGCCAGCCGAGTGAGCAACTCCAGCCGGTCAGACGGCGGCCGGCGTCCATCCAGGGCTTCCCCGAGATGCTGGTGGCTGAGATGGGGCTCTGGTGCCGAGCGCGGCGTGAGGTCCGGGTAGAGGACGCCGACTTCACCGAGCTTGGGCCGCATGCTGGTGAGAACCCGCTGCAGGGTGGTTGTCCCGGTGCGGGGCATACCGATGTGAACGATCGCCCGGCGCATTCTGCTAAGACAGCCTTCGGTTCAAGGATGGTATCCACCGATGCCCCGAAGCGGGACATGCGAGGCGTATCGGACAGCGTGCTCATCAGGCCATTCGCAGTCGTCGTGCTAGCGAATCCGATTCCCGTCAAGGCGGCGGCTGAGTGATCCGGTCGCGGACCTGGCAACGTAGCTTCGCCAGCGACCCACCGGCACTTGATCGACCAGTCGGGATGTGCAGATACTGATGAGTAGACACGGGACCGTCGGCAAAAGCCATGCGGGGACGGGGAGGGTGAATGGCGATCTCGGGCGCGCGACGGTTTCCAGTCGGCTTTGGCGCAAAAGGCTGACAATGCATCCACCCTATAGCCGCACTCTATACGAGTTGCTGGTCGAGCAGGCAGGGCGTCGCCCTGAAGCCATGGCCGTGATCGCCGGCGGTGAGGCCGTTAGCTACGCGCAACTCGCCGCGAGTGCGCGGCAAGTTGCGGGGCTGTTGCGGGCACATGGCGTAGACCGTGGCGACCGCGTTGGTCTATTGATCAACAATCGCCCGGAATGGCTGGAGGCGGCATTTGGCGCCTGGCTGTTGGGCGCGGTCGTTGTGCCGTTCAGCACCTGGTGCACCCAGACCGAACTCGAGTTCTTGCTGGACGATTCGGACGTGCGCGTGTTGGTGACTTTGCCAGGTTTCGCTCGTGAAGATTTTGCGGCCAACTTGCGCGCGATCGCCGGCAAAACGGTGGCCGTGCTGATGATCGACGGTGCCGCGCATGGTTTCACCGACTATGCCGCCGCGCGAGACGCCGCCGAGCCGATTGCTACCCTGGCACCCGGCGATGGCGCCGGCGCCAGCGACGACGCCATGATCCTGTACACGTCGGGGTCCACCAGCAAACCGAAGGCGATCCCGCTCGCGCATTACCTGATCGTCGAGAATAGCTTCAACATCGGTGAACGCCAGGGGCTCGGCCCCGACGACCGCGTTTTGCTGTCGCCGCCGCTATTCTGGACCTATGGCGGGATCAACGCGATGCCGGCCACCTTCTCCCACGGCGCCACGCTGGTGCTACAGGGGCGGTTCGACGCTGGCGAGGCACTCGACCTGATCGAGCGGCACGGCTGCACTTCCATCTACACCTTACCCGGCATGACGGACGAAATCGCGCGCCACCCCGCGTTTCGCCGCGAACGCACCCGCACATTGACCAAGGGCATGACCATCGGCAGCCCGCAGGACGTGATGAAGGCAGCCGAGGCAATCGGCATCCGCGATATCTGCAACATCTATGGCGCCAGCGAAACCGGCGGTAATTGCTGCGTGACCCACCACGCCTGGCCATTGGAGCGCCGGGCCAACTGCCAGGGGCTGCCGCTGCCCGGCGTGCGCCTGCGAATCGTGGAGGCGGAAACCGGGCAGGTGCTCGGCCCGGACCAGCCGGGCTTGGTGGAGGTATCCGGACCCTATGTCATGCGCGGGTATACCGGCGGCAGCGCGCACCACAATGCCGAGACGTTCAGCGCCGATGGCTGGTTCCGCAGCGGCGACGTGGGGCTGCTGACCGCGGCCGGCGAGTTTGTCTTTCACGGCCGTGCCACCGAGATGATCAAGCGCGCCGGCATCAACGTCTCCCCGGCGGAAGTCGAGGACGTGCTGATGCAGCACCCGGGCGTCGCCCAGGCCGGCGTGGTCGGCGTTGCAGCCGGGACGGGCGAGACGATCGTCGCCTTCGTAATGCCCAAGGGCGGCGTGCAACTGACCGCACCGGAACTGACGGCGCATTGCCGCAAGATCGCCTCCACCTACAAGGTGCCGGACCGGTTCGAGATCGTGCAGCAGCTGCCGACCACCGTCACCGGCAAGCTGATGCGCCGGGACCTGAAAACGGCGGCGGCACAGCTTTACGCCGGGAAGCCGTAAGCCGTGGCACAGGAAGCATGGGGCCGCTGGGGCCAGGGGGATGAGGCTGGCGCGCCGAATTTAATTGGGCCGGAGCAAGTCCGCTTGGCCGCCCAACTGGTCCGGACCGGCCGCGTGCTCAGCCTGGCACAACCGATCTCGGACCGGTTGCCGGTGCCGGGTCACCGGCCGGGTGTGTCGCACTTCATGGGGCGGGACGGCGGTGACTATGCGGCCGGCGCCAAGCGGCCCGGCGGTTTTCAGTTCGCCGAAGACACGGTGGTGCTGCCGCTGCATCTCGGCACCCATATCGACGCGCTGTGCCATGCTTGGTGCGACGATCATCTGTATAACGGTTTCCCCGGCAGCACCGTGCGTTCCACCACCCGCGCCTTGCGCTGCGGCGTGGAGAAGATGCCGCCGATCGTCACACGCGGCGTGCTGCTGGATATCGTGCGGCAGCGCGGCGGGCCGGCGGCGCCGGGCGACACGATCGGTATCGACGAACTGCAGCGCGCCGCCGCCGGTGTGGACCTACGGGACGGGGATGCGGTGCTGATCCGCACGGGGTGGCTGGAAAGTCTACCGGCGAAGGGGCCGGTTGATTTCAACCGTGAACCCGGCATCGACGTGGCGGGTGCGCTTTGGCTGGCGGAAAGCGGCGTGGCCATGGTCGGTGCCGACAATTTTGCCATCGAGGTGCTGCCCTTCCCGGAGGGCGCAGTGTTCCCGGTCCATCAGCGGCTGATCCGCGACTACGGCGTGCCGTTGCTGGAGGGCCTGGCGCTGCGCGAATTGGGCGAGACGGGCGTGCAGACGTTCCTGTTCGTCGCCACGCCGCTACCGATCGTCGGTGGCACTGGCAGCCCCATCGCGCCGGTGGCGATCCTGTGATGGATTGGGGTGTGTTCGCCAAGCAAGTCTCGACGCGCTGATGGACGGGCACGGTCCTCTGCCTACCCCTTTGGCCGACCGCTCCCGCCTGGGCCAGTTCCTAAGCGGTGTGAAGGTGCTGGACCTGTCATCGTTCCTGCCAGGCCCGTTCGCGAGCTTGCTGCTGGCCGACATGGGCGCCGAGGTGCTGAAGGTCGAGCCGCCCGCCGGCGACGCGATGCGCCAGCTTGGGCCGCGTGGCGAGGATGGTGCGCCGGTGTTCTACGAGGCGGTGAATGCCGGCAAATCCGTTTGCCGGATGGACTTGAAGGATCCGCTAGCGCGTGCGGAACTGCTGCGGCTGGTGCCGGAGTACGACGTGCTGATCGAGGGCTTCCGGCCCGGCGTGATGGCGCGGTTAGGCCTGGCCTACGAGACCCTGCGTGAGATCAACCCCGGACTGATCTATTGCTCGTTGAGTGGGTACGGAGCCACCGGGCCGCTCGCCGAAGCGGCTGGGCATGACGCCAACTACCTGGCGGAGGCGGGCGTCCTGCATCGCAATGGCGGCGCCAGCCCGATGTTCTTCGACCCGCCGATAGCGGACGTGTCCGGCTCGCTGTTCGGCGTGATCGCCATCCTGGGCGCGCTACGCGGGCGGAACTCCGACGGGCGCGGCTGCGCGATCGACATCGCCCTGGCCGATGTGCCGATGCCCTTGCAATTGTTCCAGGTGGCCGCATTCGGCGCGGTGGGCTTGGTGCCGCAGCGCCGGGAGACGTACCTGAACGGCGGTGCGGCGTATTACCAGGTCTATGCTACGGAAGATGGCCGACATATCGCAGTCGGTGCGATCGAGCCGAAATTTTGGCACGCCTTCAGCTTGGCTGCCGGGCAGCCTGGCTGGATCGAACGGCAAGACGAAGCGTTGCCGCAGACCAGCCTCATCGCCGACGTGGCCGCATTCGTTGCCACGCTGACGCTGGACGCCTGCCGGGATCGGTTCCGCAGTCCCGATTGCTGCACCAGCCCGGTACTCGACATCGGGGAGGCGCTGGGGTCGCCGCATACCAACGGCCGCGGCTTGGTCCGCACCGCTCCGCATGGAGCGCTCCAGGCGCTGTTCCCCGCCCGCATCGACGGCCGTGCGCCCGAGTCACGGCCGGCGCTTCGGACAGATGCCGATCGTCCAACCTCCCCCCTCACCCTCGAGGAACGGGACAGATAGTGCCCTATGTAGTAGGTTCCGGCAGGTAGGAAATTGGCGTCCCGCCCGTCGGGCAGCCGGTACGACGGGCCGGCTTTGGCATAGAGGGAAGCGTTTCATGCAGACTGGCTCCACCGCTCTATCCATCCGCGTGCGGGATGAGGTGGCGGCGCTCAAACGCGAGCGCACCGTCGATGTCGCGGCGGAGTTGTTTTACGAGCGGGGATACGAGAATACGTCGCTAGACGTGATCGCCGAACATATGGGCGTCACCAAACCCTTCATCTACGCGCATTTCTCCTCCAAGGCAGAATTGCTGGCCGAGATCTGCGCGCGGGGAATTGCCTCGGCGCTCGATGCCTTGAACAAGGTGCTGGATCGCCCTGGCAAGCCGGCCGCCCTGTTGGCCGAGTTGTGCCGGCGCTTCGTCATCGCAGTGCTCGACAGCCAACGCCACATCGCAATCTTTGCCCGGGAGGAGAAGAACCTTGCTCCCGACGACTTCAAACGCATCAGCGATATGCGCCGCGAGTTCGACTCGCGGCTGGTGAAGCTGCTCGACGACGGCGTCGCATGCGGCGATTTCCACCTGGCCGATACCAGGATGGCGGCGCTCGCGATCGGTGGAATGGTGAGCTGGGCCTATGTCTGGTATCGGCCGAATGGGCGTCTGACCCTTGAAGAGCTTGCCAACTCGATGACCGCCCTCGTGCTGGACATGGCCGGGGCGCGACGGCCGAAGGCGCCCGCGGTTCGGACCAAGACGGCCGCCCCTACGACCGCCGGGTCGCACTCGCGGTAAGAGCGCCACCGCGATGCCAAGCACCGTAGAAGATTGGCGTATAACGGGTTGACCGGGACGGAGACGCCGTATGCAGAAGCGCTATGCAGTCATCGGGGCGGGGGCCGGCGGCCTGTGCGCCGCCAAGAACCTGCTCGCCAATGGCATCGATGTTACGATCTTCGAGGTCGGGTCGCATATCGGTGGGCTGTGGGTCTACGAGAACGACAGCGGCCTCAGCCCCGCTTATAAATCGCTGCACATCAACTCCGAAGCGCGGGTCAGTTCTTTCGGAGACTTCCCGTTCCCACCCGGCACCTCGTTGTATCCCGACCACGAGGAGATGCACCGCTACCTCCAATCCTATGCCGACCGGTTCGGACTGACGGAGCGTATCCGGTTCCGCAGCCGGGTCACCGCCATCGAACCTTCGAACGGGCGTTTCACACTGCGCTTCGGCGAGGGTGGCACCGACAGCTTCGACGGCGTGGTGGTCGCAACCGGTCACCAGAGTGTGCCCCGCGACCCGGCGGAGATGGCGGCCTACACCGGCGAATATCTGCACGCCCACGGTTACCGCACGCCGGACCGCTTTGCCGGCAAGCGCGTCCTGGTGATCGGACCTGGCAATAGCGGCGTGGACATCGCTGCCGACATCTGCACTGTCACTGCGCGCACTGTGCTGTGCGCCCGTTCCCCCGTGCTGATCATGCCGCGGATGATGTTTGGCGCACCCAACTCCCGCACCTTGGTCAAGATCGAGAAGCCCTGGGTGCCCTGGCGCCTGCGGGTCAGGGCCCGCGCCTTGCTGACCCGTATCTTCCACGGCCGTATGGAGCAGTGGGGGTTTCGCACGCCCCGTGGGCGCACCCATCCGATCAGTCACCCGACTCTGATCTCCCACATAGCATGGCAGCGTATTGCAGTGAAGCCGGGCATGCAGTCGGTGGCCGGTATGGACGTGAGTTTCGTGGACGGCAGCACGGAAACCTTCGACAGCGTGATCGCCGCAACAGGGTATCGGACGACGTTTCCGTATCTGCCGCCGGAGTTGTCACCACTAGAGGGACACCGGCTCCGCCTCTACAACCGGGTGGCGCATCCGGCGCTGCCGGGCTTGTTTTTCATCGGCTTCTTCGATGTCAGCGGCGGCAGCAACATCCGTATGATGGACGATCAGGCCGAATACATCGCGGCCGCGGCGAGCGGCCGGCTCAAGCTGCCGGAGCGAGACGGCATGTTGGCGGCGATCGCGACGGACCATGAGTGGGCGTCCAAGCAGTTTCCCGAAAGCCCTCGCTATGCGCTCGAACTGGACCCGGTCCGCTACCGCAAGTTACTCGCCCGGGACTACGCGGCCAGCAAGATCCGCCGGGTTGCTCCGCCTCCCTTGCCGGACCCTTACCTGAAGCCGGGCGCAGAGCCGGCACGGGCGATGTAGCGAACAGACCCGGGGGAACGGCGATGAAGCGGTTGGACGGCAAGGTGCCGACTAAAGCCGTTTTCGATCGGCCGGCGGCTCGGTTCGATCTCGCTCGCCGCGGTTGATGTTGGGCGGGCGCTAGGGTCAGCCGGCCGAGTGGTGAGCCCGCTTCCAGGGCGTTGCAGCACATCGGCCGGCCCGGTGTGCCGCAGCACCATGGCCCGCATCAGCCCATCCACAACCCGCCAGTGATGTTTACCGCCTGCCCGGTCATGTAGCTGGCCTCGTCCGACGCCAGGAACGCGACGACGGAGGCGATCTCGTTCGGCAAGCCGGGGCGGCCGAGCGGCACGGAGCGGGCGCGGGTCTCGACGTCTGGCAGGCCCTGGCCGCCACGGCCCAGCCGATGCGCGG
>CAXTWC010000122.1:0-6823 GCA_964247805.1 uncultured Acetobacteraceae bacterium | reverse complement strand
GGCAGGCCCTGCGCCCGGTTGGCCACTTCCGCATCCGCGCGCATCTGGGTGTCCACGATGATCCCGGGGCAAACCGCGTTGACGCGGATGCCGTGCGCCGCCATCTCGCCCGCGATGCTCTGCGTCAGGCCGATGACGGCGAACTTGCTGGCGCTGTATGCGGAGTGGTTAGGCACGCCCTTCTTGCCGGTCCATGACGCCATGTTGACCACCGCCCCGCTGCCACGGGCCACCATGCCCGGCAGCACGGCCTGGCAGAACAGGAACACGCCGTCCAGGTTTACCGAGAAGGTATTGCGCCAGTCGGTGTCCGTCACCTCGAGGAAGGGTGCGGTCCGCAGGATGCCGGCGTTGTTGACCAGGATCCCGATGGGGCCGAGCGCTGCCTCCAGAGACGCGACACAAGCCGCCACATCTTCGCGCCGCGCCACCGTGCCGGCATGCGCGGCCGCCGTGCCGCCGGCTGTGCGGATGAGGGCCGCGGTCGCCTCCGCATCCGCCCCGTTCCGGTCGAAGATGCCGACGGGGCATCCTTCCTGCGCCAACCGGAGCGCAATGGCCCGCCCAATGCCACCCCCTGCGCCGGTCACCAAGGCTACGCGCCCGTCAAGCCCATAACGAGCGCCGGAACGGGCCAGCCGATCGGTTTGGTCAGGCATCGCATCCTCCGGAACACCGGTCTTACCGGTCGGTATTGCTCCATACTCTATGGCACACCCGACGTCGCGGCAAGCAGCCTGAACGGCGTACGAGCCGCATCACGCGTGTTGGTCCGGACGACGGAGTATGCCGATGTCGAGCGCCGTTGTGCGTTGTCTTGCACCTGATGCCTCCCCTGAGATGTACGGCGCGTATCTTGAGCATTGTGATACCAGGTGCGATGACTCGGCACGGAGGTCGCACCCATGGTCGAGGCAAGCAGGGTTGGTAGTCTGCACCGGACGGCTGCCGTGGTCGGGATCGGCCACACGGACTGGCCGGGGGACTACCGCCGGGTCAGGGCGGGCGAGAAGCCGTCCGACAGCTACGGTTATGCGGCTGCGGCTTTGCGTTGCGCATTGGACGATGCGGGCTTGGACCGTGCCGACATCGACGGCCTGATCGTCGGTCCCAATACCGCCTATGAGCGCATGGGCGAGGTCCTCGGCATCGACGCGCGCTGGGGCGATCAGGCTGACGCCGTCACCGCCGTCGTAAAGGCCTGCATGGCTGTGCAAACCGGCATGGCCGAAGTCGTGGCGCTGGTCTACGGCAACGATCAGCGCTCGGCAGCGGTGCAGTATGGCGGCGCCCAGGCGATGGGTGGGGACACGTTCATGTCCTACGTCTACCACACGCCCTGGGGTCTCACGTCACAAGGCGCGATCTACGCCCTGACCTTCCGGCGATACATGGCACAGACCAACATGACCGAACGCGAATTGGGTGCGGTCGCGGTCGCCGAGCGAGCCTGGGCCGCGCTCAACCCAAACGCCATCATGCGCAAACCCATCACGCTCGATGATTACATCGCGTCCGATTACATCGCGGAGCCGCTGCGTCTGCTGGACTACTGCCTCATCAACGATGGCGGGGTGGCCCTGATCATCGCGGAAGCCTCTCGGGCCCGGCGCATGGGCGGCACGCCGGTCTTCATCGATGGAGTAGGGCGAGCCGACCTGAACCGGGAGGCCACCAGCCTTGGGTCACGCGTCGTTGACTTCTACCGGCCGGCACAACGCCTTGCCTCTCGCCAGCTCTATGAAATGGCCAGCGTCGGGCCGGAGGATGTGGACGCGCTGCTGGTGTACGACAGCTTCAGCTGTCACGTGCCATTCGCCCTCGATGGCTTCGGCTATTGCGCCGAGGGTGAAGCTGGGCGTTTTCTGTCGCAGACGAGCATTGGACCGGGTGGGACATTGCCGATCAACACCGGTGGCGGCCATCTCTCCGAAACGTACATGCAGGGCTGGGCGCATCAGATCGAGGCCGTGAGGCAGTTGCGCGGCGGCCTCGGAGATCGGCAGGTGAGCCGATGCCGCCACGTGCATTACGTGTCGGATGTTGCCGGCAAGGTTACCTCGATCATGTATGGGGTATGACGCCGATGCGCCCCACGTTGTTTTCGCCTTATGACGCGCCGATGTGGGACAGTATCCAAGCGGGCGCGTTGAGGCTGCAACGTTGTAGCCTCAATGGCCGGTTCCGGTATCCGCCGGCTCCCGTCGATCCAGATACGCTGTCCGCTGAATTCACGTGGGAACAGGTATCCGGTCGTGCCACGCTGCTATCGTGGACCACCTTCCACCGCCAATACCTCCCCGCCTTTCCCGCTCCGCACACGGCCGTGGTGATCCGGCTGGAGGAGGGGCCTATTATGGTGTCCTTCGTTGAGCAAGCCTTCGCTGCAGTCCTCGTCATGGATGGGCCGGTCACTCTGGTTTATGGCGACCATCCGGACGGCTACCGTATCACCATGGTCCGCCCGGTGGCGTAGGGCGCTCCTATAGTCGATCAGCTGCACGAAATTCGCGGACACTCCTTGCCGTTCGCTCGCCGGCAGTCAACCTCAGCCGTGCACGGATCGCTTCCAGCCGGTAACCGCTCTCGACACGCGGCGCGAAGAAGCCAACGGCAGGTGCCTCCCGATACAGCGCCGCGAACTCGTGCGCGTTGTGGAACATGGCCCGGCTGTCATCGTCCAAGAAGCTTTCGGACGGACGCCGGCATCGACGGTCACGTTCGTGGCCACGCCTCCGGACGAAATCAGCAGCCGGAAACGCAGTCCAGCGACGCGCCAGCCTCGATGGTCGCCTGGCTGGTGGTTCCACCGTTGACGAGGAGCTCGCCGTCGCCGATGCACGACGGTGGTGGGTGCTGGCCGTGACGCGCCGATGGTCAGGTCATGCGGTCGGTGTAGGAATGCGGTCATGAGCACGAATCTCGAGGCCTTGCGGCGGGGTGACCTGGCCGGCGCGACGGAGCTGCGGCTGAACGAGGGGCTGGCGGAGTTTCCGCGAGAGATCTTCGGGCTCGCCGATACGCTGGAGGTGCTCGACCTAAGTGGCAATCAGCTCGATCGCCTCCCCGAGGACATGGGCAGGCTTCGCAAGCTGCGCATCCTGTTCTGCTCCGGCAACCGGTTCGACCAGCTGCCGCCCGCGCTCGGCGACTGCCCAGCACTGAGCCAAGTGGGCTTCCGCCGAAGCGGCCTGCGCGAGATACCCGGCGAGGCATTGCCGCCCGCGCTGCGCTGGCTGATCCTGACCGACAATCAGCTTACGGCAGTGCCGGACGCCATCGGTCGTCGCCCATTGCTGCAGAAGCTGATGCTCGCGGGGAACAGTCTGACGAAGCTACCCGCGACCATGCAGGACGCGCCAAGCCTTGAACTGCTCCGCCTGAGCGCCAACCGCTTCGAGGCATTGCCCCCGTGGCTGACGGACTTACCCCGGCTCGCTTGGCTGGCCTGGGCAGGCAATCCGCTGGACAAGACCCTGGGCGCGCCCGACTGCGCCACAGTTGATTGGAACGAGCTCAGCCTCGGGCAATTGCTGGGGGAGGGCGCCTCGGGCCGCGTTTACGATGCTCAATGGCAAACTAGTGGCGCGCAACGGCGTGTGGCGCTGAAGCTGTTCAAGGGTGCGATGACCAGCGACGGCTTGCCAGCAAGCGAGATCGCAGCATGCCTGACCGCTGGGGACCACCCAAATCTGCTCGGCGCTCTCGGTCAGCTGAGTGGCCATCCGGACCAGGTGCAGGGCTTGCTCATGCCGCTCCTCCCGGTTGGCTGGCGCGTTCTGGCCGGGCCGCCCAGCCAGGCGAGTTGCAGCCGGGACGTGTATGACGATGCAGTCCGCTTCAACCGCACCACCGCCCTGCGAGTGGCAACCAGCATCGCCGCCGCCGCTGCCCATCTCCATGGGCGGGGCGTCCTGCACGGCGATCTATACGGCCACAACACCCTTTGGGACGGCGATGCCGGCAATGCGGTCCTGAGTGATTTCGGCGGTGCGTCCTTTCTACCCGCCGGTCCCGCCGGGTCTGGGCTGCAACGGACGGAGGTGCTGGCATGGGGCATCCTGCTCGGTGAGTTGCTGGACCGTTGCGACGACGTGTCCGGCCAGGACCCGCTGCGCCAACTCGAGGCGCAGTGCACCGCCAGCGCGCCTGCTTCGCGACCGAGCATGACAGAAATTCACGCCCTGCTCGGCGGCGCGGGCTAGATCGGCCGATCACCACGGAACGGTGCGTCCCTCCCGGTCGAGATACTGCAGGCCCGGCTTGCCGCGTTGCGCGAGCAGCACATCCACCACCTTCGGGATGGCTTCTTCGACTGTGAATGGCGCGTTCGGTCCGCCCAGGGCGGTGCGGATCCATCCCGGAGCCATCAGCACCAGGGCACGTGGCTCTCCGGCATGGCGGGCGGCGTAGCTTCGCATGTACTGGTTCAGCGCGGCCTTGGTGCCGCGATACACCTCATGCCCGCCTTTCTCGTTGTTGCTGACGCTGCCCTGGCCCGACGACATGATGCCAATCAGGCCATTGGCGGGAACCAGGTCCTGCAATCCCTCGACCACGCGCATCGGGCTCAGCGCATTCACGACCATCACGCGCACGAATTCTTCGGTCGATACCTCGGCAATGGTCTCGTCCTGGTTCTGGTTGGCGGTGCCGGCGTTGTGGAACAGGATATCGAAGCGGCGGCCCGAGAGACGATGGCGTAACCCTGTGATCTGCTCCGGATCGATAACGTCGAGCATCTCGATCTCGACCCGGCCGTGATGTTCGTCAGCGAGATCGTGGAGTTCCGTCCTGGCACTGCCGTGCACGGTGCCCACGACGTTCCATCCCTTCGACACGAACTCGGCGGCCATGGCGTAGCCGAGACCGCGAGAAGCCCCAATGAGGAGGATCGTTCCGGTGGGATCGCTCGAAACAGAAATGGGCATGAGCGATCGCTTTCGTTGGTGGACTGAAGCTGAATATAAGCAACTATTGTCTCGGACCAGCCGCCAGTGAAGCAATGTATGATTGCATCGAACGCCATGTTGGACTGACGATGGCTTTGGTGGACGTCGCACCACGGCCGAATGCGCCCTCCTGCCCCGGCGTCCGCAGGCCGTGATGCGCAGTGCCGATATCCGCTCCAGATTATGGCTGCTGATACCAGTCTTCGGCATGCAGCACCCCGTAATCGCCGTGGCCGGTCGGCTCGTATCCCTTCAGCCAGGTTGGGATCACGTGCGCGTCCGACCGGAAGAACAGGGGCAAAGCCGGCAGTTGGTCGGCGTAGATATGCTGCATCGCCGCTGACGCCGCCTTGCGCTGAGCCGGGTCCAACTCGGTTTCCAGCGTGGCGATGCCGCGATCGAAGTCCGCGTTGCTGAAGTCGAAGAAATTGCTGCCCGCCCAGTTATTGGCCTGGCTGGGGATTTGGTTGGTCGCCAACGTTTGCCGCGGGGATTGATCGACGCCCGAGATCCAGCTGAACAGCACCATGGCCTTAAACGTGCGATGCTTCAGCGATGCTCCGAACATGGTACGGAACGGCTCGTTCTTCAGGACCGTGTCGATGCAAAGCTTCCGCCAATCGCTCTGCATGACGGTCTGTTGCAGCTCCCGCAGCCGGTTCCCTGCAGTCACGGTGAACTCCAGCGATAGCCGGTCGCCGTTGGCATTGCGGCAAATGCCGTCCGCGCCTGGCGTCCAGCCTGCCTCCGTCAGCAGGGCCTTGGCACCGGCGGGATCATAGCCCACGGCCGCAACGGTCTTGTCGAAATTGGGCTCGAGCGGATTGACCCAAGTCGACGCGATCGGCAGCAGGCCCTCGAACAGCCGGTTACCCATCGTCTTGCGATCGATCCCCATCAGCAGCGCCCGGCGTACGCGAACATCCGCCAGGATCGGACTGTCCAGGTTGAGCGCGATCAAGTCATAGGTCAGGCTAGGCTTGAAAATGTAAGTAAATCGGTCTGGACTTTGCTTGCGCAGCGCCAGCACTTGATCGATGGTCAGGCCGATGCTTTCACCCGGCGCCATATCGATGTCGCCCGACAGCAGATTGGCCTGCAACGCCGCCGTGTTTTCGATCGTGCGGATAACGATGTGCTTGAACGCCGGTGGCTTACCCGCCCAATACGGATTGACCGACAACACGACCTGCGAGCCGGATGTGTAGTCGGTCACCATCCATGGCCCGTTCCACAAGCCTGGCGTGGTGGGCGCACGATTATACACCGTCGCGTTGATATAGGCGCCCGGCGTTCCGGCCTTGGCATAGACCGGTCCCTCGATATGCTCCGGCAGCAGCATCGATATCCGGTCGAACTCGCTGGTGATGCCGTCGAGATGCAGCACTGCCGTCAGAGGGTCCGGAACGTCCACGCTGGTCACGCGGCCCCACAGCCTGGTATCGGCGAAGCCAGACGCAGGGTCGCGGCCGACCTTCGCCGTGAAGGCGATATCGGCGGATGTGACCGGCACGCCATCGCCCCATTTCAGGTTTGGCTTCAGCTTGATCGTCACGGCCATGCCTTTGCCACCGCTGGGCCGATCCTCGATCTTCGCCAGGCCGTTCTCGATGCTGGGCAACTCCGTGCACAGCAGGCAGCCTAGGTTCCAATCTTTGTCGAACGCCGTGACAGGCCGGGTGGCGAAATCCTCGATGTAGGTTTTGACCACCTCCGGATCGAGGTAGGGGTTCATGCTGGAGGGAAAGTTGGAGACGCCGATCACCAGGTCATCTTTGGCAAAGGCCGGCGCCGCCAGGCAGGTGATCGCCAAGCCGAACGCCGCCACCCAAGATCCCATCCGCATCACTCTGTCCCCTCTGCCTCGAACG
>CAXTWC010000121.1:0-17115 GCA_964247805.1 uncultured Acetobacteraceae bacterium | reverse complement strand
CCATCCGCGCCGGGGACGCCGAACTGGTGATCGCCGGCGGCGTGGAGAGCATGACGCGCGCGCCGTTCGTGCAGGGCAAGGCCACCGAGGCGTTCAGCCGGCACGCCGAGATCTACGACACGACGATTGGCTGGCGGTTCGTGAACCCGCTGATGAAGGCGCAGTACGGCGTGGATTCGATGCCGGAGACGGCGGAGAACGTGGCGCAGGACTATCAGGTGAGCCGCGCCGACCAGGATGCGTTCGCGTTGCGCTCGCAGCAGCGGACGGCGGCGGCGCAGGCCAGCGGGTTTTTCAGCCGCGAGATGACCTCGGTCACCATCAAGGGCCGCAAGGGCGATACCGTGGTGGACCGCGACGAGCACCCGCGCGAGACCAGCCTCGAAGCGCTGGCCAAGCTGAAGGCGCCGTTCCGCAAGGAGGGTGGCAGCGTGACCGCGGGTAATGCCAGCGGCGTCAACGATGGGGCTGGCGCGCTGATCATCGCCAGCGAGGCGGCAGCGAAGAAGTATGGCCTGACCCCCCGCGCCCGCGTGGTGGCGATGGCGACGGCCGGCGTGGCGCCCCGCATCATGGGCATGGGCCCGGAGCCAGCCACCCGCAAGCTGCTGGAGCGCGCCGGGGTGAAGCTGGCCGATATCGACCTGATCGAACTCAACGAGGCGTTCGCCGCGCAGGGCCTGGCAGTGATGCGCCAGTTGGGGCTGCCGGATGATGCGGAGTTCGTGAACCCGCATGGTGGCGCGATCTCGCTGGGGCATCCCTTGGGCATGAGTGGCGCACGGCTGGCGATGACCGCGGTGAGCGCACTGGAGCAGCGCAGTCAGACATTGGCGATTTGCACGATGTGCATCGGGGTCGGCCAAGGCATCGCCGCGCTGATCGAGCGGGTGTAAGGGACCGACCAACCGGCCGATCCCGAGGCAGACGGCGTAGGGCGGGAAAAGCGCGGCGCCTTCCGCCATCTGTTTCGGTGCATCCCGTTACCGGCAACACCACCCGGATGCCCGCTTGCCTGCTCCTCGACGGCGTTCCCTCCGGCGTAGCTCACGACGGATGGCTGGCAACACGGCCCAAAGAAGCGAGAGGGGATCGCGAGCGCGGCCCCACCCGGTCAGGGCTCCCGGATGCTCTCGCTGAAGCCGCGGGTGATCGGGTAAAGCAGGTAGGATATGACACTGCGCGTCCCGACTTTGATCTCGGCCGTGAGTGTCATCCCGGGAATTAGATGTGCGCCCTCCGGCATCGCCTTCAGATCCGTGCTCACGAGTTCGACCTGGCCGTGATGGTAGGCCGTCGCACCCGGCGCGCCGTTACCGCTGGCAGAAAAGGAGTCGGACGCGATCGATCGCAGGCGGCCCTCCAACAAGCCATGGCGCTGGTAGGGGAACGCCTCGACCTTGATCACGACCGGGTCGCCCGGTTTGACGTAGCCGATATCGGCCGAACTGATGGCGATCTCGGCGATCAGAGGCGTGCCGCTCGGCACCATCGTGATGAGTGGCTCGGCCGCATTCAGCACCGAACCAACCGAGCGTTTGGCGACCTCCAACACGACGCCATCCTGCTGCGCGGTCAGAACCACCAAGTCGTTCAGCCGGTTCGCCTTGGTCAGGCTCTCGTTCACCGCCGAGGCGTCCGCCGTCGTCTTCACCAGCGATTCCAACAGATCCCGCCGCCAACCGTCGACGAAGGACTGCCGATCGGACACCGCCGATCGCCTCTCCTGCTGCAGGGCGTTCACGTGCACGTTCGCGTCCACCAGGTCGCGCTCGTTACGGATGCGGGCCGCCTGCGCCTCCAAATACACCAGCTTCGAGCCGCTCTGCGCGCGGTAGAGGTTGTTGCGCATACCCTCCACTTCCCTGGACAGGTCGACCTGCTGCTGCAACGAACCCCTGGTCTGGTCGGCACCGCTCAGGGCCTTGTCGATGCCGCCGATCCTTTGCGCGAAATCCGTCACGCGGTCGACGAACTGTGCCCGGCGCTGCTGGTACAACGTCTGTTGCAGTTCCCATTCCGGCGCCTTGGCCGATTGCGGCGGCACATCCAGCGGTGCGTCGTTCAGCTCCGCATCCAAGCGTGCGCGCAACGCCTCGGTCGCACTCTTCTGTGCCAGCAAGACCGCCTGGTCAGCCTGCGTGAAAGTCGGGTCCAGTGCCGCCAACACATCGCCTTTGTGCACGAAATCGCCGGGCTTCACGCGGATGTCCCGGATGACGGACAGCTGCATCGGTTGCAGGGCGACGGTCGGCGCGTCGGCGGACAGCCGCCCGGATCCGGTGACCACGATGTCCACTCGGAGCACCGAGGCGAGGCCGATCATCGCGAGGAACAGCAGGACCACGATGCGATGCGCGTTGCACAATGCAGTCGCCGGTGCTTGCGCCAGGAAGTCCTCGAGGTCCGGCGCGAGCGGCGTGAACCCCTCCTGGAGCCACTGCCGCTCTGTCGCCGAGGTCGAGGACCGCCGCCGCCGCCTCGGCACGGCGGCTGTTGCCATGGCTTGCGTGGGTTGCGGTGATGTGGCCTGGGCGGGCGGCGGCTGGGTAGGAGCGTGGTCGATCACCCGGCTCATGCAAAGTGTTTCGTCTGCTGGCGCCACAAGCGCTCATAGACGTTGCAGCGACCGAGCAGCACACGGTGCGGGGCAAAGTCCAGCACCCGGCCTTGATCGAGCACCAGGATGGCATCCGCCGAGGCCAGCGATGTCAGCCGGTGCGAGACGATCAGCAGAGTTCGGCCGCGCGCGATCTCGCTGAGGTTGTCCTGGATCACCGCCTCGCTCTCGGGGTCTAGTGCGCTGGTCGCCTCGTCGAAGATCAGCAGGCGGGGGCGGGTGAGCAAGGCGCGGGCAATCGCGATCCGCTGCCGTTGCCCGCCGGAGAAGTTCGATCCGTTCTCCTCGATCATCGTGTCGTAGGATTGTGGTAGCCGGTCGATGAACTCGTCCGCTCCGGCGATGCGGGCGGCTTCGACGATTTCGTCGTACGTTGCCGCCGGCCGGACCGCGGCGAGGTTCTCGCGCACAGTGCCTCGGAACAAGAAGTTCTCCTGCAGCACGACGCCGATGCTGCTGCGGAGATGAACCAGGTCGATATGGCGAATGTCGACGCCGTCCAACCGGATCATGCCTTCCTGCGGAACCTGGATGCCCTGGATCAGCCGGGTTACCGTCGTCTTGCCGGACCCGGATCGCCCGACGATGCCGATCACCTGGCCGGGTGTGATCTCGAACGACACGTGGTCGAGTGCCGCCGGACTGTCGGGCCGGTAGCGGAAGACGACCTTGTCGAACACCAGATTGCCCGAGATCACCGGGCTGATGCCCTGGATGTGGGGATCCCGCTCGGGCGGATGGGTCATCACGGTCCCCAGCATCCGGACCGCCATCGAGGTTTCCTGGTACTCGTTGAGCAAGCCCACGATCTGCACCAGCGGCCCGGTGACCCGGCCCGACACCATGTTGAAGGCGACCAGTGCCCCGACACTCAGATCGCCGTTGAAAACCTCGATGGCTCCTACGCCGAGCACGCTGATCTGCATGATCTTTTCCAGGCCCTGGATCAGCACGCCCGCCAGTGCCGCGATCCGTCCCACGGTCGCGCGGCGCTGCACCCCGGCTGTGATACGCTCGTTCCAGGCGGACATCCGCGAGGGCTCCAAGGACAGCGATTTGATTGTCCGCATGCCGTGGAGGGTCTCGATAAGGTGCCCCTGCCGCGCGCCCTCTGCCGCATACAGGCTCTCGAGGTTGCGGCGGAAGGTTGGCAGCAGGACCCCGATCAGCAAGGCCATCGCCAACGAACACCCGAGTACGACAGCGGTCAGCTTGACGCTGTACATCAACAGGACAACGAGCATCAGAGGCAGGGAGAGAGCGTCCAGCATGGTCTGGAACAGGCGGCCGGTTAGGAACTGCCTTACCGTGTCGGTCTGTTGCAGGTTGCGGGCCAGCACCCCGGCCGAAATTCCCTCGAAGAAGAACATCGGCAGCGTCAGCAGGTGTTGGAATATTCTCGAGGCGAGCCGGGCGTCGATCTTGCTCGTGATGACGGTCATCAGATATTGCCGGACATAGCTGAACAGCCCGTCGAACAGCGTGAGCGTACCGAACATCAGGACGATCGCGAACAGCGTCTGATAGCTGCGATGCGTGATGACCTTGTCGATCAACACCTGGAACATGAGCGGCGTCGCGAAGGCGATGATGGCCGACATGATCGCGGCCAGAGCCACGTCGCGGAACAAGGCGCGGTGTTTCAATATTTCTGGCAGGAACCAGCGGAAGCCGAACTGCTCGGTGCTGCGGGGGGCCGGATCGGCTTTGCACACGACCAGCGTGCCGCTCCAGTTCTTCATGAACTGGGCGCGCCCGACGGCCGCCACCCCCTGTTGTTCCACGAGGGGGTCGAGCAAGTAGACGGCGGGACCTTCCGGTGTCTTGGTGGCCTTTACGACGACGACCCAGCGTCCGTCCTTCATCATTCCCATCACGGGAAAGACGTGGCTGAGCTTGATGATGTCCCGCCACCCCTTGCGCTGCAACGTTCGGCCGCGCAGGCCCACCGCACGCAGGATGCGCAGGATCGAGCCCAGCACGTCCTTGTCCGTCACAACGCCGAAATGCTCGGGCTTGAGCTGCACGCCGCGATACAGCGAGATCATGAACAGACAGCGCAGCGCCGTGTGCAGCGGCGACAGCACGGCCGGCCCGGGTACGGTAAGCCCGTCGCTTGGCATCAGGGTTGAACCTCCGACTGCTCCAAGAACCAGGCCCAAAGGTCAGGCGGCCAGGGCTGCCGTTTTCGGCTGCAGCCCTGCCAGGTAGACGGCTGACAGCGTGGCCCCACTGCGGCGGTCGTGCTCCGTCAGGAGATGCAGGGCCAGGTCGAACGAGCCGTAGCAGTCATGCAGGATCGCGGCGGTGGCGAGCAGTTGGTGGTCCGCCAATGCGTCGAGCCGGGTGAAGTCGCGGACGAAGATGGCGTCGGCCCAGACCAGCTGGCTCATCCCGGCGTAGATGTTGTTGTCCACCAGCATCGGCGAGATCACGCGGCTCACGGTCGGGAAAAAGCGGTGCAGGACGAAGCCGCGGCTGCGCAGGAATTGATCCACGTCCGAGAAGAGCGGCTGGCCGACGTACATCGGCAGGAATTCGACTTCCGTCTGGATCACCAGCAGCGTCTTGAGCAGCTCTTCGGCGTTCTGCATCGCCATCAGCTCGCCGCCCTGGATGTCGATCTTCAGCATGTCCGCACCTTGGGCCTCGTCGATATCGTCCAGCCGCATGGTCTCCACCGGCCTTGTGGCCGTCACCTGGGACCATTGGGAGAAGCCATGGAACAGGCTGAGCACCGTCGGGTTCGGGCTCAGCAGCGAGGTCATGCCCTCGGCCGCGCAGATATGCAGTGTGTGCGCCTGGCCATCGCCGATGGCGTGCGGAAGATAGGTCTCGTTCGCCCCCTTCATCTGGACCAGGCGTGCGAGTGCCTCGGGATTGGGTTCGAAGCCGACCAGTGTGGCCCCGTCGCGCAACAACGGAGCGTAGGGCGGCGTGCCATCGATGGCGTTCGCGCCGACATCGACGATCCGGATCGGCGGGCCTGCCCCCATAATGGCGGTGAAGGACGGAACGGCAATCGGTGAAGCGGTCATTTTGACGTACCCAGGCGTGTTGTGCGGCGGAGGTTACCCGGAGCTTCTGCACAAAAAGTAAAGACGGCTGCGATTAACTGTTTCCTATCGGTCTGCCGCTAGGCTCCGCACCGTTCCCTCCGGGTCCGGACATGTCACGCGTGAAAATCCTGCGTCTGCTCCTCCTCGCTTCTGTCGCCTTGGTCACGGGTTGCATGCTCGGACCGAACTATGTGCGAACAGCGGACGAGGTTCCCGCGTCCTTCACGGCGCCAGCCGGGTTGCAGCCCGTGTTGTCCACGACGCCTTGGTGGCTCAGCCTGCACGATCCGCTGTTGAACGAGCTGATTACCCGGGCCCGCCATGCCAATCCCGATCTCGGCCGCGCGCAGGCGGCGGTTGCGGAGGCGCGGGCCTCGCTGGACCAGGCCGAGGCGGGTGGAAGGCCGCAGCTCAACGCCACCGGCAGCGCGAGCTATGGGCGTGCTTTCACCCCACCGGGCTATTACGGCCAGGCCGGCGGCTATGGCACGGCCGGGTTCGATGCGTCGTGGGAGCTCGATCTATGGGGCAAGGACCGCCGCATCGTGGAGTCGGCGTCTGCGAATGCCGAGGCGGCCCAGGCGGATGCGGACGACGCGGTGTTGACGCTGTTGGGTGATGTCGCGCGCGTCTATGTGGAACTGCGCGGGATCCAGGCCCGCATCGCCGCGACCCAGGAATCGGTCGAAAACCAGCGCCGGGCAAACGAACTGGCCATGCGGCGGTTCACCGGCGGGGACGGCAGCAAGCTCGAGGTCCTGCAGGGCAGCACGCTCTTGTCGCAGCGACAGGCCGAATTGCCGATGCTCGAGTCGGAGATGCAGGTGAGGATCAATGCGATCTCGACCCTGTGCGGCGAACCGCCGGAGACATTGGCGGCGATGCTGACGCCGCCCGGCCCCATACCGCAGGGGCCGGTACCTGATGCCGGCATCCCCGCCGACCTGCTCCGCCGGCGCCCCGACGTGCGGGTGGCCGAGCGGCAACTGGCTGCCACCATCCCCCTGATTGGGGCCGCCATGGCTGACCAGTATCCAACGCTCAGCCTGTCCGGCACGCTGTCGCTCAGCGGCAGCAGCGTCGGCAGCATGTTGGCGAGCCCGCTATTTGCCTTTTCGCCGACGATCAGCCTGCCGATTCTGGATGGCGGTCAGCGCGAGGCGGTGGTCAACATCCGCAGGGCGCAGGCCGAGCAGTCGCGCTTCGCCTACCGAACGGCGGTGCTGAAGGCTCTGCGCGAGGTGGAGGACGCGATTGCCCGGTTGCGCGGCGAAACCCTGCACCGCGACCAGTTGAAGCAGACGGTCGTCACGGCGCAAAAGGTGGTCGACATGGCTCGTTCACTCTATGCGGCCGGCGCCACCGAATTCCTGCAGGTGTTGGATGCGCAGAGGGCCCTGAATGACACCAGGGATGCGCTGGCCCAGGCGGAGGCGGCCCGGACCATCCAGGTCGTCGCGCTGTTCAAGGCGCTCGGCGGCGGTTGGGAGGCAAGCACCACCGCCCCCAGGATCGCCACGCGTTGACTGCCTTCGCAATATATAGGTCCGGCAGGGCGCAGGGCGGCTGTGACTGGTTGAAACGCCTCACTTCATGGGCAGGTTGTCAGCAATCGAAGTACGAGCGCGATGCGCCAACGCCGGAGCCGAAAGTTATATGCTGAAGCCTGTACAATCGGCTGTTCGCGCCGTCGCCGAGGGGGCGGTCGAGCTCATCGCGGCCTGGAACCGAAAGCGCCTGCCGCAGGGCGAGAGCCCCTTCGTGGTCGGCATCCACCGGCCGATGCGATCCGAACTGACCCTGGATAAGCTATCCGTCACCGGGTCGATCCCGGCGGGATTGAACGGCCGCTATTTGAAGATGGGCGCGAACCCGGTCCATCCGGGCTCGGCGGGACATCACTGGTTTCTCGGCGACGGCATGGTGCACGGCATCGCCATCCGGGACGGCAGGGCGTTGTGGTATCGCAATCGCTGGATCCGTTCGCACCTGGCTGCGGCGGCCCTTGGACGGGGCGCAGCACCTGGGCCGCGCAGGGGGCGCAACGACACCGTGAACACCAATGTGGTGGACATCGGCGGCCGCGCCTTTGCGGTGGTGGAGGCGGGCAGCTTCCCCGTCGAGCTCTCGGAAACGCTGGAGGAGCAGTGCTACAACGCGTTTGACGGAACGCTCGGTGGGTCGTTTACCGGGCATCCGCACCGGGATCCGCTCACCGGGGACTATCACGCCATCGCCTATGACGGCAGCGTTTGGGATGCGGTACGCCACGTCGTTGTCTCGGCGACCGGCAAGGTGGTCCGTGACACGCGGATCGACGTGCAGCATGGCCCTTGCATCCATGATTGCGCCATCACGGCGCGGTTTGCCGTCGTGCTCGATCTCCCAGTTACGTTCTCGATGCGCGCGGTGCTCGGCGGCCACCTGTTTCCGTTCCGCTGGAACCCGGCGCATCCAGCCCGCCTTGGCCTCTTGCCACGAGACGGGGATGCCTCCAGCATCATTTGGTGCGATGTCGAAACTTGTTTCGTCTTCCACGTGGCCAATGCGTTCGACCGCTCCGACGGCCAGGTGATCCTCGACGTCATCGCCTACGATACGATGTTCGCCTCAGGCGCGAGCGGCCTCGACGCGTTGGGGCGTTTCGAGCGCTGGACGGTTGACCCTGCGACGCGTCGGGTCAGCCGGCGCGTGATCGACCAGACGCCGCAGGAGTTCCCGCGCATCGACGAACGCCGCTTCGGCCAGAGCTACCGGTACGCCTATACGGTCTGTGTCCCGCCCGATGGCAACCCGCAGCTCACTGGCGCGACGCGGCTCTACAAACACGACCTCGATGCGGGTGGCCGCCTCGTGCACGAGTTCGGCGACGGCCATCTGCCTGGCGAGTTCATCTTCGTCCCGTCCACCGCCGGCGCGGAGGAGGACGAGGGATGGTTGCTCGGCTTGGTCATCAATACGGCGGAAGACACCACCGATCTGGTGATCCTGGACGCCCGAGCGTTCGAGGCGGCCCCCGTTGCCACCGTCCGGCTGGCGCACAGGATTCCGCCAGGTTTTCACGGAAACTGGTTCCCAGCCGCGGGATGATGGGTGACGGGCAAGCGCCTGATCGGATGGACTAGATCCAGCGACCGCGCAGGAAGCCCAGCACCGGGAGCGGTTGCCAGCGGCGGGGTAGGTCGGACCGCCTGACTGGCGCCACCATGTAGCGCGGCACGGGCTGGTCGGTGCCGTGCAGCAGATGGGCGTAGGCCCGCACTTCCTGTTCGCGCCAATCGCGGTCGGCGAGGGCTCGGGCGCGAGAGGGGTAGACCTCGGCAATGCGGCGCTGGGTGCCGAGCCAGGCGACGACGGCCCAGAGTGAGTCGTCGTTCCCAGCTTTCGGGAAGGTGGCGAGCACGTCCGCCATTGCTGCGCTCCGTCGGGTAAGAGGCGTTTCTGCGCCGGGCCGGGAGGCTACCAGGCCGCTCATCCACTCGCCCAAACCTTTAGCAGTGTCGCCGTTCCGGGCCAACCTCGGCCTTTCGGCGCGCAGGGCTACCGCGTCTGGCGGGCCTGGCAGGTTGCTGAAGACGCGCCGAGATGACGTTTTGATACCGTCGTCATTGCAAGTGCAGCGAAGCAAACCCGGTCCGAGCGGCGACTACCGGTTGTTTGCCTCTGGATTGCTTCGTCGCAAGGGCTCCTCGCAATGACGGACGGAGGCCCACTTGCGCATGCAGGCGAGCCTTCGCGCACTCACCTCGAGGCACGTCCGCCCACGGGAGAGGCTGTCTGGGCCGGGTGACCGGTGAGCGCACTAAAAAGCTCGATCGCTGTCCCGAACCAGCGATATGCTGCGGGGCAGCACGTCATCGCCCACATCAAGGAGCTTTGCCAATGGACACGCTCGTCGACCACTCTGCCTGGCACGAGAAGGAGGCGCGCCATGACGCGCGCATCGACCTGGCGGCGGCCCACCGGATCGCCGTGCATGACGACTTCCACGAGGCGATCGACAACCACTTCACGCTCGCGGTGCCGGGTCGGCCGGGGCGGTTCTACCTGAACGCCTGGGGGCTGCACTGGTCGGAAGTGACCGCCAGCAACCTCATCGAAGTGACCGAGGACGGCGAAGTGGTGGCCGGCGAAGGGTTCGCCGATCGCACCGCGGTTTGCATCCATGGCCCGATCCACCGGCTGGCACCTGGTGCGGCGTGCGTGCTGCACACCCACATGCCCTATGCGACCGCGCTGACGCAGTTGGAAGACATGCACCTGGAGATGACGGGCCAGCCGGCGCTGTACTTCCAGGACAAGATTGCCTACGATTACGACTATAACGGGTTCGCGGTCGATCCGTCGGAGGGCGAGCGCATGGCCGCGGTGATGGGCGACAAGCCGGTGCTGATGCTGGCCAACCACGGTGTCGTGGTGGCGGGCAAGAGCGTAGCCCAGGCCTATCACCGCCTGTACTTCCTCGAGCGTGCCTGCCGTACGCAGATGTTCTCGATGTGGACGGGCCAACGCCGCCGGATCGTGAGCGACGCGGTGATCGCCAAGACGCGGGAGCAGGCTGCGATCGGCAACCCGAACATGACGATGACAGAGGCGGAGTATTATTTCGCGGCCCTGAAGCGGCTGCTAGGTCGTAAAGAGCCTGATTACGCCGACTGAGGCGCGCGCGTCCGATGGGCGCAGTGCCGAAATCCCCACGTGGTGGACGCCCCGGCGGTGAGAGCGCCGGTATTCTCTTTTTGCGGGGCTGCGTGTGCCGCGGTAGGCCGGACCTAACTAAGATTACCGGGGTCCTGCATCCGAGCATCCTGCCAATGTGACAACTGCCGGGATGTGTTGCGACTAACCGCTTTTCGGGTCACTATCGTATCGAGTTACCATGTTGGCAGCTGGATCCGGAGGAAAGGCCTTGGGGGAGACTCGGACCGGAGCGCCACGTCGTCGCCGCCAGGCTCGCGGGCGGGGCGGCGCGGTTGTTCAGCCCGCGCGAAGGTCGCGACGTCATCTCGTCGTTGCAGATCTGGTTCCGTAGCGGCGAGACGGTGATGCCCCGCTCGCTGGACGCGCCGCCAGGCTTGGTGGAGATCGAGGCCGCTTTCGTTTCAATGCGGCGCGAGCGTCCGGCGGCCCAAATCGCGTTCGACGCGGCCCTGGCTTGCGTCACGACCCGCTCGGTGACCGGCATGCTGGACGTGGCGCGGCGCACAGGGCTCGCCGTGCTCGATGCAGCCGACCAGTTGGCCCAGCGCGACGCCGAGCCCGCCTATCACAACCGTCGCCACGTTGCGGAGACCATGTTGGCGATGGGATGGCTCTGCGCCCTGGCACGCGCGGACGGTTCGATCACGCAGGACGAGGCGGTCCTGGGCGTCGTAGCGATGGCGGGGCATGATTTTGGCCATGATGGCACCCGCTCCGACGACGGTTCGCTGGAAGCCAAGGCGGCCGCGGCAACCTGTACCATCGCCAGCAGCGTCGGGCTCGGTGCCCCTGCGTGCGCCACGCTGGAGCGGCTGATCCTGGCGACGATCCCGGACGGTTCGCCGCAGTCAGCGGACTGTGCCGAAGCGCACGACCCGCTCGTGCGCTTGGTTCGGGAGGCGGACGTGCTCGCCAGCCTACTGCCCCGCCTCGGCTGGCAGTTGGGGGTTCTGTTGCGGCGCGAATGGCGGAGAGCCGGAGAGCCGGACGCCGATGACGTGGCCAGTTTCGCCGGCCGCCACGCGTTCCTCTCCTCCCGCGGGCAGCACAGCCCAGCCGCTACGAGGCTCGGATTGGCGGCCCTGACGTCGCGTCAGTGTGTTGCGTTCGAGGTGTTTGCCGAAGGGCTGGGCGGCGCTGCGGGAGCGGCTGCGTTGGACCGGATGAACCGGGCCGAGGCGTTGCGGCAATACCGGGTTGCGTTGACCGAGACCGCTACCGGTGGCGGGCCGTCTGCTCGGTCAGCCCGAAGGCTGCTTCCGATACCGGCCGCCGTGGACATAGCCTCGACCGCGTAGGATGCAGTCCGCTTGGAGAAATGCACCTTCATGTCGTCGCGGTTTGTCTGGTGCAACGCCAAAGCGCATCGCATCCACCCGGGTGAGACAAGGGTCAGTGCTTGAGGTTCTCCGGGAGAGGGCTCATGAGCCGGTCACGTTCTAGGAGCTGCCGATGGCGCGTTGGAGTGTGTTGCTGATGCTGGCCCTTGCCGGCTGTGCGTCCCCGGACCAGGTCGGGCAACAAGTCGGGCAATCGCTGTATCATGCGAGCGTAGACACCGGCCATGCGTTGGCGGTCGTGGGTGACCGGACCGGGGAAGTGATCCAGAACGCCGGCGCCAATCTCCGCAATGCAGTAAGCCCGCCGCCGCCGGCCTACGCGCTGCCGCCGCAGCTGCCTCCGCCCTACGTGCCGGATGGGTACGCGCCCCCTGCCCCGGTCACTGCCGAGCCGCTTAGCCCGGCCAGCCCCGCCCCGGGCTACACGCCGCCCGACCCGGCGGTCGGTTACTGATACAGCCCCGCCGACCGCGCCCGCAGCTTCGCCAAAGCGACCAGAAGGTCCAGCGTGGGCGTCGGCACGCCGGCCAGCCGCGCGAGTTCCAACGGCGCCGCGTAGATCGCCTCCACCTCCATCGGGCGGCCGAGCTGCAGGTCCTGCACGATGCTGGGAGTGTGGCTGGATTTGCGGCCGTTCGCGATCTGCGCCGCCGGGTCGGCGGTGAGCGTGCAGCCAAACGCCGCGGCCACCGCCGTCAGCTCGTCCGCGATCCGGTAGACGGCCTCGCAGCACGCCTCCTCCGAATAGACTGCCGACAGGGGGGACTGCGTTATCACGCCGATCGGGCCGGAACCGAGGTTGAGCATCAGCTTGGTCCAGAGCCGGTCGCGAATATTCGGCACCGCCTCGCTGCCCATACCGCCCGCGCGCAACGCGGCAGCCAATGCCTCGGCTCGGGCGGAGACGGTGCCGTCCGGTTCTCCCACGATGATGCGGCTGCCTTTGTTGTCGACCGAGATCACGCCGGGTTCGACCACGGTGCAGGCTGAATAGACGACGCCGCCGATCGCCCGCTCGGGACCCACGGCACGCCAAACAGCACCGCCGGGATCGATGCGGTCGAGCCGGCGGCCGTCATGCGCGCCGCCGTTCTTGTAGAAATACCACCAGGGTATGCCGTTCATGGCGAACACCACGGCGGTGTCCGGACCCAGCAGCGGGCCGATCGATGCGGCCAGGGCGGGCAACGCCGGGGCCTTCAGCGTAACGAACACCGCATACTGCTTGCCAAGACGCGCCGGGTCGTCGCTGGCGGTGACCGAGGCCTGGAAGCTCTCTTCCGGCGCGTGGATCGTTAGCCCGCGCTCCTGCATCGCTGCCAGGTTGGGCCCGCGGGCAACCACCGAGACGTCTGCGCCGCCCTTCGCCAGCCGGGCTGCGATGTGGCCTCCCACCGCGCCGGCGCCGAACACGCAGACCCTCACGACAGCAGGTCCAACGCTACGCGGGACAGCGCCTGCACCCCCTGCGCGAGGCAGGCGTCGTCGGGCTGGTAGTCGGAGTTGTGCAGCTTGTCCTCACGCCCGGGTGCGCCCGAGCCGATGCGCAGATGCAAGCCGGGCACCGCCTCCATCATGAAGGCGAAATCCTCGCCGCCGAGGCTCGGCTCACCCTGCTCGATCACGTCGCCCAATTGGTCGCGCACGCTCTGCACGCCGCGGTCCAGCAGGGCGTCGTCGTTGACCAGCGGCGGACATTTGCGGTCGTACACCACGTCCACCCGCACCCGCATGCCCTCCGCCACCCCGGCGCACAGGCGGCGGATCGACTGTTCCGCGTCGTCCCGCGTTTCGGGATGCAGGGTGCGGACGGTGCCCTTCAGCAGCACGCTGTCCGGGACGATGTTATGTGCCGTGCCGCCCTGGATCGCACCGATGGTCACGACGCAAGGCCGGGTTGGGCGGGTTTCTCGGCTGACCACGGTTTGCAGCTGCATGATCAGCGAGGCGGCGGCGACCACCGGGTCCACCACGTTGTGCGGGTAGGCAGCGTGGCCCGATTTGCCGTGCACGGTGATGTCGAAGATGTCCACGCTGGCCAGGGAGCCGCCATAGGCATAGCCGAACTCGCCCACCTTGATGTCCGGGTAGTTGTGGAAGCCCAGCGTCATGTCCACGCCGTCCAGCACGCCCTCCTGCATCATGGCGACCGCGCCCTCGGCCACCTCCTCCGCGGGTTGGAAGACCAGGCGGATGGTGCCGCGCAGCTGTGGGGCCAGGCGGTTCAGCACGTCGGCGACACCCAGCAGGGTGCTGGTGTGGACGTCGTGGCCGCAGGCATGCATCAGGCCGGGCACGGTGCTGGCGAACGGCAACCCGGTCTGTTCGGCGATCGGCAGCGCGTCCATGTCGGCGCGTATCACCAGCATCGGGCCCGGCGCGCCGCCCTGGATGGTGCCCACCACGCCGGTGCGTCCTACCCCCGTGCGGTGCGGAATGCCGAGCCGCGCCAGTTCCGCCGCCACGATCCCGGCGGTGCGGACCTCGTTGAAGGCGAGTTCGGGATGCGCATGCAGGTCACGCCGGATCGCCACCAGGTTCGGTTCGATCTCGGCCGCGCAAGCCGCGATGGCTTGTCGGGGGTCGTTCACGCGGTCCATGTCCACTCCGATGCTGTGGTGCACGAGCATGGCGGCAGGATGCTTACCGGACAACCCGGGACGGCTTCATGACCCGGCGAGCACCGCCCTGATGCGCCGGAAGGCTGCCTCGTAGCGCTCGCCCGCCGGCCGGAGCCCGAAGCGGTGCAACAGCCGGCGGGCGCGGCGGATCAGCACGGTGTTGGACTGGCGCCGCCGTCGCACGGCTTGCATTTGCCGCGCCAGCCCCCGCCAGTCCGGCTCGCTCCAGGACAGGCCCTCGGCGTGTGGGTATTCGCCGGGCTTCACCAGACGGGGCTTGGAGGCGATCCGTTCGGCCTTTTCCAACAGGTCCGACGAGCCGGAGAACCCGGTCGCGAGCACCGGCACGGCAAGCGCGATCGCCTCCGCGATATTGCGCCCGAAGCCTTCCGCGCGATGCGGCGACACCAGGCAGTCGGCCGCTTGCAGCATGCGGAGCGACTCCCGCCGCGGCAGCGTGCCTTCGATGATCCGGATGCGGGTGTCCCCCCGTATTGCCGCCTTCAGTGCGAGCCAACCCGGCCGGCCCCGGCCGTAGCCGTTGACGCGCAGCACGAGCCGTACTGTCCGGTCCGCCAGTGGAAACGCCGCCCGGAAGGCGCGCACGGCGGCCGCCGGGTTCTTCCGCGCCAGGGTCGAGTTGGGATCGAACGGGAAGATGAAGGTGAACCGATGCCGCAACCCGGGGCGCCCGGCGCCGATGCGCACCGGCCTGGGGGCAAGCGGCGGCGTGACGGCAGGCGGCATGAGGGTGACCGGAACGGGGCTGTTGGCTCGATACGCATCCGCCTGGAAGCGCGTGGCGGCCCAGACCTCGTCGACCAGCCCGTAGACATCGGACCATTGATCGGGAAACCGCGGCAACTCCCACGGCCAGTAACCGATGTTGTAGGCCCCCTGGAACGGCCGGGTGCCGTGTTCCAGGAAGTGCTGGCCGCTGTCGAACCCAGTCAGGCAGAACACGTTGATGGCGGCCGCATCAGGCGCCGCACCGAACCAGGCGCTGCGTGACTCGTCGTGTGACCGCACCGCGCCGGTCAGCCGCAGATCCGTGATCGAGTGCGCCACCCCCAGCGCTTCCAAAGCGCGTGACACCATCCGCACGTCCTCGCCGATGCCGAATTCCGCCCGCGCGAAGCCGACCAAATTAATGCAGGGTGCCCCCTTCGACCCTGGCCGCACGACATCTGCCGGCCGGATCTCGGGCGAGTCCGGCAGCGCTGTCGGGGCCGGTATCTGGTGCTGACCCCTTGAGGCATACCATTGCGTCAGCCCCCGGCGTGCGCCGGCTGACTGAGGGTCGATCACGGTCTGCAGCGACGGCGACGTGGCCCACAACGCCAGGGCCATGCGCGAAATGGAAGGCTCGCCGTAACGGGGCGAGGCCGCTTCGGTCAGCGCCAACGCCCAGCTTGGTAATGCCGGTGCGACGGGCAGCTTTTCCGCCCCGGCAAGCCGATACCAGCACAGGTAGCCGGCAATCTGCTCGTGATCCGAAAGGTCGAAGGCACGCTGCAGATCGAGCCGGGCCTGGTGCAGCCGGAGCAGCAGCCGTGGCAGGGCTGGGCAGGCCGGAGCGGGCTCCATCGCAACGCGGACCTGCTCCGGGCCATACCACCAGGAGTGCTTGTATTCGTCATGGGCGAACAACAGCCACCACGACACGAAGTCCTTCTGGGCTTCGATGTCGGCAGTGTCACTGCCGGCGCGTACGTCGCCCCGGAGCAGCCAGGCCAGCCACATGGCGGCCGTCATGAACGGGGCGCGCACGTCTAGTAGCCGATGGGGCTTTGCCCCACACCCCACCAGAGGACGTTTGTCCTCTGGACACCTGGGGTCATTAGCCGGTCGGGGCTATGCTGCTTGCAGAACGACGCGGCCGGTTACCTTGCCGTCCTTCAGCCGCATCAGCGCGTCGTTGGCCTGGTTCATCGGCACGGTGCTGTAGGGTAGCGGTTGCAGCGTCCCGGCTTGGGCCAGGGCGACCAGTTCGCGCAGTTCCTTCGGGTTGCCGACATAGCTGCCGCCGACCGTCAGTTCACGCATGGCCATTACGGGCAGCATCAGCGTCATGTCGCCGCCGAACAGGCCTACCTGGACCAGGCGGCCGCCCTTGGTCAGCGCACCCATGCTGAAGCGCGCCGTGGCGGTGCCGTTCACCAGGTCCACGATGCCGCGCACCGGACCACCCGCCGCCGCCATGATGCGCTCGGCTACGTCCTCACCAGTGCCGTCCACGGTCGCGGTGGCGCCGGCCTTGGTGGCGCTGGCCCGCTTCTCCTCGCTGATGTCGACCGAGATGATGTTGCGGTGGCCCATCGCCTTCAGCACCGAGATCGCGTTCAGCCCCAATCCGCCGGCGCCCACCAGCACGATCGGCGCGTCGGGCGGCAAGGGCATCAGCTTCTTGATGGCGGAGTAGACGGTGATGCCGCTGCAGGCATAGGTCGCGGCGAGCGCCGGGTCGACGGTGCCGGGGTCGACCAGGTGGCGCGGCTCCATGGCCAGCACGTGGGTCGCGTAGCCGCCGTTCTGGAACACGCCGAGCGACTTGCCTTCGAGGCACATGTTGTCCTCCTCGGCGAGGCAGCGGTCGCAATGGCCGCAGCCGACCCACGGGAACACGATGCGCAGGTCGCCGACCTTCACGCCGGTCGCATCCGGCCCGAGCTTGACCACGCGGCCGACGATCTCGTGCCCCATGGCGAGGGGCAGCTTCACGCCGCGGTCCTTCAGCGACATGCGTTTGCCGCCGCCGATGTCGTAATAGCCTT
>CAXTWC010000120.1:0-17141 GCA_964247805.1 uncultured Acetobacteraceae bacterium | reverse complement strand
CGGCGGACCGGGCTGTACGCGATGCGGTAGGGAAGCTCAGCCGGATGCGAGACATCCCATAGCACGAAATCGGCGCGCTTACCGGGCCGCAACGTGCCGCGGTCCGCCAGCAGGTTCAATGCCCGGGCGCTCTCGCGGGTAAACCCAGCCACCGCCTCCTCCGGCGTCAGGCGGAATAAGGTACAACCTAGATTCATGATCGCAGTCGGCATCGCGCAAGGAGAGGATGACGGGTTGATGTTGGTCGCCAGCGCCATCGACACACCATGCGCGCGAAAGGCTTCGACCGGAGGCTTCTGCGTCTCGAACAGCGTGTAATTGGCGCCCGGCAGTAGCAGCGCAACCGTCCCGGCGGCAGCCAGCGCGCGCACGCCGGCGTCGCTCGCATGTTCCAGGTGGGCGGCGGACAGCGCGCGGTGGCGGGCCGCGACCCCGCTCGCCCCGGCTTCGGAATACTGGTCGGCATGCAGCGTCACACGTTTGCCGTGGGCGGCGGCGGCGTCGAACATCCGGTCGACTTGGGCGTGGGTAAACCCGCGGAACGCAGTCGTATCGCAAAAGGCATCGACCAGGTCGACCAGACCTTCGCCAACCGCTTGAGGTAACGTCGTGTTGCAGAGCAGGTCGATATAGCCGTCGGCGTCGCCGTCATACTCCGGCGGTAGGCCATGGGCACCCATGAAGGTGTTGACGATGCTGACGGGCATGCGCCGGCCAATCTCGCGTGAAATCCGCAGCAGCCGCAGTTCGGTTGGCGTGTCCAGGCCGTAGCCGCTCTTGCACTCCAACGTCGTGACACCGTTGCCGATCAGCGCCGACACCCGCGCTGCCGATTGCACCAGCAGCTCGGCATCGCTGGCAGCGCGGGTGCTAAGCATGGTGCCGCGAACGCCACCATTCACCCGCGCCAGATCGTCCCGCGTCGCGCCAGCCAAGCGCAGCTCCCAATCACCGAGCCGGTGCCCGGCGTGCACGACATGCGTGTGCGGGTCGCACAGCCCAGGCGTGATCACGCCGCCGCCGCACCGCACGACCTCGCGGGCCAGGCTCTCCGGGGCGCCGGGCAGGGCGGCTTCCGACCCGACGTGGACGATACGGCCATCGGCGACACCGATCGCACCGGCTTCGATCAGGCCGAACGGCGCGCCGCCTGTCTCCATCGTGGCGACGGCAGCACCCAACCAGAGCGCATCCCACATGCGCTAGGCTACCGGAAGCACGAAGGGCGTGTCGCGAAGGCACCGCCCTTCCGCAGCGCCTCTGCTTCGAACGCGGCCATCGGCGGCGTGCGCGCCGGGTCGGTGTCACGCAGATCGGAATACGGGCCGTAAGTGTCGTAAATCTCGAACAGCCGGCGCATCTCGTGGACGGCGCTGCCATGCATGTCCACCCGCAGGTCCAGCAGCCGCACCGCCGCGTCCGCACCTCCGCCCAGCACGCAGAGCGACGCGGAGCGCTCAGTCAGCGCTCCCCCGTCCGGCATCGCCTGCCCGCCTGCATCGCGCCCCGCCTCGAGCGCCCGAAGCAACCGTTCGCCCAAGCCGTGCGCGGCCGCGGCATGGAACGCCTCACGCATCGCGCCGATCACCCCGGCGCTTGCCAGCACGTTGCCGGCCACGATGCAGTCCTCCTCGAGCAGGTGACCCGACCACGGCCGACAGCGTTCGCCGGAGAACGCGACCGCCTTGCCCTGCCGCGGTAGGATGAGCAATTGTCGGTAAGCGATGTGCTCGTCCTCGGCCTGGGGCACCGCCATGGCTTCGGCGGCGCTGCTGCCCTGCTCCATGGCTTGATACATTCGCACGCCGGTCCGCTTCGACGCGTAGGCCTGGCTGGCGATGATGTCGCCGCGCGACGTGAACCAGGGGCAGAGCCCGCCAACCGCGAGGGAGACCGTCGCCGAGGCCAAACCAGCCTGGCCCGTCCTGCGACAGCGGCCGGCGATCGTGAAGGTCATGCGTCACGCCCTCCTAAAGCTGCCGAACGCTTTCACGATAAAGCGGGCCGGTCAATGCGAAGTGGGCTATGCAAGCCGGGTCACGTGGATCCGCCGAGTTGCAAAGCCACCGGAAGTGTCACGATGGCGTCGTTGAAATGTCCGGCCGACAGGCGGGCAATCATCTCCTCGGCACCGCGCGCGCCCATCTCGTAGGCCGGGGAGCGCACGGTGGTCAGCACGGGATCGGAATACTGCCAGAATTCGAAACCATTGAAGCCCGTGATCATCACCTGCCCCGGCACGCCCACCCCGCGCGCCTGAAGCAACCGCATGGCGGCAATCCCCGTCTGGTCGTTCGGCGCCACGATCGCGTCGGGCAGCCCGTTGGCGTCGAGCCATAGGCCCAGCCTTTGCTGCGTGTCGCCGAACAGGCCTGACCCGCTCGATACGGTCTGCAAGCTGGCGACCGAACCCTTCGCCTTGAGGAACGCCGTCAACCCGGCGCGTCGGCCAGATGCGGTCGGCCACGTGATCGAGGGCACCAGCAGGAGAAAGCGGCGCGCGCCCCGGTCCCAGAGCAGATCACCCAGTGCTCGGCCACCACTTTCATTATCCTGGCGCACGATGCAGGTGTCCGGGAAACTGAGCTCGTCCGTCTCCTCGAAGGCAACCACCGGCTGCCCGAGCGTCAGCACCCGCTCGAGCATACCGCGACGCCGGGGCACGTGGCCGGAGAGAAAGACGCAGAGCCCATCCGTCCGATCGGAATGGAAGAATGTCGCCGCCTCGAAGCGGCTGGCCGGTACACCCTGCAGCAGCAAGCCGTAACCGTGATGGCTGAGCGCGTTGGTCAGGCCGGCGACGATCTGAGTGATGAAGGCATCGGCCAGGAAAGTCGGCCGCTCGTCGACGATCAGCATGCCGACGGAGAACACCTTGGCGGTGCGCAGGGCGCGGCCCGTGCTGTGGGGCCGGTAGTCCAGGCGGGCGATCTCGGCGGCGATCCGCTTGGCGGTCTCCTCCCGCATCGTGCCAGCACGGCCATTGATGAAATTGGAGATTGTCATCGGCGAGACGCACGCCGCCGCTGCCACATCCCGTATCGTCGCCCGTGCGGCTCGCGGGGCCGCGGGCCCATTTTGCTTCACGCTCTGTGTCTCCCGCTCGCACGCCACTGTTGCCGCGGCTAGCACTATCATGGTTGACACGTCGTTGCGGCCGCAACTAGCTTTAACGTTATAGTCCAGCAAGGCAGCCATGCCCCCGATCGGTTCCGAGTGCCACACATTCACGATCGTTGCGCGGTGCGAGCGCGAGGGATTGCTCGGTATCTGTCTCACATCGAGCCCGCTGAGCGTCGGCGCGCGATGCCCGTTCATCAAGCCCGGTGTGGGCGCGGTCAGCACCCAGGCCTACACTGATCCGGCGCTCGGCCCGCTCGCCCTCGACCTGCTCGAACGAGGCCACGCGCCGGAAGCGGTCTTGCAACAGTTGCGCGACAAAGATCGCTGGCGCGGGTACCGGCAGATCGGCATCGTGGATAAAAATGGCGTTTCGGCTGTGTTCACCGGTGAGAACAACCTCGATTGGAAAGGCGCGATCGCCAAGCCGAATTTTGTCGCCATGGGTAATTATCTTACCGGCCCCGCCGTGGTCGACGACATGGCCGAGGCATTCGAGGCCAGTACCGCCGAGATGCTGGAGGAACGGCTGATGCTCGCCGTGGAGGCCGGACGGAACGCGGGCGGCGAGAAGGGCGGGCATCTTTCGTCGGCGCTGATCGTGTTCGGACGTGACAGCTACGCCCGCACCGATCTGCGGGTCGACCGTTTCCCCCGCAGCGAAACGCAAGGCGACGCCGTGGACGAGTTGCGCCGGACCTGGAACGAGTACAGGCGTGCCGTGCGCTATTACGAGTTGCGCCCGCAGAACCCGCTCCTTCCGCCTTGGCGCGAATGGGTGGGGGAGAACGTATAATGCTGTTCAATCGCGACCGTGCGGACATGCTGCTCGCGCGCGAACGGGTGGACGCGGTCATTGCGACCTCTCGCGAGAACGTCGAATACGTCACGGGGCATCAGAACCCGACGCACGCGCTGATGAAAGCCTCGCTGATCTTCGCCGTCTATGCTCCGTCCGCGACCCCGGCAGCCAGCGCCATAATCCCGACGCTCGAGGTCGAGACCTTCCTCGCTAGCGGCTCCTGGGTGACGGATCTGCACCTGTTCGGCCTGTTCTCGCGGGCACAGGCGGACGCACCCGCGATGGACGAGATCGGGCGGGCGGGGACGGCCCTGATCGCGGCAGCGCATTCGCATACCACCGCCATCGACGCTTTGGTTGCAACGCTGAAGCAGCGCGGGCTGGAGCGGGGCACGATCGCGCTAGACGAAAGTGGCCTGTCGCGCGACGGATGGGACGCGGTGGCGCGGGCCCTGCCGGATGCCCGCCTGGTAGCCGGTAGCACGCTGCTCTGGACCATCCGCGTGGTGAAGACGCCGGCCGAGATCGACCGGTTGCGGGAGGCGTCCCGGGTCACCGAGTTGGCAGTCGCCACCATGCTCGGGCAGATCGAACCCGGGATGCGCGACCGCGACATGGCTCGTGCGTACAACGCCGTTCTGGTGGCGCATGATGCCGTTCCGAGCTTCGTCATGTTCGCCAGCGGGAGCGCCACGGCGCAGCCACATCTGCTGACCTCCGACCGAGTGATCCAGCCCGGTGACCTGCTACGTTGGGACGTTGGCTGTACCTACGAGTCCTACTACTCCGACACCGCGCGTGCCGTGTCGCTGGGCGAGCCGACCGACCGTCAGAAGCGGATCTGGAACCTGCTCGCCCAAGGCGTGGAAGATGCGATTGCCCTAACCCGCCCCGGCGCCGACCCGGCTGATTTGTATGAGGCGGCAATGGGGCCAATGCGCAGGGCGCAATTGCCCGACTGCGAGCGCTTCCACTGCGGGCACGGCATCGGGATCGCGATCTACGACCCGCCCGTGATCACCGCAACCGACCCGATGGCCTCCGTGTTCCGCATCCCGCGCGCCGAGGGCGGACTGGAGGTGGGCACGGTGTTCAATATCGAAGCCGGCTACTACATCCAGGGCGAAGAAGGCTTCCTCTGCGAAGACACCCTGGTCGTGACGCCGGACGGCCACGAGCGACTGACCACCGCGTCCAAGGACCTCCGCCGCCATCGCTATTTGGCGTGACCCGGTGAGGGCAAAGCGCGTCGACACGCTGCTGATCGCCCCGGCCACGCTTTGGCTGGGCACATTGCTGCTCGCGCCACTCGGGATCATTGCCGTCTACAGCGTCTGGCACGTCGCCAACTACGCGCTCGTGCCGGGCTTCTCGCTGCGCAACTACGCGCGGGCCGTCAGCGGCATCTATATCGGCATCGGCGGCCGGACCTTGCTGATCGCGCTGAAGACCACGTTGCTGGCGCTCGTCATCGGCTACCCGGTCGCTTACTATCTCGCGCGCACCGTCCGGCGGTTTCGCATCGCTATGCTGATGTTGGTCATCACGCCGCTATGGACCAGCTACCTGGTACGGACGTTCGCCTGGATGATGATCCTCGGGCGCAACGGCCTCATCAATCAGGCGCTGCTCGGCGCCGGCCTGATCGCCTCGCCGATCGAGTGGCTGCTCTACAGCGACTTCGCGGTCACGCTGGCGCTGGTGCACATCTATCTCCCATTCATGGTGCTGCCGATCTACGCCGTGCTCGAGAAACTGGACGGGCGGCTGATCGAGGCGGCCAGTGATCTGGGCGCTTCGCCGGCCCGGATCTTCCTGACCGTGGTGCTGCCGCTCAGCCTGTCCGGCGTGGTGACCGGGTCGCTGTTCGTGTTCGTGCCCTCCATGGGTGCGTTCGTGACGCCGGACCTGTTGGGGGGCACCAGCGCGCTCATGATGGGCAACGTGATCGCCGACCAGTTCGGCGGCACGTTCGAGTATCCGTTTGGCTCCGCGCTCGCCATGCTGATGTTGGGCGTCATCGCCTGCCTCGCCGTCACCGCGCTGCGCTCCGGCCGGCTGAGGGCGCTATGAGCCGCTCGCACGCTGGCAATTTCCTGCTCGGCCTCTGGTTCTGGGCCGTGGTCGCGTTCCTGTTCGCACCGCTGGCGGTTGTCGTCGTCTTCTCGTTCAACGCAGCCGAGGTATCGATCCTGCCGATCGCGGCGCTGAGCGGGCGCTGGTATCGGCAGCTCGTGTCCGATGCGACCATCGTCCACTCCTTGCTGAACAGCTTCCTCGTGGCCGGCTGCGTGGTCGTGGTGTCCGTCGGGCTTGGCACACCGCTGGCGATCGGCGCCTTCCGTCGCGGCGGCAAGCTCGGGCGTGTTCTGATCGGTTTCGCCCTGACGCCGTTGATGCTGCCGACGCTGATTCTGGGCGTGGCATTGCTCACCCTGTTCAATGCGGTCGCCGCCGAGCTCTCGCTCGGCACGGTGATCCTGGGTCATACGCTCATATGCCTGCCCTATGTCGTGCTCGTGGTGGATGCCAGGCTCGCCGGGTATGACCGCAAGCTGGACGAAGCGGCGAGCGATCTCGGCGCAGGTCCGCTCACGCTGCTGTGGACAATCACATTACCGCTGCTGCGCCCAGCGCTTATTGCGGCGGCCCTGCTGGCCTTCACCCTGTCGTTCGACGACGTGGTGGTCGCCTTCTTCACCACGGGCGTCGAGAATACCCTGCCGATGACGATCTGGTCGATGCTGCGCTACGGGATCACGCCAGAACTCAACGCCCTGGCTGCCGTGACGATCCTGGTGAGCGCACTGACTGCACTCGCTGCCGAGTTGACGCTGCGATCAGCCGCGAACGGAACCACCCGGGCGGCCTAACAGAAGGGCGACACCACCATGGCGAAAACTCCGATCCGCATCCTGGCCCCGAGTGGCTTGTCACGCCGCGCCCTGCTGCGCGCCTCCGCGATTGGCGCCGCCGCGATGGGACTGCGCCACCCCGCGTTCGCCGCGCAACCGCCGCTGAACCTGTTCACCTGGCAGGTATTCGGCGACAAGCCGTTCGCGGATTTCTCGGCCGAGCACGCCATGCCGATCCAACCGACCTTCTACTCCTCGTCCGACGAGATGATCGCGAAACTGAAAGGTGGCGGCACTCGCATCTACGACATGTGCGTCCCGGTGCAGAACTATGCCGAAATCGGCGCCAAAGTCGGCGTGCTCGAACCGATGGACATGTCCAAGCTCACGAACTTGCCGGGGGTGTTCGAGCCATTCAAGTCCATCCCGGGATGGCAGGTCGAAGGAAAGACCTACGGCGTGCCCTTCGTCTGGGGCGCCAATGCGATGGCGTTCAATCGCAAGGAGACCGGCGACGTCGACAGCCTCGACGCGCTGTTCGACCCCAAGTTCAAGGGCCGCATTGCCATGCGTAACGAGGCGTTCGACAGCCTGGCGATCGGCGCCTTGAAGCTCGGGATCAAGGATCCCTGGACGATGGACGACCAGGCGCTGGCGGAGGTCAAG
Organism: uncultured Acetobacteraceae bacterium; assembly: GCA_964247805.1. Taxonomy (GTDB): domain Bacteria; phylum Pseudomonadota; class Alphaproteobacteria; order Acetobacterales; family Acetobacteraceae; genus LMUY01. The sequence goes on along the minus strand of CAXTWC010000120.1, from coordinate 9,698 downwards.
AAACTGATGATCTCCCAGAAGCCGCTGGTGCGCGCCTACTGGACCTCCATCGCCGAGTTGAAGAACCTGTTTGGGTCGGGGGAGGCGGTGGTCGGCTGGGCGTTCCTCGCCATCGTCAAGCCACTGCGCGACCAGGGCATGGATATCGGCTGGGTCTGGCCGAAAGAGGGCGCCATTGGCTTCAGCGAAGGTATCTCGTTGGTCAAGGGTTCGCGTAACGCCGATGCGGTGACCGAATACGCCAACCTCACGCTATCGGCCGATTACGGGCTGATGATGGGTAAGGAATCCCGCTACGCCACCACCAGCGCCGAAGCGGTGAAACGGATGGACCCGGCGATGGTGAAAGACCTCGGCATCGACCCATCGCTGCTGCCACGCTTGGTGTTCAAGGCCAACCCGACAGATTCGGCCAAATGGGTCGAGATCTGGAACGAGGTGAAGGCTGCATGATCCCTGAGCCGGCAGCGGAGTTGCCGGACATCGAACTGCGCGGTGTCACCAAACATTACGGGACCTCTGTCGCGGTGCGCGGTATCGACCTCGTCATCGCGCGCGGCAGCTTCGTCACCCTGCTCGGCCCGTCCGGGTGCGGCAAGACGACGACGCTCCGCATGATCGGCGGCTTCGAGGAACCGAGCGCCGGCGACATTCTCGTCCGCGGCCGCTCGGTGGCGGCCACACCCTCGCGCCAGCGCAACACGCGGATGGTGTTTCAATCCTACGCGCTGTTCCCGCACATGACGGTGGCGCAGAACGTCGGCTATGGCTTGCGGATGCAGCGCACGCCGCGTGGGGAGGTCGCTAACCGCGTCGCAGCGGCGTTGGAGATGACGGGGATCGCCGGGAAGGCCAACAGCTACCCGCGGGACATGTCGGGCGGGCAGCAGCAACGTACCGCCTTGGCCCGCGCCCTGGTGACGCGCCCGGCGGTGCTGCTGCTGGACGAGCCGCTGGGTGCGTTGGATCTGAAGATGCGGCGACAGTTGCAGGCCGAGCTCAAATCCCTGCAACGCGAGGTCGGCATCACCTTCGTCTACGTCACCCACGACCAGGAGGAAGCATTGGCCATGTCCGATCGGATCGTGGTGATGCAGGGCGGCAGCATCGCCCAGCAGGGTACGCCGACGGAAATCTACCGCAACCCGGCCTCTCCGTATGTCGCCGATTTCGTGGGCGAGACCAACCTGCTGCGCTGGCAGCGGCCTGCAGGTGAGACCGTGATCGCCGTGCGGCCGGAACGGATCGCGATCGGCCCGTCAGTCCGGCTGGACGGGCAGGTGCGCGAGGGCGGCAGCGGTCTGGTGACGGGGGTAACCTTCCTCGGCCCGATATTCCGCATCGCGATCAGGCTGGCGGACGGTCAGATCGTCCGCGCCGATACGACGCAGCCGGCCGAGATGGGAGCGCCGGTCGACGTGCATTGGCTGCGTGCGGATGCGCTGGCGTTCGACTCGAAACTCCCCCACACGGCAGCAGAGGAGCAGGCAGCATGACCTTCACCATCGTCGCGCGCGACCCCGACCAGGGCCTGTATGGCGTCGCCATGGCGACCAGTTCGCCCGCGGTCGGCAACCGTTGTTCCTTCGTCTATCCCTCGGGGGCGCTTGCCTTCCAGTCCATCGCCGAGCCTCGCCTGGGTGCCCTCGGATTACGGCTGATGCAGTTCGGCTATTCGGCGCAGAAGGTCTGCGACGAGCTGCTGGCAACCGATGCGGGCCGGGAGTCGCGACAGATCGGTATCGTGGACTCGGATGGCCGGGTGGCCGTCCACACCGGTGCCGATAACCTGCACTGGTGTGGCCACGTCGCCGGGCCGGGGTTCGTCGCACTGGGAAACGTGCTCGCCGGGCCAGAGGTGGTGGAGGCGATCGCGGAAGAATACGCCGCCAGCATGCAGCGTCCGTTCGAGGACCGGCTGGTGCGGGCGATCGAGGCCGGCCGCGACGCCGGAGGCCAGGAGGAGGGGCAGTGTTCCGCGAGCCTGCTGACATTCGGGCGCGATGACTTCTCGCGCTGCGACCTGCGCGTGGACATCAGCCACGAGCCGGTCGGGGAGTTGCGGCGCGTCTATGATTGGTATGCGCCCCTTGTGCCATACTTCCTGGAGCGGCCTCGTAACTACAAGATCGGACGCTACAAAGACTACCTCCAGCGGCACGGGCAAACCCGCGACTTCGGTCCAAGGCCGCCAGTGACGCGTGGACCAAAGGCGGGGCCTTCCGGCTTGTAGGCTCGCGGTGAGATTTTATCCCCACGACCGTGATGAATGGAGCGGCAGAACGCGCGATGAGCCCGGCGTTGCGCACGCCATAGGCCGCTCATGAACCGTTCTAAAGCAGTTTCGACGCGAGCATTTACAAGCTCACGCCTGCTACCCTGGGCACTGCTCGGGCCGAACATGCTGTGGCTGGCGCTGTTCATGGCAGGGCCGCTCGCATTGCTTCTAGTGATCAGTTTCAAGGGCTATGTGGCCGGCCAAGGCGTGGTCGACACCTGGCAAGTCACCAATTACACGAAGTTTCTCGGCGATCCTTATAACCGCGGCGTGCTGATGAGGACGCTATTGATCGGTCTCGAGGTCACCGCCGTCTGCCTATTGCTCGGGCTGCCACTCGCTCTCGGGCTGTCCAGGGCGCGCGGATGGGCCCGCAGCCTGCTGTATTTCGGTGTACTCCTGCCACTGCTGACCAGCGCGGTCGTCCGCACCTTCGGCTGGATGATCCTTCTGGCCAATAACGGCTTCATCAACCGGACTTTGATCGCATCGGGCCTGATCGACTCCCCGATCCGGATGATGGGCAGCCAGAGCGGTGTCGTGATTGCCTTGGCGGAGGTCTTGCTGCCGTTCATGGTGCTGGCACTCGACGCGTCGCTGTTGAACATCGACCCGGCGCTCACCGAAGCGGCCTATAATCTGGGGGCCGGAGGCTGGCGCATCCTGGCGCGCATCACTCTGCCATTGGCATCGCCGGGCATCCTGTCGGGTGCCGTGTTGGTATTTACACTAGCGATCAGCTCGTTCGTCACTCCCGCGCTGATCGCCGGGCCGCGATTGAACGTTATGCCGACGATGATCTTCCAGCAGGCAGTCACCTTGTTGGACTGGCCGTTCGGGGCAGCGATCGCGTTCATCATGCTGCTGACGATCCTTGTGCTGCTTTCGGCGTCGCTCGGCTTGATCGAGCGACGGGGCCGCTCCTAAATGGCGTTACGCGTCCTGAATGCCCTGATCTACCTCTACCTCCTCGCGCCGATCGTCGTCGTCGTCGCCACGGCGTTTGGGTCCAGCGCCTATCCGGTATTTCCGCCAACCGGCTTCACGACCCGCTGGTTCGTGAAGCTTTGGGAGGCCGATGATCTGCGAGCCGCCGCACTGGTCAGCCTTAGGGTTGGCCTTGCAAGCACGGCCGTGGCAACGGTGCTGGGCACCACCAGCGCCATTGCGCTGTCGCGCTACCAGGTCCGCGGCGGAAGTTTCATCTCCGTCCTACTGCTCACACCGATCCTGTTCCCGGGCGTGGTGCTCGGTCTCGCGCTCCTGGTGGCATTCTACCAAGTTGGGTTGGCACAGACGTTCCCCGGCCTGGTCGCCGCGCATGCTGTCCTGACCACGCCGTTCGTCATCCGCCTGGTCACCGCCAGCTTGGCGCAATACGACCCCCGCTACGAAGAGGCCGCACGCAATCTGGGCGCAGGGTGGTGGCGGACACTGTTCCGCGTCACGCTGCCACTGCTACGGTCGGGCATCATGGCGGGCGCCTTGTTCGCCTTCATCATCTCGTTCGACGAACTCGTCATTACGATGTTCCTGGCCGGGCCAGATTTGCAGACACTGCCGATCCGAATTTTCTCCCGCATCGAGTATTCCAGCGATCCAACGATCTCGGCCGTGTCCACCTGCCTGCTCGCCTTATGGCTGCTATTCGGCGTGCCCATCTATACAAAAATGCTTTCGGCCGGGGCACGCCGGTGAACGGGTTCCTCATTCTGAACGGCCTGGCGAAAACGTTCGGCAGCACAGTGGCGGTCAAGGAGGTCAGCCTTTCGGCAGCGCAAGGCGAGTTCATTGCTCTGCTCGGTCCGTCCGGCTGCGGCAAAACGTCGACTCTGCGGATGGTCGCCGGGTTCGTAGCACCGAGCGCCGGCGAGATCATCTTGGGCGGACGCGAAATGACCAAGCTGCCGCCCAACCGGCGCAACATGGGCATGGTCTTTCAGAGTTACGCGCTGTTCCCCCATATGACCGTATGGGACAACATCGCCTTCGGGCTGAAAAGCCGCCGGGTGGCTCCGTCCGACCGCACCAAGCAGATTGCCGCCATATTGGAGTTGGTCGGCCTGACCGAGCACGCGCGCCGCTACCCGCGAGAGCTATCCGGCGGGCAGCAGCAGCGCGTAGCCCTGGCCAGAGTGCTGGTTCTAAAGCCTGACCTGCTCCTGTTCGACGAGCCACTGTCAAATTTGGACACGAAATTACGAATGCGCATGCGCCACGAAATTCGCAGCCTGCAGCGGGAAATCGGCGTCACGTCTCTGTTCGTCACGCATGACCAGGAGGAAGCAATGACGATGGCAGACCGCATCGTCGTGATGAACCAGGGCGAGGTGGAACAAATCGGCACGCCGGCCGAGATCTACGACCGTCCGCGCAGCCGCTTTGTCGCCGACTTTATTGGCGCCGCCAATTTCATGGACGGAAGCGTGGTTTCGGACGGCGGCCTCTGCTTCCGCAGCGTCGGTGGAGCCTGTTTTCCGCTTGCCGTGGATGCGGCGGCGCCGGGTCGCGCCACCTTGGCAATCCGGCCCGAGAAGATCGACCTCCTTGCCCCGGGGATGCCGAACAGTATGGCCGGAACCGTACGCGAAACTACCCTACTCGGTGCGATGACCGAATACCTGGTGGAGTTGCATTCGGGCGAGAGCCTGCGTGTACAGGACCAGCGCCGCGGCCACGACCGGCAACACGGGCTCGGCGAGCATGTCGGGGTCGCTTGGCTCCCGGGCGCTGCCGTCATCCTGCCGCCCGACCAGTCAAGCTCTTGAAGCAGTCATAGGAGTTAGGGCCGTGGAAGCATTATCGCTCGAGCAGAGATTGTGGAATGCGGAGTCGATCAACGAGATCATTCGGCTGAAGTCACTGTACGGCGAGTATGCGGATGGTAAATACACTGATGCGCACGAGAAGAAGACGCAGGACGAGCGCGACCAGGTCGCCTGGCAGCAGGCGCGGTGCTTTACGGAAGACGGCGAGTTCAATGCCGGCGAGTTCGGCGACGTGAAAGGCCATCAAGCCCTGTTCGAGAACTTTCGCGCCAAGCCGTTCATCTTCGCAGTGCACATGTTCACCAACCCGGTCATCACCATCACCGGCGATACGGGGTCCGGCCGATGGCTGCACTACCTCATGTTTACGACGGACGAAGCTCGGCAGCCGGTTCACGGCATGGGCTACACTTACGACTCCTATCGATGCGTGGATGGCGCGTGGCGTTTTGCCCGTGTCGAGACCAAACTGAAGTTCCTCGTTCCGTTTACGCAGCCATGGTCCCCTCCAGTCTGACTACAGCCAGTTTGGCCGCGGCTTCCCACCCAGCAAGGAGCACTCGCCCATGAGGAACATGACTCGCCGCGGCATTCTCGGTTCTGCTGCAGCGCTGTCGGCGGCGGCTGCGATGGCCCCCCGCCCTGCCCGCGCCGACACCGAGCTGATCGTGACCGTGCCCGGCGGGTCGCTGGAAGATGGCTGGCGTAAATCCGTGATCGCTCCGTTCGAGGCCGCGAACCCGGGAGCCAAAGTCAAGATCGTCGAAGGCCTGACCTTCCAGAACGTCGCGTTGATGCGCGCGCAAAAGGACGCTGTGAACGTCGACGTGTTGATGATGGACGATGTGGCGGCGTCACAGGCGGCCGCCGAAGGGCTGACCCAGCAGCTCACGACCGAGACGGTGCCCAATCTTGCTGGCTTGTTCCCGGAGTTCCGCGTGGCTGGAGATCTGTATACCAAGATCTACTGGGTTCCGGCGGTGATTACCTACAACACTGACACGGTGAAGCCACCTCCCCAGGCCTGGGCCGATCTGTGGCAGGCCCGCTTCAAGGGTCGTCTTGGTATCCCGAACCTGGACACCTCCACCGGACTGCTATTCTTTCTCATGGTCAACAAGATCAAAGGCGGCACGATTGAGAACGTTGACCCGGCCTTCGCCGCGCTCAAGGCGTTGAAGGCGGATGTCACCGCATTCCCCACACAGCACGCGCAGGAGGCACAACTGTTTTCGCAGGGCGATATCGTCGTGGCACCCTGGGTTCCGGACCGCACCCGCAGTCTGGCTCAGACGGGTCAACCGGTTGCGTGGGTCCTCCCGAAGGAGGGCTCGGTGATGGCCGAGGGGACGCTCGCGATCGCCAAGGGTACCAAAAAGCTGGATCTTGCCCTGAAATACGTAAACTTCGCGATCAGCGGCGAGGCACAGGCCGCGACGTCGCGATATGCGAACCTCCCGCCGGTGAGTGCCAAAGCGATACTCGACCCGGAAACCAAGGCCGCCATCCCGAACGGCCCGGATATACTGAAGATTGTCGGCCGACCGGACTGGAACCTGGTCAACCAGCACCGTGCAGCCTGGATCGACCGATGGAATCGCGAGATCGTCAGCTGACGACCGGCCTAAGCACTGACTATCCGTGACGCTGCGCAGGGCGTCTCGAGCGAACTGAACCCGACGAGACATCGGGTTGGCGGCGCTGGCAGTGTCCCTGCGCTTCGCGGTGGCCCGCTTTCCCAATGCGGCCCCCGGTGATTACATGCCCATGGCCGCCTATGCAGGGGTGGCGGTGCAAGGATGGACCGGGTCCCTGATCGCGGGGCCTGTGCAGCGGTGATCGCCGTGGCCTGCGTGTCGGTCGCGTTGTACGCGCTGGTGTTTCGCCATTTCCGTAACCCATGGGCCGGCAAAGGACCTGTTGGCCGACCCGCGCAAGGCACGCCTCTATATCGGGAGCGCCTGAAGCCGTCAGGACAGGCTAATGGTCGGTGGCCAGCGATGCTGCCACGGATGCGCCTGCTCGAAAGCGGCCGCGATGGACAGGAGTAGCGCCTCGTTGCCAAACGCTGCGACCAACTGAAATCCCACGGGCAGTCCAGCAGCGGGTTCGGCGGGAACGACGATCGCGGGCAGCCCCGCCGCATTTACGAAGCCGGTGAAGACACGCTCATGCGCCGGCCCGGCCTGCTCAGCCGTCCATGGCAGGGCACCCGCGGCGGGCGTCATCAGAAGGTCGTGGGTCGAGAAAAACGATCCCATCTGGCCAGCCAAGGTGCGAAAGGCAGCAAGGGCAGCGACGTAATCCGCCGCGGCCAATCCGGCACCGCGCTCGGCCAACTCGGCATGATACGCGCTGACGCGGCCCCGCCAGTCCCGCTCCCGCAGCAACCACGCCATACCAGCAGCAGAAATCACCGGCCAGGCTTGCTCGTGCAGGGCTGTATTGAACGGGCAATCGCCCTCCTCGACATGGTGGCCAAGTTCAGCGAGCCGAGCGGCGGCTTCGGCACATTGGGTAGCGACCGCCGGGTCGACCGGGTGCTTGCCGAAACGGGGGACGTAGCGGATGCGCAAGGGACGATCTGGCAATGCCGGTTCCGCGCCACGATAGGACCATGACAGCCGATCCTCCGGGTCCTCCCCTGCGATCGCCTGGTATAGTAAGGCGACGTCGGCCACGCTGCGGCCCAGCGGCCCGATCACTTCGCAGTCGTGGAGGATGATCGGCAGCCCGTCCCGCCGAGCCACCCTGCCCGGTCCGGGCTTCAGTCCCACCAGGCCGCAATGGCTTGCCGGCCGGCGGATCGAGCCGCCGCCATCGGTTCCCAGCGCGGCCGATCCCATGCCCGATGAAACGGCTGCAGCGGCGCCGCCACTCGAGGCGCCCGTCGTCTTGCTCGGGTCCCAAGGATTGCGCGTAGTGCCGAACAGCGCCGTGTGAACGGTACCCTGGCCCAGGGTGAACTCGGATACGTTGGTCTTGCCCAGCAGTACGGCACCTTGGGCGCGCAGCCGGGCGACGGGTAGCTCGTCGGTGGGAGGAACGAAGTCACGGAACAACTCCGAGCCCCAGGCGCAAGGGAGCCCGGCCACGGTGATGTTGTCCTTGATGCTCAACACAGCGCCGTCGAGCGTGCCGGCCGGTATGCCGCGACGCCACCGTTCAGTGCTGGCCGCAGCCGCCGCCCGGGCACCCGCCTCGTCGATGCAGGCGAACGCGTTCAGCACTGGCTCGACCGCCGCCATGTGCGCGAGGACCGCCTCCAGCACCTCGGTGGGCGTTACCTGCCCCGCTCGGTAGGCCGCCTGCGTGCCCGCGAGCCCGAGGGACCAGAGCGGAGAGTTCATTAGGCCGGGCCGAACATAGTAGGATTCTCCTTGACATAGGCCGCGACCGTGCCCTGCGTCGTCCACCAAACCTCTGGCGCGGCACGAAGCGGTGTCAGAGCTGCCACGAGTTGCTGGAAACGGTGGGGCGCGCCGAGCAACCAGGGATGGATATGTAGCCCGAAGAACCGGCCCGACGATCCCCCTTCCTCCAGCAGGACGCGGAAGGCATCCGTCACCAACCCGGCGTAACGGTGCAATGGCACCCGACGATGCCAGAGCAATTGCACGTCGTCCCACTCCGCTTGATTAGGCAGCGACACCAGGCCTCCCTGCATGAGGTATGGTTGGTCGTCATTCGGCCAGTCCGCCACGTAGTGCAATCCGGCTTGCGCGAGTAATTTGGGCGTACGGTGTGACTCGCCGTAATCCTGACCCACCCACCCGATCGGCCGAGTTCCAGTTGCCGCCTCGATCGTGTCGAGGGAGGCCGCGATCGCGTCGCGTTCAGCCTGTTCGTCCATCGCGCTGGTCAGCATTCGCGTGGCATGCGTGCCATGGGCGGCGATCTCGCACCCGCGCGACAGCAATGCCTCCAGCAAGGCCGGCGCGCGGGTACAAAGCGACGCACTGAGCGCAACGGTGCAAGGGAGCTGCAGCCGGTCGAACAAGTCGAGGATGCGGAAGATACCGATGCGATTGCCGTATTCGCGCCAGCTATGGGTCCGATAGTCGGGCGCGTAATACCCGGCGGCGTCGTTGAAGCGGGGATCGCGCCGGGCGTCCGCGGGCGGAGCCAGTTCCCAATCTTCGGCATATAGCACGGCGCAGGCAGCCAGCCGTGCACCGCCGGGCCAGGTGATCCGCGCTCGGGACGGCGACGGGAGGAAGGCGTAGTGCGCGTGGTCCATACCGGGTGCGCGGATGGTCACAGCCCACGCTCCGTCAGCCGCGCCTGCAGGGCTGGCAGATGATGCGCGGTGAACCATTCGGTTATTTCGGCTCCCGTGGCCTGCCACACCTCCTGTCGCGACAGCACGTGGCGCAGTGCACGGTCCAAATGCCCGATCCGGTGCGGCTGGCCCAGCACGAAGGGATGCAGTGGCAGGCACATCACCCGGCCACTCTGGGCGCCATCCTCGTAGAGCTGGTCGAATTGCGCGATGACCTGGTCGGCGAACTCCTCCGCCTCCATGGGTCCACGAAAATTCCAGCCATCGTTCAGGTCCATCGAGTATGGCATCGTCAGCAGGCTGCCGGAACGCACCCGCATCGGGAACGGCTGGTCGTCGTGGAACCAGTCGCAGTAGTAGCGAATGCCCG
>CAXTWC010000119.1:3954-17197 GCA_964247805.1 uncultured Acetobacteraceae bacterium | reverse complement strand
CGGCATCCTGCCGCGCGCGCACGGCTCGGCGCTGTTCACCCGCGGCGAGACGCAGTCGCTCTGCGTGGCGACGCTCGGCACCGGGCAGGATGAGCAGATCATCGACTCGCTCGAGGGCGAGAGCCGTTCGCACTTCATGCTGCACTACAACTTCCCTCCCTACTCCGTTGGTGAGGCAGGGCGTATGGGCAGCCCGGGCCGTCGCGAGATCGGACACGGCAAGCTCGCGTATCGCGCGGTGAGGCCGTTGCTGCCGTCCAAGACGGACTTCCCGTACACGCTCCGTGTGGTCAGCGAGATCACCGAGAGCAACGGTTCGTCCTCGATGGCCACGGTATGCGGCAGCTCGCTGGCGCTGATGGATGCCGGTGTGCCGTTGAAGCGTCCGGTCGCCGGGATCGCGATGGGGCTGATCAAGGAAGATCGCGGGTTCGCCGTGCTGTCCGACATCCTTGGCGACGAGGATCATCTCGGCGACATGGACTTCAAGGTGGCGGGCACCGATGCGGGCATCACCAGCCTGCAGATGGACATCAAGATCACGTCCATCACCTTCGAGATCATGAAGACGGCGCTGGAACAGGCGCGTGAGGGCCGGCTGCACATCCTGGGCGAGATGGCCAAGGGTCTGTCCGGCTCGCGTGGCCATGTGGCGGCAACGGCGCCGCGCATTACCATGATCACCGTGCCGAAGGAGAAGATCCGCGAGATCATCGGCACCGGCGGCAAGGTGATCCGCGAGATCGTGGAGCAGACCGGCTGCAAGATCGACATCGAGGACGATGGCACGATCAAGATCGCGGCGACCACCGAGGAAGCCAGCCAGGCGGCGATCGACAAGATCCGCGGCATCGTGGCGGAGCCGGAGATCGGCGTGATCTACAACGGCAAGGTGGTCAAGACGGCCGAGTTCGGCGCGTTCGTGAACTTCCTCGGCTCGCGCGATGGCCTGGTGCACATCAGCGAGCTCAGCCAAGGCCGGGTCAACAAGACGACCGACATCGTGGCGCAGGGCGATAGCGTCAAGGTCAAGGTGTTGGGCTTCGACGATCGCGGCAAGGTCAAGCTGTCCATGCGTGTGGTGGATCAGGCCACAGGCGAGGACATCAGCGAAAAAGTCGGCTCCAAAGGCCGTCCGTCGCGCGAGGCCGATGCCGCTTAGCCACTTTTGCAAGGCATCCAGGGGACGATCGTTCCCTAATGGGGCGCGGGGGCGAAAGCTCCCGCAAACTCCTCTAGCAAAAGTTGCTACACCCCCTCATATTACCGTTTGTTTCAGTCCAGGGACTTAGCGGGGCATGAAGTCGATTAATGCGATCCGCATGGGCGGAGTGGATGTGCTTCCCCTTGTGGAGGGTGGCAAGGGCGTGTCCGTGTCCACCGGAGTGTCGTCCGGTCACTGGGCGCAGGCGGGCGGGGCTGGCACGTTCAGTGCGGTCAACGCCGACAGTTACGACGAGAACGGCCATCGCGAGCCGCAGATGTATCACGGGCGTACCCGTCGGGAGCGGCACGAGGAACTGATCGATTTCGCCATCCGTGGCGGCATCGCGCAGGCCCAGCAGGCGCACGAGCTTTCGGGCGGGCAGGGACGCATCCACGCCAACATCCTGTGGGAGATGGGCGGGGCCGAGCGGGTGATCACCGGGGTGCTCGAGGGTGCCAAGGGGTTGATCCACGGGCTGACCTGCGGGGCGGGGATGCCATACCGGCTGAGTGACATCGCGGCCAAGTTCGGCGTGCACTACTACCCGATCGTGTCGTCCGCGCGGGCGTTTAACGCGCTGTGGAAGCGGGCGTATTCCAAGGCCGCCAACCTGCTCGGCGGTGTGGTCTACGAGGATCCCTGGCTTGCGGGCGGCCATAACGGCCTCACCAATGGCGAGGATCCGGAGAAGCCGGAGGATCCGTTCCCGCGTGTGTTGGCGCTACGCAAGCTGATGCGCAGTTTCGGCTTGGGTGACACGCCGATCATCATGGCCGGTGGCGTCTGGTGGCTCGAGGAGTGGGAGCACTGGATCGACAACCCCGAATTGGGCCCGATCGCCTTCCAGTTCGGTACGCGGCCGTTGCTGACGCGGGAGAGCCCGATCGGTGATGCCTGGAAGCAGCGTTTGCTGACGTTGAAGGAGGGCGACGTCTTCCTCAATAAGTTCAGTCCGACCGGCTTTTACTCCTCGGCGGTTAACAACAGCTATATCCAGGAGCTGCGGGAGCGGAGCGAGCACCAGGTTGCCTACACGATGGAGCCGGTGGGTGAGCACACCGCGGCTTTCGGGGTGGGGCCGCGTCAGCGCATCGTTTACCTGACGCCGATGGATCTGGGCCGGGCGGAGCGCTGGGTGCGCGACGGCTTTACCGAGGCACTGCGCACGCCGGACAGCACGCTGGTGTTCGTGACGCCGGAGCGGGCAGGGTTGATCCTGCAGGACCAGACGGATTGCATGGGATGTCTGAGTCAGTGCCGGTTTTCGAACTGGTCGCAGCACGACGCCGGGTTCACGACGGGGAAGAAGGCGGATCCCCGCAGCTTCTGTATTCAGAAGACGTTGCAGGCTGTTCGGGATGATCGGGGTGAGCCGGTGGCGTTGGACAACAACCTGATGTTCAGCGGGCATAATGCGTATCGGTTTGCGTCCGATCCGTTCTACTCCAACGGGTTCATCCCCACGGTTAAGCAATTGGTGGAACGTATCCTAACCGGTCGATAACGTCCTCAGATCCTCCCCTTCGAAGCCGGGGGGAGGAACTAGGGCGGCGGGCTACATCACTCTGCGCGCAATCACGCACCACAATACGACCCCCAAGCTCGCGAGCGGGATGAGGAGCTGAACCGGGCGTAGCCGTGCGAAATACCGCGGCGCCTCCCCATGTCGGGCGGCGATCGGGTCGAGCACGGCCATGCTGGCGAACCCAGCGAGTTGTAGAACCAGGGCTGGGCCCGGCCACGGCGACAGCAACGACACGACGCCCAGGCTGAACAGCAGCAACATACCGCCAAGCTGTCGAACCATTGGGCCGCCGGGTTGGCGAAAGCTCAGGCCGCGATGCACGCCGGCGAAGAAGCACAGCAACGCTCCAGCCCAAACGACCGCGAGGTGGATCATCAATGCGTCGACCGGACCTCGCAACATGACGGCTGCGACCGCACCAGCCACGAGTGGCACCATCGCCACGTAGGCCAGGAATAGACTCACTAGCGGCGGTCGAGTTTTCGGAGCCTCCGAACCGAGGCCGAGACGCGTGTTCCAGTCCATATCGATGTAACTGGCCTGGCCCGCGGTCGTTGCACCGTGTCAGCGCCGGAGCATCACCGGCTCCATGCGACGCCACTCCCAGCCTTCTCGTTCCAACTCGGGGGTATCCTCCTGCGTTGCCGGCGTGCCCAGGCAGAGATAGGCCACCAACCCCCAGGACGCAGGCACGTCCAACACCCGGCGCACCGCTTCCGGATCCAGGATCGACACCCAGCCGAGCCCTAATCCGGCCGCCCGCGCCGTCAGCCAAAGTGTATGGATAGCCAGAACCGCAGAATACGCCGTGGTCTCGGGCATGGTCTGCCGTCCGAGACCACCGCCTTGCTCCGGCTCGCTTTCGGCGAATACGGCGAGGTGGCAGGGCGCCTCGTCTAGCCCGGCGAGTTTCAGCCGCGCGTAGCGCCCAGCGCGTCCAGTTTGCTGATCGGTGAGCGCTTGGGCGTTGCACGCCAGGAAATTGGTGCGGATCGCGGCGCGGCGGCCGGAATCATCGACGGTGACGAAGCGCCAAGGTTGGCTTAGCCCGACCGAGGGCGCGAGGCAGGCGACCGCCAGCAGACTGTCCAAGACCGCCGGGTCGAGTGGGTCCGGGCGGAAGTGGCGCACGTCCCGCCGCCACTCGAACAGCTCGCGCAGGCGCTGGCGGAAGGTGTCGTCGAACCGGGTCAGCCCGGCAGGCCCAGCACGTTCTTCGCGATGATGCCGCGCTGGATCTCGGACGTGCCGCCGTAGATCGTGGTGGGACGCGCCTGGATGAACATGCCGGAGGGATGCAGCTCGCGGTTGCCGCCGATCGGGTCCAGCAGGCCGGCATGCTCGCCGGAGATCTCCAGCATCACATCGGTAATGCGTTGGTATAGCTCGCTCTGGTGGATCTTAAGCAACGACACGTCGGGGCCGAGCGTCTCGCCACTGCGCAGTTTCTCGGCGAACACCTCGAACAGTGCCTTGTGGTCGGCGAGGTCGAGCCGGAGCTGGGTGTAGCGGTCGGCGAAGGTCGGGTCGTCCAGCACGCCCATGCGCTCGGCCAGTTGACGGAGCCGGGTGAGCGCGTAGGCGGATTGGCGTGCGGAGCCGAGGAAGATGCGTTCGAAGCCGAGCAGCGCCTTAGCCATGGTCCAGCCCTGGTTGACCTGGCCGACCAGGTTGTCCTTGGGCACGCGCACGTCGTCGAAGAACACCTCGCAGAATTCGTCGTGCATCTCGAGGTTGATGATCGGGCGGACGGTGACGCCGGGTTGGTCGAGCGGGACGAGGAGGAAGGAGATACCTTCCTGTTTCTTCACGGTTTTGTCGGTGCGAACCAGCAGGAAGATCCAGTTGGCGTCGGAGGCGAGGGTGGTCCAGGTCTTCTGGCCGTTCACCACCCATTCATCTTTGTCGAGTATTGCTTCGGTGCGTAGTCCAGCGAGGTCGGAGCCGGCGCCGGGTTCGCTGTAGCCTTGGCACCAGATGTCCTCGCCGGACAGGATGCGGGGGAGGAAGCGTTGTTTCTGCGCCTCGGTGCCGTAGCGGATGAGCAGGGGGCCGAGCAATACGATGCCGTGGTCGGGCGTGCGGGCGACGCCGTGACGTTCGTATTCTTCCATGAGGATCAGTTGTTTGGCGGCGGATAGCCCCATGCCGCCGTACTCGCGCGGCCAGGCGGGGGCGAGCCAGCCTTGCTTTGACAGCGTCATGTACCAGGGCTTGGCCTCGGCCCAGTGGAGGCGGTGGGGCGGGTTGCGCAACTCGGGGGGAAAGTTGGTTTGGACGAAATCGCGGACGGTGGTGCGAAAGTCTTCGTCGGGTAAGTCGTTTAGGTCCATGGCGCTTTCCCTTGTTTTTCTTCTCCCTCTCCCCCTGGGAGAGGGTTGGGGTGGTGCTCCCAGCTAGCGTAGCTCCCTTACCCAACCCTCTCCGGGGGGGAGAGGGCTCTCAGATGTGTGTGGTTAGGTCGGGGTAAAGCAGGGGACGGGGGTGCCGTCGGCGGCGGGTTTCCACACGAGCGTCACTGGCTGGCCGATCTTCAGCGCGTCCGGATCGCAATCCACGAGGTTGGTCATCATCGTGGGACCCTCCTCCAGCGTCACATAGGCGATCGTGAACATCGGGTTGACCCGGCGCATCGTGCTGAAGCTGTAGATCACGCCTTTCCCGGAAGCCGGCTCCAGCGTGGTAGGGCCGAAATCGAACGGGGAGACGGCACGCGGATACCAGAAATACTGTCCCGTCCCGCTGCAACGCCCGATCAGGAAGCGGCCTTCCTTCGCGGCGGCGTAGAACGCGGCGCTCTCGGGGTCGATCGGCGGGGCGGGGAGAACACGGTCCATCAGCAACGCTCCAGGATCAGGGTGGCCGAGCCATGCCGGCTCCCAAGCAGGCCGCCGGTGCCATGCGCCATTCCCAACGTGCAGTTTGGCACCTGCACCTTGGGGTGAGCCTCGCCGCGCAGCTGCCGCACGGCCTCGATCACCTTGGTGATGCCGCCGCGGTTGGCCGGGTGATTGTTGCACAACCCGCCGCCGTCGGTGTTGAACGGGAGCTTGCCGACGCCGCTGATCAGGTTGCCGTCCATCACGAACCGGCCGCCCTCACCCTTGGCGCAGAAGCCGAGATCCTCCAGTTGCATCAGCACGGTGATGGTGAAGCTGTCGTAGATCGAGGCGTATTGGATATCGGCGGGCTTTACCCCCGCCATCTCGAACGCGCGCGGTCCGGACCACACGGCGCCGGAATAGGTCAGGTCCACCGCGCCGGCCATCTGGCCCTTCATCGCCTCGCCGGCGCCGATCAGCCGCACCAAGGGGCGCTTCAGGCCTTTCGCGACCGAGGCGCTGGTCACCACCAGGGCGCCGCCGCCGTCGCTGACCACGCAGCAATCCAGCCGGTGCAGCGGGTCGGCGATGATGGGGGAGGCGACCACCTCCTCCACCGTCACCACGTCCCGCAGCATGGCGTGCTCGTTGTATTGCGCGTGGTGGCTGGCGGCGACCTTGATCCATGCGAGCTGTTCGGAGGTGGTGCCGAACTGGTGCATGTGGCGCATGGCGCACATGGCGTAGACGTTGGGGGTGGACGGGCCGAACGGCAGCTCCCACGGCGCATCCGGCACGTTGGGGGCGGCGGGGCGGGCGTTGGCGCCGGAGTGGCCCTCGCTGCGGGGGCGGCCAGCCAGGGTGATCAGTGCCACCTCGCAGCGGCCGGCGGCGATCGCCTCCGCGGCGTGCGCGACGTGCGCGATGTAGGAGCAGCCGCCGAGATCGGTGCTGTCCAGGTGGCGCAGGCGCAGGTTGAGGTAGTCGGCCATGTTGACCGGCCCCATGCCGGGTCCGTCTCCGGCGCAGAAATAGCCGTCCACGTCGTCCTTGGTGAGCCCGGCATCGGCGAGCGCGCCGGCGGCGGATTCGGCGTGCAACTGGGCGACGGATTTGTCCGGTGCCTTGCGGGTGGGGTGCTCGAATGCGCCTACGATGTAGGCCTGGCCTTTGATCGTCATGGGCGAACCTTACGGCGGTGCAAGGCCATGGACTAGCCGCAGTTTGGCATAGTGGCTACACCGCCCCGCCATGCGCCCGTACCTGGACTTTGAGAAACCCATCGCCGAGCTCGAAGGGAAAATAGAAGAACTCCGGCAGATGCAGGAGCCCGGCGGCATCAATATCGCCGAGGAGATCGCTCGCCTCACCGACAAGGCCGACAAGCAACTGCGGGCCACCTACGCCCGCCTCACGCCTTGGCAGAAGGCGCAGGTCGCCCGCCATCCGGACCGGCCCAAGGCGCTCGCCACCCTACACGCGTTGATCACGGACTACACGCCGCTTGCCGGGGACCGTGCGTTTGCCGAGGACGCGGCGGTGGTCGGCGGGCTGGGGCGGTTCAAGGGGCGGCCGGTGGTGGTGATCGGCACCGAGAAGGGCGACGATACCGACAGCCGGGTGCGGCACAATTTCGGCATGGCCAAGCCCGAGGGCTACCGCAAGGCGCGCCGGCTGATCGAGCTGGCCGGGCGGTTCGGACTGCCGGTGCTCACCTTCGTGGATACCGCCGGCGCGTTTCCCGGCATCGAGGCGGAGGCGCGGGGCCAGGCCGAGGCGATCGCACGCTCGATCGAGGCGTGCCTGCAGGCGCCGGTGCCGGTGGTGGCCACCATCATCGGGGAGGGTGGCTCCGGTGGTGCCATCGCGCTGGCGGCGGCGGACCGGGTGTTGATGCTGGAGCACGCGATCTACTCGGTGATTTCGCCGGAGGGGTGTGCCTCGATCCTGTGGCGCGACGCGGCGCAGGCGTCGGTGGCGGCGGAGGCGCTGCGGCTGACGGCGGAGGATCTGAAGGGGCTGCGGCTGGTGGACAGTGTGATAGCCGAACCGCTGGGTGGGGCTCACCGAGACCCGGCGGCGGCGTTGGCGAGCGTGGCGGAGGCGGTTTCGGGTGCACTCGCCGGGTTGGCGGGTCAGGACGGGCCGACGCTGATCGCCCGGCGGCGGGAGAAGTATCTGGCGATGGGGCGCGAGTTCGTGGGCTAGCCTCCTCTCCCGCGGACGGGTGAGCGAGACGTTAGGTTGGCGTGCGTAAAGGGTGGCCGCGGCTCTGCATGCAGGCCACTAGGTCCTTGCGTTCCTGATCCCCAGAGTCGAACACCGCGGCGACGGCTGATTGCGGGGTGGCATTCGCCTTCTTGGACGCGGCGGTCGAGGCCTGCTTGCGGCAGCGCACCAGGTCGGCCTGGAATTTCGGGTTGTCACGATCGCCCACGACCGGGGGATCGTAGTGCGCGGCGCACCCGGCCAGGAGGATCACGAGGGCAATAGACAAGCGTGGCATGATGACTCCCGATCGACGGAGCGCGCGTGTGCGCCCGCTTTGTTGCCGCAATGTGACGGGGACCGTGACGGTAGCGATCCGGCGTGAAGCGGTTAAGATCGGTGCAACACTGCCAGGGGAGGGCCAAACCATGTCCGAGACGATCGAGCCGACCGTTGCTGCACGCACCCGCCCGCCCTTCCGGGCCGACCACGTGGGTAGCCTGTTGCGGCCCAGCAGCCTGCGGGAGGCGCGCAAGGCGGCGGCGTCCGGTATCATGACGGCCGCGGAACTGCGGGCGGTCGAGGATGACTGCATCAAGACGGCGATCGCCCGGCAGGAAGCAATTGGGCTGCGCGCTGCCACCGATGGCGAGTACCGCCGGGCGTATTGGCATTACGACTTCGTCAGCGGCCTCGATGGCGTGGAGATGTACGAGCCGGAGGACAAGGTCGCGTTCAAGGGCGCCGTGCTGCCGATGTCGCTGAAGGTCACCGGTAAGGTCCGTTGGCGCAAGCCGGTGTTCGTGGACGACTACCGCTTCGTCGCGTCGCATGTGCACGGTGCGATCGCCAAGCAGACCATCCCGTCGCCCTCGGTGGTGCATTTCCGCGGTGGGCGGCGGGCGATCGACGCGGCGACGTATCCGGACCTGGCCGAGTTCTTCCACGATCTGGGCGAGGCGTATCACGACGCGGTGCAGGCCTTCGCCGCCGCCGGGTGCAAGTACCTGCAGCTGGACGAGGTGAACATCGCGTATCTGTGCGATCCGCAGCAGATCGAGGGGCTGAAGGCGCGCGGGGAGCATGTGGAGGGGCTGCTGGAGACCTACGCCAGCATGCTGAACCGCGCGATCGAGGGGCGGCCGGCGGATATGACGGTGTCGATGCATCTGTGCCGGGGCAACTTCAAATCCACCTGGGTGGCCAGTGGCGGTTACGAGCCGGTGGCTGAGGTGCTGTTCAATCAGATCGGGGTGGACGGCTATTTCATGGAATACGACAGCGACCGGGCCGGCGGGTTCGAGCCGCTGCGGTTCGTGCCGCGGGGCGGTAAGGTGGTGGTGCTCGGGCTGGTGACGAGCAAGACCGGCGAGCTGGAGAGCAAGGACGAGCTGAAGCGCCGCATCGATGCTGCCGCGAAGTATCTGCCGCTGGAGCAGCTGGCCCTGAGCCCGCAATGCGGGTTCGCGAGCACCGAGGAAGGCAACGCTCTGTCGGAGGATCAGCAATGGGCCAAGCTGCAGTTGTGCGTCGAGGTGGCGGAAGAGGTCTGGGGCGGGGTCTAGCTGCTTAGTTCCTCCCCCGCTTTTCACGGGGGAGGGGGACCGTGCGACGCATGATGGGAGGGGGAGCGGTGCGTGCCCCCTCTGTCGGCTGCGCCGCCACCGCCCCCGTTAAGGACGGGGGAGGAACTTGGGTCTAGCGGGCTAGTAGCCTGGAGAAGCTGACTATTCCTGCGGCGCCCGAGAAGCAGGCGGCCAGAGTCAGCGCCAAGGCCGGGCCGTGCATGGCGGAGATGCCGAAGCACAGCGCTACCAGGGCCGCGCCGGTGGACTGCCCGACCAGGCGGGACGTCGCGATGATGCCGCTGGCGCCACCGCTGCGCTCGGGCGGGGCGGCGGACATGATCGCCTTCAGGTTGGGCGACTGGAAGAACCCGAACCCGGCGCCGCAGATCATCATGCGCCACACGATGCCGATGGTATCCGGATGCGCCGGCAGCGTGGCCATCAGGCTCAGCCCCGTGCACAGGATCATCATGCCGATGCCCCCCAGGATCGCCGGCGGGTAACGGTCCGACAAAGGCCCGGCAATCGGCGCCATCAGGCCCGTCATCACCGGCCAAGGGGTCAGTAGCAACCCGGTCTCCACCGCCGATCGGCCCAGCACGCTCTGAAAGTAGAAGGGCAGGGAGACGAAGGAGAGCCCTTGGGCCGCGAACGAGCAGGTGCTGGTCGCCGAGGATAAGGCGAACAAGGGCCGCCGGTACAGGTCCACCGGCAACATCGGCGCCGACAGCCCGAGTTGGCGGTGCACCAGCAGCGCACCCAGCACCACAGCGCCGCACAGCACCGCCGCCGTCGTGATCGGGGAGGCGCTGTGGGCCCCCTCGCCGATGCCCAGGATCAGCAGCCCGAACGTGCCCGCGTTCAGCACCGCACTGGTCAGGTCGAACCGGTGGGTGGCGCGCGGCGTGGCGGGGAGGAAGCGCGTGGCCAGCATCAGGGCCAGGCCGCCCAGCGGCACGTTGATGGCGAACAGCCACTGCCATGACGCGATCGACAGGATACCGGCCGCCACGGTCGGGCCAAGGGCGGTCGAGCACGCCACCGTCAGCGCGTTCAGCCCGACGCCCTTGCCCAGGTTCCGCGCCGGGTAGATGAAGCGGATCAGCGCCGTGTTGACGCTCATGATGCCCGCGGCACCCACGCCCTGCAGCACTCGCGCGGCGGTGAGGGTCGGCAGCGACCAACTCAGGGCGCAGATCAACGACGCGACGGTGAACACCATCAACCCGTACGTGTAGACCCGGCGGTAGCCGTAGATCTCACCGAGCGAGGAGAACGGCAGCAGGCAGGCCACCAAGGCGAGTTGGTAGGCGTTCACCACCCAGATCGAAGCCGCCGGGGTCGCGTGCACGTCCACGGCGATGGTCGGCAGCACCGCGTTGGCGATGGAGGTGTCGAGCGAGGCCATGGACACGGCCACGATCACGGTGACCACTGCCCACCGCCGTCGTGCTGGGGGCAGGCCGTCGAGTGGGAGGATTTCCATCATTGCCTCCCCTGTATCGAAGCGGGAGCCAGCCCCGTCCAGACCCGCACCGCTCTCAAGGCGCTCACCCATTCGTGAACGCGGCCGCGGTGTCCCGTTATGCCGACCGGGCAGATGGTGCTGACATGTCGTCCTTCGCCGAAGAAGCGCCCGCAAGCGGCGCCGAGCCCTCCGCCCGCGCCCTGTTCTTCACCGTGTTCCCCTCCATCATGCTGCCGATGTTCATGGCGGCGGTCGACCAGACCATCGTGGCCACCGCATTGCCGGCGATCGCCGGGTCGCTCGGCGATGTGGAGCGGGTGTCGTGGGTGGTCGTGTCCTACCTGGTTGCCACCACGATCGCGGCCCCGGTCTATGGCCGGCTGGGCGACGTCTTGGGTCGGCGGCGGCTGTTGTTCGTGGCGATGGGGCTGTTCGTGACCGCGTCGCTGGCCTGCGCGCTGGCGCCGACCGTCCTGTGGCTCACTGCGGCCCGGGTGCTGCAGGGCCTGGGTGGCGGTGGCTTGATGACCACCAGCCAGGCGCTGGTCGGCGAGGTGGTGCCGCCGCGGGAACGGGGCCGCTACCAGGGCTACCTGGCGTCTATCTTCGTGGCCTCCTCCACCTTCGGCCCAGTGGCCGGCGGCTGGCTGACGCAGCAATTCGGCTGGCCCTCCGTGTTCCTGATCAACCTGCCGCTGGGGATCGGCGCCGGTCTGCTCGCGCTGCGGCTGCCCAACCGGGCCGGAACTGGCGGGCGGCTGCAGTTCGACTTCGCCGGCGTGGTGCTGTTCGCCAGCTTCATCACACCCCTGCTGGTGGCGCTGGAGCGGTTGCAGCAGTTCGACCTGGCCTCGTTGCCCCTGGTGGGCGTGTTGCTCGCCGTGTCGGTCACGGCGTTGTTGTTGCTGTTGCGGCAGGAGCGCCGGGCTGCCAGCCCCTTGCTGCCGCTGCACCTGCTGCGCCAGGCGCCGATCTGGCGCAGTGACCTGATGGCGGCCTGCGTGGGGGCCATGCTGGTCTCGATGGTCACCTTCGTGCCGATCTGGCTGCAGGTGGTGCGCGGGATCAGCCCGGGGCAGGTTGGGCTGATGCTGCTGCCGATGACGGCGGGGATCGCGTTCGGCTCGATGTTCACCGGGCGCATGATGGCCAAGACGCAGCGGACGGCGATTTTTCCCTCGATCGGGCTGGCGATCACCATCTCGGCGCTGCTGGTGCTGGGGCTATTTGCGCCGCGCCTGTCCAATACCGCGGTTCCGGTGCTGTTCGTGGTGTATTCGATCAGCCTGGGTACGGCGATGCCGGTCGTTCAGCTGACGGTGCAACTGGTCGCCGGACGCGCCAACCTGGGCGCGGCGGCGGCGTCGGTGCAGTTCAGCCGCTCGGTCGGCGCGGCGTTCGGCACGGCGGCTGTGGGCGCGGTGCTGTTCGCGGTGCTGGCGGCTACCGACCGGGGCACCGCGACCCTGTTCGCGCAGATGGTCGAGCGCGGCCCGGCGGCGATGCAGGGGCTGGATGCCGCGCGCCGGGCACTGGTGTCGGCGGAGATCCGCGACGGTTTCCGCTCGGCGTTCCTGGCAATAGCGGCCTTTGGAGCGCTCGGGCTGACAATGGCCTGGACGATCCCGGTGCGGCGGATGTAGCGCCTCAGCTAGCGGGGAGCGGTATGACCTGGGTCGCCGTCCACGTCGTGTCGGGCCCATACGATTCGCCCGAAATCTGGTCTTCGACGACTTTCAGCGCCACCCCCGTCGCGACGTCCCGCCACACGGTGATGATGGAGTGGTAGGTGTTCCCGTCGAAGCCGTCGCGTTCATGCACCAGCATCAACGTCGTATAGGGCTGGCCGCCCACGATCAGCGTCGTGGTGCCCTGGTTGATGATGGTGTCGTGCCATTGCCAGCCGGGGATCGACCGGGTGGTGAAGCTGGCCCGGGTGCCCTTGCCGCCGAGCAGGGCGGTGCGAATGGCCGGATAGGCATCCCCTGCGCCGGGCCAATCGCTCCGCCACTGGCCGGCATAGTAGCGACCACCCGAGCCATCCGGACGGTCTAGGCGGCAGAGGTCGGGGATCCCGTCAACCGTGCCGACATAGTCGGTCCACATACCGGTGGACCGCACGACCCGCACCGGCGTCGCCGGGCATTCGGCGGGGGTGACCTCGGAGGGCAAGGTTGGCGCCGCCAAGGTTGGAGATGCCAGGCCGAGGGCGGCGGCGGCAACCGGGACGAGCAGCAGGCGGGATAGGTTCAACATGGGCAGCAGATGGACCCGCCTCCCAATTGTTACAAGCTGAAGTCAGCGGCACTCGTGCGGCTCCACCCCGGCGTGGTCGAACTGCCCTTCGGCGATGGCGCCCAGGGTAGCCGTTGGCGGTGATAGCGGCGATGCCCGCGGTGCCGGTCAGGCGGGCCGGTCCGGCGAAGACGAATCATGCGAGCGAAG
>CAXTWC010000119.1:1805-3854 GCA_964247805.1 uncultured Acetobacteraceae bacterium | reverse complement strand
TAAGTAATCTTTCGGGTTGGTAAACACAGCGGAGATCGTCTGCAGATCAATTCCTGATCGTGGCAGATTCATTGCTTGCTGTTCAGCTACCACTATCGTATTCGTTATCAATATGTAGCCGAACGTAGCGGCCTTAACAAATGTTTATTCTGGAGTTGAATGAGGTATTTTGGGTGGTAAGCAAGTACAAGATACCGAAGTTCGATGGATTCGTCCGCCGCTGTTGGCAGCTTTAGCTAAGACAAGTATTTCGCTTCGATGGTTGTTCCTAGGACTTGTCGCCTCTATCGCGATTCCTCTGGTTGGCGTCGCCGTCTACGGCATTTGGAACGTGGTGCAGGAGGAGCGTGGGCATGCCGGTGAGGCGCTGCAGCTGCAGGCCCAGACATTCGCCGCGTTGCTCGATCACCACGTTGGTGACACCCAGGCGTTGCTCGGCAGCGTCATTGCATCCGCAAACCTGTTGGACGGCGATCTAGACCGGATTGGCGACGCGCTGCGGGCGGTCGATCTCCCGGATGGGGATCTCCTCGCCATTGCGTCCACCGATGGTGCCGTGCTGCTCAACACACTTGTGCCGGAGCGTCCGGGGCAGGCGTCGACGGTTATCCCACCAGGGTATCTGTTGGACCTGTTGCGTTCCCACGTCTCCGGGGTGACGAACCTCTATCGCGGCCCGCGAACCGGCATCCCGCGGATCGCGATCGTTCGGCCGATGACGCTGCCGTTTACGCCGGCCGCCAGCACGTATGGCATCATCTACTCGATGCAAGCGTCCCGCGTGGTGGAAGAACTGTTCACCGGGGTGTTTCCTGTGGGCCTTGCGATCGAGGTCAGCGATCGCAATGGCACGGTCGTGGCGGGAAGCCAACGTCTGGTCAACCGGGTCGGGCAACCTGTCGCCGCATTCGTGGTGGAAGAAACCAGCAAGGCCGAGAGCGGGCTGTTCCGGCTGCCGGAGGGGGCCGCAGTGCCGGGCAGCATCGCATTCGCCCACTCGCGCGTCACCGGATTCACCGTGATGGTGAACGCGTCCGATAGCTCCATCAGTCCATCGGTGCGTGCCCACGTGGCGCGGATGCTGCTCGCCACGGCACTGCTCTGTCTGCCCGGCATCGTGCTCATCGTGGCCACGACCCGGCGGCTTGCGGCAGGACTTGGCCTGTTGGCTGAGATCGGCGGCGGCAAGGTGTTCGGGCTGCGACTTTCGGCTGTGCGAGAGATCGACGCCGCCGCCACGACGTTGATCGCCGCCAAATCGGCCGAGGCTGCGGCGCACGAGCGGCTTAGGTTGCTGAATGTCAGCCTGGAGAGCCGGGTCGAGCAGGCGGTTGCCGAACTCGAACTCGCCCGGGAGCGCACGATGCACGCTCGCCGGCTCGAGACGCTGGGGTCGCTCGCCAGCGGGGTGGCGCATGATTTCGGCAACGTGCTGCAAGTGGTCGACGGCTGTGGCTCGCTGATTCTCGAGAACCTCGATGACGGCCGGGCCGTCGAGCGTTGGGCGGTCATGCTGGAGGCAGAGGTCAAGCGCGGCATGGCTGTCGTTCAACGGCTGATGTCGTACAGCAGGAAGGAAGCTCTGCAGGCGGCGGAAGCGAACGTGGCGCTGCTGCTGGACGGTGTTGCCGATATCCTGCGTCACACGCTGCCGAAGCGGATCCGCATCGTTGTCGACGTCCCGCCCGACCTGCCTGGGATCTGGACCGACAAGGCGCAGCTGGAAACCGTGCTGATGAATTTGGGCACCAATGCCCGCGACGCCATGAGCGAGGGCGGGACCTTCACCCTGTCGGCCGAGTTGATCGCGGCTGTCGATCGAGGTTCGGGGGCTGAGTATATCCGGATCGATGCCACCGATACCGGGACCGGGATGCCGGCCGAGATCCTGGCGCGAGCGACCGAACCGTTCTTCACCACGAAGGAGGTCGGCAAGGGTACCGGCCTGGGACTGGCGATGGCTCGTGACTTCGCGGAGAAGTCGGGCGGCCAGATGACGATTGCCAGCAAACCCGCCCAGGGCACGACGGTGAGCCTGTTCATTCCGGT
>CAXTWC010000119.1:0-1705 GCA_964247805.1 uncultured Acetobacteraceae bacterium | reverse complement strand
TGACGATTGCCAGCAAACCCGCCCAGGGCACGACGGTGAGCCTGTTCATTCCGGTTGCGCAAGAAGTGGCTCAGCCTGTGGAGCAAGTAGCGACCCCGCCTGTGGAGCAAGTAGCGACCCTGCCTTTGAAGCTAGTAGCGACGCTGCCATTGGAGCGAGTAGCGACCCGGCCGTTCGTGCAAGCGGCGGCGCATGGTAGCGCCGCGGCGTCCACGAGGATCGCCGCCCCTGCGAGCAGAACATCGCTGCAGGTGCTCCTGATCGAAGATAGCGGGGACGTTCGGGAGGTGATCGCCCGCAGTCTCCGCAAGCTCGGTTTTTCGGTTGCGGTCGAGGCGGAAGGCCAGCCCGCCGTGGCCCGGATAGCCGCAGGAGAGAAGCTGGACGTGGTCATCACCGACTACTGGTTAGCTGGCCTTCCGGTTGACGATATCATTTCTCGATTGCATTGTTTGACGCCCGGGCTTCCTATCGTGTTGCTGACCGGAGACACAACCGATGCGGAGGCATTCCTCCGCAACTATGCGTTCCGTCAGTATGTGCGGTTGATGAGCAAGCCGGTGTCCGGGCTTGACCTTGCAGAGAGTATCGAGGCTTTGCTGCAGGACCGAGACGGAGTTGACGCGTTGTCTCTGGTCAACGCCTCGTCACAGCCTCGATAGAACGCGAGCCTGGCTCGCCGAACCGCTGCACGACTGCCGTGACAGGGTCTCGGCCCAGAAGGGAACCATGGAAGACAACGAGACAGACAGCGCGCCCGTCGTTCTCATCGTCGATGACGAGCAGTCGGTCCGTATGATCCTTTCCGAGTACCTTCAGAAAGCGGGATTTTACGTCCTCGAGGCGCGGGATGTGTGTGAGGCGGTGCAGGTGGTCGAGGAACGCCTGGATCTCAAGCTCATCATCACGGACATCCACATGCCGGGCGCATCTGGCCTGGTTCTGGTGGAACGTGCCCGCGCAAGCCGGCCTGATCTTCGGTTCATCGTCATGTCGGCGGCGCTACCCGGGGACGAACCCGCCTTGCGTTGCCTGAAGAAGCCGTTCCGCCTCGCCGATCTTCGGTCCGCGGTGCGGGAGGAGCTTGCCGCGCCGAACATCTGAGAACGCCCGGCTGCGGAAAGCCCCGAAGCCGGAAAGACTCGGCAGCCGTGCGGCTAGAGCATCATCCGATCGACCTTGCTCACCGATCGGATAAAGATGCTCCCCAAAACAAAGACCTAGAGCTTTCCTCCGATCCACTTCGATCGGAACAAGCTCTAGGCTGGCGGCTCGCCGGGCACCGGCACCAGCCCCATCCCGGTGATCAACGCCGTGACCTCGGCGATCGCGGCTTCGGCATCGGCCGCGTCCGGGCCTTTCGCCACCAACGCCACGCCATTGCCCGCCGGGCGGTAGAACGGATACGAGCCTAGATCGAGCTCCGGATGCCGGTCCTGCACCGCGCGCAGCCCATCGGCCACCCGGCCCTCCAGCAATCCCATCGCGTGCACCGCGCGGGACACGATCGGCGGCCCGCCGGCGAGTTGCGGCGCCAGCCAGGTGAACATCGACTGCATGATGCGGGGGACGCCCGCCATCACGTGCACATTGCCCATGGTGAAGCCCGGCGCGCTCGAGATAGCGTTCTCGATCAGCGTGGCGCCGCGGGGCATGGTGGCCATGCGCTGCCGGGCGGCGTTGAACTCGCCGGGCTTGTAGCTCG
>CAXTWC010000118.1:0-17498 GCA_964247805.1 uncultured Acetobacteraceae bacterium | reverse complement strand
GCGTGATTACGTGGTGCCCTTCCTGCCACATGAATGCGCAGGACTTCATGGCGCCAGTCACAACGCCGACCTTCATGACGTCCCACATCACCGAGGTGTTGTGGGAGAGGCGGGTGCGTCTGCAGCCGCTATTGCAGCAGGCCATACCGGCGCGCGCACTGGTCCACATGCACCACGGCTTCGACAAACGGGTGCCGGTCAACACGATCGTGCCCGCCCTGCTGCGCCTGATCCCGAACCTGACGGTGCTCGACGAGCCGTTGCGGGCGCCGGGTCACATGTGTTCGGCGCTTGCGGGTGTCCCGGGAGCGTTGGCCGATGTGCAGTCCGCCGTGGTCGAGGCGGCGGCACGGGCTGGTGCCGATACGGTGGTGACGATCTTCCACTCCTGCCACCGCGAGTTCGTGGCCTTGGAGCGTGGCCGTGACCTCCGCGTTGTGAACTGGGTTCACTTGCTGGCGGAGGCATGCGGATGGGCTGCGGAGGACGACTACAAGCACTGGCGGAATGCCGCCGAACCCGGTGAGGCGATCGGCAAGGAACGGATCGAGGAAGCGGGCGAGGTGGCGTTCACGCGTCTAACGGAGCCGGAGCTGCGCCGACCAACAATTATCTAGTTTCCCCTTAGGCGCATTGCGCGTGAGGGTGACCCTAAGCTGCTGCTATTGTGTAGACTGGTGAGTGTTGTTTCATCGGCAATCAAAGCCCGCAACCACTCTTCGAACCGTCTTACGTGATTGCTATTGCGAAACCCGGTTGGTCGGACAAGGAAATACGACTCGTTTTCTACTGCGAACTCATCGCCCATGAACGGAGCGACAAGCCTGCCATCGCGCAGTTCCTGCTCGGCCAGCAGCTCGCTTTCAAGGATGACTCCCAATCCCGCGACGGCCGCCTCTATCGCCATGGTGGAGCGGTCGAGCCATAGGTCCTGGGCATGACCTAAATCACTTTTGCCGATGGTCCGCAGATAACCAGCCCAGGTGAGCGCGTTGGCAGAGTGGATCAACGTCGCCCTGACCAGGTCCTCTGGGGTGCGCAGATGAAGGCGTGCGGCCAGTTCGGGGCTGCACAGCGGCTGTAGGCGCTCCACGAGCAATGGGGAGACCTGGCCTTTTCCCACCGGCGGACGGCCGAAGACGATCGCGATATCGCAGCGCTCCTTCTCCAGTCCGTCGTGTCCGGTCAGCGTCGAAACCCGCACCTTCACCCCGGGATTGGCATCAAGGAAGCCGGATAGACGCGGTTGAAGCCATTTGGCTGCGAAGCTCGGGCTGGCGGCAATGACCAGATGTCCCGCCTGCGACTGCGGCGCCACAACCCGCGTCGCATTCAGGATAACGGCGAAGGCGGTGTTGATCTCGCTCGCATAAGACCGACCCGGGCCGGTCAGATTCGCACGACCGGCTTGCCTTTGGAACAGCCGGACACCCAGGAAAGTCTCCAGTTGCTGTATTTGGTGGCTGATGGCCGAGGGAGTGACGCCAAGCTCCTTGGCGCTTGCCGCGAAGCTGCCGAGGCGACAGGCGGCCTCGAACGCATACAGCGCTTTCAGGGGCGGCAGGCGCGCGCGGATCACTGCCGGTGCATCCAGCTCATCGGGTGGTGAGCTTTTCGATTTTGCAGCCATCGCACGCTGTTCCTATCCAAGCACACCAGGGGCGCGCAGGCCCCGCCCACGGTCGGCAAGCAACACGGAGTAGCATAATGGCGCAGGCTTTGCAGGACGCCGCTAAGGAGTGCCTGGTCCGCTACGGCGGCGACGTGTTCCCCAACCTGTTTCGGTCAGCCAAGGGCACCATCGTCAAGGATAGCGAGGGCCGGGAATACCTGGATTTCACCTCGGGGCAGATGTGCGCCACAATCGGCCACAACCACCCGGCGATCGTAGAAGCAGTTCATCGCGCCGGTGAAAAAGCCTTCCACTTCTTCAGCGGCATGATCCCCGAGGTCGTGGCTGAACTGGCGCAGACGCTGGCAACGGATTGGCTGCCTGGCAATCTGACCAAAACAATCTTCATCAACACCGGCTCCGAGGCGTCGGAGGTCGCGCTACGGATGGCGAAAATGTACACCGACGGTTACGAGATCCTGGCGCTGGGCGGGTCGTGGCACGGCATCACCGGCGGCGCCAGCACCGTGTCGATGGCCAGTGACCGCAAGGGTTACGGCGTTCCGGCACCCGGCGTGTTCGTCATCCCCGAGCCAAACGCCTATCGCCCCTACATCCCGGCTGCGACCGAAGAAGCGGCAGCACTCGCCAACCTTGAGCTCGCGCTCAAGATGTTCGACATGCAGTCCGCCGGACGTGGCGCCGCGATCATGGTCGAGCCCGTCATCAGCGCGGGTGGCGTTCTGGTGCCACCCCGCGCGTTCATGCAGGCGTTGCGCCGGGCCGCCGATGAACGCGGCATGTTGCTGATCTTCGACGAGGCGCAGACTGCCTTCGGCCGCATCGGCACGCGGACCGGGTCGGAGTATTTCGGCGTCGTGCCCGATATCATGACCATGTCGAAGACCCTTGGTGGCGGCCTGCCACTGGCAGCGGTGGCCACGACGGCGGCCATCGAAGAGGTCCTGCACGAGCGGCACTTCACCTTCTACACCAGCCATGTGTCCGATCCCCTGACAGCCGAGGTGGGACTGGCCGTCCTCAAGGTGATCGAACAGGAAGGCTTGGTAGCCCGCGCCGGGCAGATGGGATCCTACCTGCTCGACCGGCTGCAGGACCTGCAGCAGCGCCATGAAGTCATTGGCGATATCCGCGGCCTCGGCCTGCTGATCGGCGTGGAGTTGGTGCAGGACCGCGCCTCCAAGGCTCCGGCGCATCAGCTTGGCGCGCTGACGACGCAGAAGTGCTTCGAGAAGGGCTTGAGCATGAACATTCGCCGCCGACCGGAGCGGGGCTCCGTGTGGCGGATCGCCCCGCCGCTCACCGTGTCCCACGACGAGATCGACCGGGCGACGACGATCCTGGACGAAGCTCTGCAGGAAAGCCTCGACCAGTTGGCGAGGCACTCCGCCGCCTGACCGCATTGCATTCAGACCGGAGACGATCCGTGATCAGAAGAAACCTTGTCGCCGCTGCTGCCGCCTGCCTCCTGCTTCTGGCCTGGACTCCGGCTCGTGCCCAATCGCAGACCCTGGACGCCGTCAGGGCTCGCGGCGCTGTCCGGTGCGGGACCTCGGCGGGCTTCCCCGGCTTCAGCATGCCGGACAGCCAAGGGGTGTATCGAGGGCTGGACGTTGATGTCTGCCGGGCGGTGGCCGCGGCGACCCTGGGCGATGCTGGAAAGGTGCAGTATGTGCCGTTGACCGCGGTGCAGCGGTTCACCGCCCTGCAGTCGGGAGAGGTGGACATGCTGGCCCGCAATGCCACGTGGACCTACACGCGCAGCACGCAACTCGGCCTGGTTTTCACGGCGGTCGACTACTACGATGGCCAGGCGTTCCTGGTGCCGAGCGCATCCCACGTCGTCCATGCTGCCGAGTTGAGCGGGGCGTCGATCTGCGTCCAGGCAGGCACGGATACGATGGCGGGGCTGCAGGACTTCTTCTCGCACAACCACCTGACATTCCAACCCGTGACGTTCGAGGCCGTGGAGCAGATGAAGGACGCGTTCTTGGCCGGTCGCTGCGACGCGATGACGAGCGACTCCACGCAATTGGTCGCTCTCCGCTCGACCTTGGCACGGCCGGGTGAGTTTCGGCTGCTTCCGGAACGGGTGACCAAGGAGCCGCTGGCGCCTGCCGTCCGTGCTGGCGACGAGCGCTGGGCCGAGATCGTGCGCTGGAGCTTCTGGGCGATGGTGACAGCGGAGGAGTTAGGCTTGACCTCATCCAACATCCGGGATCAGGCGTCCACCAGCCAGGACCCGAACGTGCTTCGCCTCGTCGGCAAGAGCGGTGATCTCGGCAAGATGCTGGGACTGGATGCGGCCTGGGCACTGAACGTGGTGGCGCAGGTTGGAAACTACGGCGAGAGCTTCGAGCGTAATCTTGGACCGCTCGGGGTGGAGCGCGGCTACAATCGGTCATGGCGCGATGGCGGACTGATGTTCGCACCACCTTTGCGGTAGGAGTGGATCGATTGGTCAAACCATAGGACTGAGCGCCGCTTCGAGGATTTGCCGGGTCGGCTCGTAGCGGTTGCGCCATTGACCAACTAGCACCTCGGTCGCACCGGCCCGGCATGCGTCGATGGTGTCGGTCACGTCGGCAAGCTTCATTTCGATCGCAACGCGCTCGCCCGAAGTAGCCAGGATGTGGGCATATTCGAGATACTTTTCGCATTCAGCCGGACCGATTGCCTCGAAGTCACGGTAGAAGTCGGCATCGGGCGGCGGCGTCGTTTTCCGGATCATTGCAATCGCCTCGTCGGACACGCCGAGTTCTTCAAGCATGGCCTGCCCTCCACCGCGGTCCATGAAGGCGTCGTGCAGCAGGGCTGCTTCGAGCTGGGCCCGGCTGGCACCAGGGTTACGAAACAGGACACGTAGCGCCACACGCTCGAAGTGCTGCGCCCAGGGACGGCCGATACGGTCCGTGATGCCCGCCTGCTGCCGTTCGACGGCCTTTACCAGCGTCCAGAACCATTCGTCGCGGGGAACCACAGACATCAAGCAGCCTCCAGAGGGGTGACGAGTTCAGCCGCGAAATCGGTGCCAGGATGCCTGGTGGTGGACAGGCTGCGCTGAGAGGCAATCTCCTCGGCCTTCTGCTGCCAGCTCGCCACGATCGGCCGCATCTTCGCACCCCAGGCTGCCAGGCCGGAGCTGACATCACCCATGCAGGCCATCGCCTCACCAAGTTCGACGGCATTGAGCATGCTCACTCCTGCCCCCTGGCCCAGGCTGGACGGCATGGCATGGGCGGCGTCGCCGACGACGGCGATACGCCCGCTCGACCAGCAGTCCAGTCGGATGGTGCCATACCGGTCATGGCGGCCGCGGTCACCAATGCGGGCAAATGTGTCGGCCAGGAGCGGGAAACTACGGCTCCACAGCGTGGCGTCGACCGGTAGCGCCGCGCCGGGACCGTCTCCCGCTGGTGCCATCAGACATATGTAGAAAGCGTCAGCACCGCACGGGGTATAGAGCACACGAAGCGGTTGGTAGCGGTAGTCGTACATGTCCAGCACGCCGTCCCAATCTGCCGAGCGCAAGCCCTCGCGGTCCAGCAGGACGCGGGTGATGCCGTCAGCATGCCGCACGCGCTCGACGGCGAACCCGGACTTTGCCGCCGCCTCGGACCGGACACCGTCGGCCAGCACGACGAGGTCGGCCCGCGCGGCTGGACCCTGCTCCAGGTGCACAGTCCCGTCCGGCTCTGCCGCGGTCACGGCTGAACCAGTCCGGACTTCGACACCAGCCTGCAGTGCTGTCTCCAGCAATGCCCCGTGCAGGGCTGCACGGGTCGTCGTGAGCACCCCATCCAGGACCGTGGTGGACCGTTTCTCACCGTCGATGATGATCGTCCGGCTCCGTGGCGCCCATGCAGCGCTGCGGACCCGGTCAAACGCCCCGATCCGTGCGAGGGCTTCCTGGGCGAACGGAAACACGTAGATGCCGGACCCGACGGCCCGATGCGCCGCCGCAGCCTCGTGCACGCAAACCGACCACCCGGCCCGGGCCAGCGCCGTAGCGACCGCCAATCCGGCAAATCCAGCGCCCGCCACCTCAGCCCGCAACCCGGTCATTCCGCAGCGACCGTCTGCACGGCGGCCTGCGCCGAGGACGCCTCGAGCGTGCGGCCCTTGGTGCGGGGGCCGACCAGCAGCACCACGACGACACTGACCAGGAGGAGGCTGTCGCTGACCACGAACAACGCGAGCCGCCCCTGCAGCACCTGGAAGATGCCGAAGCTGAGCAGCAGCAGGATGCCGCCTGCGCGTCCCCAGGCGGACGCCATTCCCATCGCCGTGGTCCGGATCGCGGTCGGGTAGAGTTCCGGCGTGTAGGTGTAGATGCAGGTTGAGCCGTTGCCGAGGAAGAACGCGGTGAACCAGGCGCAGGCCATGATCTGCGCCGGGGTGTCGGCGTATCCGAACAGCGTGCCACTCACGCCGATGCCGATGAAACTCGCGATCAGCCAGACCTTCCGATCCACCAGGTCCAGCAGGAAGCCGGACAGGATATAGCCAGGCACGAACCCCGAGAAGATCACGACCGAAAACCAGGTCGAGCGCACGACGGTGAAGCCCTCGATCGCCAGCAAGCTGGGGAGCACCGACTGAAAGGTATACAGCACGCCGTATTCGGTGAACCAGACCAGCCAGAGCATGATCGTGAGCGGCAACAGCGCGGGGGCTATGATGTCGGCCCGGCGCACAGCCACAGGGGGCGGCGCGGGTGGCGCAGGCAGCACCGGCGGCAGCGCCCGCCCTCTCGAGACTTTTGCCTCGATGGAGGCGACCACCGCCTCCGCCTCAGCGGCGCGGCCACGGGTCAGCAGCCAGCGCGGGCTTTCGGGCAAGACGAACCGCATGCTCCCGACCAGCAGGGCGAACGGTGCGGTCAACGCGAGCGTCCAGCGCCAGCCGAGATTGGGCAGGAAGGCGAGCGCCCACACCGGCGACAGCGCGATACCGAACGCGAAGAAACCCATCATGGCGCCGTTGAACCGGCCGCGCAGGCGGGAAGGCCACAGCTCGGCCAAATAGGGCGGCACGACGCAGCTCTCCATGCCGACGAACAGCCAGGTCAGGAAGTTCAGCACCGCGAACACCTCGATGCTCGGTGACAAAGCGCGGGCGGCGGAACAGGCGGAGTAGAGCACTAGGCTCGCCATCATCACCGTCTTGCGACCCCAGCGGTCAGCGGCGAACCCGACAAGGACGGACCCGACCAAATAGCCCCCGAGGCCAATGGCGGAAGTCACGCCGAGGGCGAGGCCGCCCAAATGCCACTCCTCCCGGAACGCGGCGAAGGCGAATCCGGTCACCACCGTGTCGAGTGTGTCGAAGAATAGCGACAGCCCGGCCACGAGCAGGACCATCGCATGGAAGCGTGAGGCTGGCAGCCGGTCCAGGCGGGCAACCAGGTTTTCAGTCGTTAACAGCATTCGGCGGCGCTCCTAAGTAAGGCCGCTGGCAATCCCCTGCCGCCCGGTTATGCTCCAGGCATGCATGCACGAATTATGCACGAGGGCTAATGGCACGCAAGACCGATCGGGTGGGTAAAGGCGGCGGCCTTGAGCATGCCTATGCCAAGCTGCGCCGCGACATCGTCTCGCTGACGCTGAAGCCGGGTGCACCATTGGATGAAGCGGCGTTGGCGGAGGAACTCGGGCTGTCCCGGACCCCGGTCCATGCGGCGCTCGTCCGGCTTGCGGCGGAGTCCCTCGTGGTCCTCTCACCCAATCGCGGAGCGTCTGTCGCTGGTCTGGGTTGGAACGAGATCCGTGATTACTCGGAGGCGTATGCCCTGCTCCTAAGAGTGACCCACCGCTGGGCGGCCCTCCGCCGGACCGATGCCCAGCTACAAGCCATCGACGACGAGCGGCGGCGCTTCGAAGCCGTCTCGGCCGCGGGTCAGCCAGGGGAGATGAATGAGAGCAACTGGCGTTTCCACGCGCTGATTGCGGCTGCGAGTGGTAACGCCATCCTGGAACGCGACTTTCTGCACGTTCTCACGCTCAGCATGCGCATCGCTCACCTCGCCTATGAACCCAGGTGGTTCAGGAACCCCGAGGACCATCGCACGCACAACGACAAGGTGCTGGTTGATCATAGCGGTCTGCTTGACGCCATTCGAAAGTCGGATCCAGAGGAAGCCGAGGAGCTAGCCCGGCGTCATGCGGAACTCAGCGCGGCTCGGATCCGCGAAACGCTCACGACTGGCACCTCAAGCAACTTCGAGTTGCTCATTGGTGACCCGCCCTCTTTGACTTTATAATCAAAAGGCAGATGGATGTGGCGACACACGCCCGCTGCCTACCAAAACCGCAGGATGGCGTTCTTCTGAGTATCCAGCAATCCGGCGGTGCCTTGAGCGAACAAGATGCGCGGGACGAAGCGTCGCCTGTTGAACGGCGATCGCGCTCGGTTTGTTAAACCCTCCACCAACGACACCTCCGCTAACGATGCCGACGCTTAGTTGAGCCAGAAGGAGACGGACATTGCCGTCCGAAGAAGCGAGTAGGGTAACCCGCAAAGTCGGCACGATGGAGTTCTGGATCTATGGCGCACCCGGCTACTTGGAGAAACCTGCGGCCGAAACCGTCGGTATACATTCGCTATGGGCAGCAATCTCGGCGTTGAGTGAGGCTTAGATGCCTTACCACATGGTTTGTCGTGCCCGTTCAAGCCAGTTGCTGTCGTAGATGTCGCCGCCCACTCGACCTTGACTCATTCCGGCAAGGATTTGCCCTGGGGTCGGCAGTGTCTTGGGCTCCACGTGTCTATTAGCGCGCCACAAGCCGGAACGGATCAATGCCCGGGCGCACTGAAAGTAGACTTCACCCACCTCGATCACCATCACCGTTCGAGGCGTCTTGCCCTCGATCGCAAAGGACTGGAGAACCGCTGGATCGGCATCAATCGTTGCGCGCCCGTTTACGCGCATGGCGTTGCCGATCCCGGGGATCAGGAACATCAACCCAACGCGCGGGTCACGTAAGACGTTGCGCAAGCTGTCGATCCGGTTGTTGCCCCGGCGATCGGGAAGCAGCAGCGTACCCGGGTTGGCAACGCGCACGAACCCTGGAGCATCCCGCGCGGCGAGCAATCCAGTCCCTCGGGGCCGGAGGTCGCCAACGCCACGAACGGTGCGGCCTCGTTGAAGCGTCGGTATTGCGGCGTGATGTGGTCGGCGATCTTGGCGGTCGATGCCTCCCCTACAGCGTCCAGCTCGCCATAGATCCGTTCCAGCTCTTCAATCGTCCGAATAGCCAGCACTGACGTTCTCCCTTCCGACCAACGACACTTAGACGAGCGAGACCGGCCGGGGATATCGGGTATTTCTCGATGGTCTGTGCAATCAGCTCACAGAGGAGCCGCCAATGCGTCATCTTCCCCCCCTTGTTCACGTTGCGGGCGTTCGAGGCCACTGCCCGCCTTGGCTCTGTCACCCGAGCAGCCGCTGAGCTTGCACGCACACACGGCGCCGTCAGCAGCCAGCTACGCTCGCTGCAAGACGCGGCAGGCTTTCCGCTTTTCGCCAACTTCCATCTTCAAGCCTCCGTGTTTGTTCCGGTGGTTTGGGCGCCGAAGTGCAGTTGAAGCTGTTCAGCCCCTCTACAGATGAACTGCGGTACCCGTCCGATCAGCGCCAGAAATGGACCAGCAGGGGCACGAGTAGCGCAGTAAGCAATCCGTTCAGGCCGATGCCCAAAGCGGCAAATGCTGCTGCCGCTTCGCTCAGCGGTGCGACCTGGGCGGCCGCAACGCCGCTACCGGCCACTCCTGCGGCCAAGCCGTGCGCGCGCCAGTCGGCAATCCGCATGAGCCGCAGCATCTGCTGGCCGGTGATCGCGGCCACGATGCCGCCCAGGATCGCAAGAGCGGCGGTCAGCGCCGGAATGCCTCCGACCTGCTGGGAGACGGCCATCGCGATCGGCGTGGTGACGGCCTTCGCCACCATCGACAACGCCACCGCCTGAGACCCGCCTAGTAGCCAGACGATTCCCACCCCTGTCACTATAGAGGTCAGAGACCCGGCGAGCAGAGCCAAACCGATGCCGTGCAGGTTGGCCCGCACCAGGCCGATGTTCTTGGCAAGCGGGACGGCGAGGGCGATGGTAACCGGACCGAGCAGGAAGTTGATGAACTGCGCCCCGGAAAAATACTGCTGATAGGGTACACCGCTGACCTCCACGACCGCTGCCACGAGGGCCATGGCGATCAACACTGGGTTGATCAGCGCCGAGCCGCCGCACAGGCGCTGCACGGCTTTGCCAATCAAATAAGCCGCCAAGGTCACGACCAGCCAGAACAAAGGCGCCGCCAAGGGTGTCCATACCTGACTGAGGCTTGCGCTCAACATGACTGCCCATCCCGGCTGAGGATCGCGACCGCAAGAGCCTGCCGCCGTTCCGAGAACCGTAGGACGGCATGCAGGACAAAGCCCGTGACGGCCAGGCTGAGCACGGTTGAGCCTACTAGGGCTGCGGCAATTGGGACCCATTCCTGCCGCAGGAGGCCTGCTTCCGCAATGATGCCGACACCGGCTGGTACGAACAGCAGGCCCATGTGAGATATCAGCGTGTCGGCTGTTGCCACCAACGTAGGCGATACAGGGTTTGACCGGCGGTTTCGCACCACCAGGATGGCGGCGAGCAGGAACATGCCGATGACAGGCCCGGGAACCGGCAAGCTGAACGCGTTGCGCAGCGCCTCGCCGACAAGCTGGCACCCCATCAGGGTCAAAATGGCAAGCAACATGTCTACCTCCGCAGGAAAATAGCCTGTCTATCGCCAGACTAAATGGGCCACCTGGGCTTGCTTCCGGAAGGACGAGGGTGACAAAACATTATTGCGCAAAAGGGCAAGGTGTAAGGTCGGTGGACTATTTCGCAGCTATGCAGGCGTTCGTGCGAACAGTCGATCTCGGCAGCTTCTCCAAAGCGGCGTCCGAGGCTGGCGTGAAGGTGTCGACGGTGTCGCGCTACGTCAGCAGCCTTGAGGCCGACCTTGGCGCGGCGCTGCTCAACCGATCCACGCGCAGCTTGCACCTGACAGAGGCCGGGCAGACGTTCTACGACCGGGCCGGACAAGTCCTGCTCGGCGTCGAGGAGGCGCGGGACGCCACCCGGTCCTTGAACGCCCGCCCGCGGGGACTGCTCCGCATTGCATTGCCCAGCGCCTTCGGCCGTCGACACGTCATGCCGCATATGGGAGCATTCCTGGCAGCTCACCCGGAGATCCGGTTGGATGCCACCCTGTCGGATGCCACGGTGGACCTGATCGAGACCGGCACCGACGTCGCCGTGCGCATCGGTGCTCTGGTTGACTCGACACTGGTCGCCAAGCGCCTGGCGCCATATAGATCGATCCTCGCCGCCAGCCCCCGATATCTAGCCAGCAGCCCGGGGCTGCACGAGCCCGGGAGCCTGGCCCAGCACCGTTGCCTACTGTCCAGCCATTATCCGCTCGATATTTGGCAGGCGCATCCCCATGCCCTGCCGGGTGGCCCATCCATTGAGGTCACGGTCAGCGGCACGCTGCGCACGAACGACTTGGAGGCTTTGCGGGATGCTGCGGTGGCCGGGTTGGGTGTGGCGCTCCTTCCAATTTGGTTGTGCGACGCGGATCTTCGGAACGGCGCCCTGGCCGCAGTGTTGCCGGGCTGGAATTGGCTGCCATCGCCGGGTCCAGACCGCGCAATTTGGGGTATTTATCCCCCGAAGAAGATCGTCTCCCCAAAAGTCACGGCTTTCCTGGCGTTCCTTGCAGCTCGCTTGGGCCGTCCGCCTTACTGGGACCGTGCCGCGAAGCTGGATGGCTAGTCACCGGTCCGTGCCTGAAAATCGCAGTGTCGGTGGTTCGACTCCGCCCCTGGGCACCTTTTCCTTCAGTGGGTTAGATTGCATTTTAGATTCTGGCGATTTACGCCAACAAACAGCGGACTCACCGCGGACTCTCTGCAGGCGAGTAGCCCGCCATTATGGGAGATTTGAGTATGTCCAAAATACCTGAGGCAAAGATGATGGCTTGCTGGAATACCAATTCGGCAGGGCGGGTCACTGACATCGAAATCGTCGAGCACAATCATGAAACGCGAAGTGCATCTGCAATGGTGTCTACGATGGGCGCCTGCGACTCCAACTGGATGACGGACGCTATGCACAGTCCTTTTGGACTTTTTACCTTTCTCGCCACAGCTTACGGGTTTGAATCTCGTTCGGTCGCTAGCCAGGCTCTCGACCAATTCGACAAGGTCAGCGGTACAGCTTGGGTGTCGATTTTGAAAGGTATGGCGGGGCTGTAGACTTGCGGCCACAAAGAAGTCCGCGCTGCAATGCAGCATTGCAGCGCGGACTTTAAGCAAGCCACCTCGACCTTGGCCTCTCCCCCACAATCGTCACCGTGGGGCCGACCTGGCTGCTGGGCGGCAGCGTTACAGGGGCATTCGGTCCCTTCCACCCGGACAGGCGCGACAACCGGCTCCTACGGCGCTCCTCCTCCGTCAGGGGACTCCGGGTTGCCGCGGTGACGGCGGGCGTAGCATTCGCCGGTGACACCATCATCGGTCTCTCCGCCTCGATCGTCTCCGCCCGCTGGTTCAGCTTCAGCCCGAAGTGCAGCAGCCCAGCCAGCGCCGCATACGCGTAGACTCGGCAGTCTAGGGCCTCGTTTGCCCGCCCCGATGGCAACTCCCAAATCCGATAGCGGGTCGTTCCGACCTGCTTCGTCACCAGGCGTTCGCTGGTGAGCTGCGCGAAGTAGCCAGCGTCCCGGTCGTTCGGGAAGTGCATGTAACCGCCACCCGGCTCGGTGCGGGCCAGGCAGTTGCGAATGACATCCTCGGCCGCGTTCACCCCGATAATGATCGGGCGGAAAGACGCCTTGTGACGGCTGCTGGGGCGCTTCACCGGCCACACCGGGTTGCGCTGCCCATTGCGGGCGCTCTCGCCCTTGATGGCCCAGATATGCCGCCGTAGCCGGAGGGGCCGTGCGCGGAAGGCGTATGCGGGAATGCGCCTCCGAAAGCGGTATCTCGTGCTGCCTTCTGCTCCGCACCGATCATCTCCGCCGCGGCGGCCAGGAAGGCAGTGATCTGCGCCTCGGTGACGCGTGGCAGGGTATCGGAGGTGGTGGCGGTAGGTGCCTCCGGGTGCCAGAGCAGCGGCGCTCCGGTGGGATGCCGCCCGAAAGCGACAAACTGTTGGCCTCGGCCCAACACCTCGATCTTGCCCAGCCCGCCAGCCAAGACGCGCTTGACCGGCTCGCCCTCGGCCGCGCAGTAGAGCAGCAGGCAGCGCGGCGAGTTGTGGCGGCTGCGGGTGGGCGCCTCCCCCAGAGTGGCAAACGCCAGCGCCCGCAGCTTGGCCACGGCGGGGCCATCCTCCACGTCCAGGTCGATCGGCCGCAGCCCGTCGCATAGGATGCCAGTGTTCAGGGCGTCCGAGTCTGGCGACGCGGTGGCGGGGTGCGGCGGGTCGCGACGCGCAGCCATCTCCCAGGCGTTGCCCTTGGGGCGCTTACCCCGCCCGGCAGCCTCGATGCCAGCGGCATCGTGGTTGTAGATCGGGATCGGGCGATACCCTGCATCCCAGAGTTCTGCGCGCAGTCCAGCAACCTCCGCGATCCGGGGCGGCGGGATGGCGTTCATGCACGTCCTCCCGAGGGATGCGTGATGATGACCGTGCGCGCCGCGGGCCAAAGGCTCCGCACGAGGCCCTGGGCAGCCGCGCGAATCTCCTCTTCCGTCTCCCCGCAACGAGTGCAGACTGTGAAGGGCACGAACTGCTTCGGCTCGGCGACGTCGGCCGTGATCACGCCTACAGCCGAGGCGAAGCCGGGTAGTGGCTTGCCACAGCAGTCGCAGTTCTGGCGAGGCGAACCGGGCGGTTCGGCCGCGAGCTCGTCCATGAGAATACCGGCCGCGGTGAACAAGCGGTTAGACTGGACATCCCCCGCCTTCGCCGCATAGGCGAGCTCCATGTATTGGTCGGCGGTGAAGGTGTGAAGGCGCAGCCCCCCACCTCCCTCGGTCGACATGGCTTGTAGCTGCGCCAAGGTTGCAACCTGGGTCATGCCGCGCTCCTCAGTTCTGCGGCCTTGCGGGCCAGGTGTTCGGCTGCCGCAACGTGACCGTGCTGGAGTTCGCAGTCCGCCGAGGTGGCGAGGCGGCGCGCGAGGATGCCCCGATGATCGGGTTGAACCTGGCGGACTTGGAGCGGTCGGCGGTCTGCTTTCGTGGTAATGGCTTGCATAGGCGGGACCTCATCATGGCCTCACCCGACGCTTGAACCTGCCGCAACGCTTCGCTATCTTCCTGTCCGTCGCCCTGCCGGTTGACGAACTACCTGAAACGAATGTTGCTGCCGATCCTCGCCGGGGTCGGCAGTTTTCGTTAGGCGGCTTCACGGGAGAGTTCAGCGGCGCGGCCGTGCTGGACGCGGGCGGCCAGGTATTGGTCGCTCAACTCGGGATCGAACAGCACCCGGTTGCCGAAGCGGATGAACGGGAACTGCTCATCCTTGATTCGCCGATCCAGAGTGCGGGGCGCGACTCCCAGTCGCTTCGCCTCCGTCTTCATGTCGTTATACTGCTTGGTCTGCATGCTCTGCCTCGCATGATAAGGCACCGACAATCGCTGCCGTCGCATGACTTAAAAGGCCTTTGATCCGCCGCCTAAATCTGCCGTGCGGATTGGCGCGGGCGGATTGGCGGATTGCCGCTCCTACTTCGGCAGTTTGGCGGATTGGGGCTTAGGGCCCTGCTTCCGCCTTGCCTTGGGAACGTATTGATCACGGAGGGAGCGGATCGTTTTCCTAGGAACGCCAGGGAATTCAGCGTCGGCTGCGGCCCAGTCCGTCTCTTCCGAAGGATGCCGGGCCTCGGACTCATGCCGATCTACCCACGTAACAAACCACTGTTCGACGTCAGTTGCCTTCCAGTCGCCAGGGGTGGACGTCGAAGCCTGGAGAGGCACCGGCCCCGGATC
This sequence comes from uncultured Acetobacteraceae bacterium, assembly GCA_964247805.1. Lineage (GTDB taxonomy): Bacteria > Pseudomonadota > Alphaproteobacteria > Acetobacterales > Acetobacteraceae > LMUY01. The sequence continues at coordinate 2,889 of CAXTWC010000118.1, read as the reverse complement.
TGGAGCTTGGTCTGTCGAAGCGAAGTCGAGAGGCCTCGGCCGCACGACAATATTCGAGTAGTTGCCGTTTGGTCCGGTAACGGCGGACTTCCAATAATCCGTCCATCCCTGACTCCATACCCCGAGCGGGATCTCCCTCACCTGTCCGTCCTCGGGCACACCTGTTGCGACCAACTCACCTTTTACGATCGCGGCGAAAAGCTGGGCCCCTAGGCGCTCGCGACTCGCGGTGAAGTCGGCTTCCGTCGGTTTTCCTTGCGGACCGAGGTCGAACGACTGCCCGGCCATAAGAGCGTCCAGGTTGCCTCGTTTTTCAGGCTCCATCTGTGGATCGGTGGTCGCGGGCGGTACCCTGCCGAGAGCAATGGCGCGCTGCACGAGTTCTGCATCTGCAGGCCGCCCGTAGGCGATGGCGGCGTCAGCCAAACCCAGACCCAAATTGTCCCTGATCCGGACACCCCAGAACTCCATCCCGGCACCCGCCACCTGGCCGTCGATCCAGTTTCGAAAGCCGGGGTCGTAGGTGACACGAAGGCGACGCCATGCTGCCGCTGGGATTGGCGTCCATTCACCGACCATGTTGGCCTGACGCCCATAAGCCGACAGCTCCCCCGCGATCAGGCGCCGCCCGAGTCCGAGGTTGATGTCATAGTGCGTGTTCTGCCGAGCAACTTCAGCCTGAACGGCTGGATCCAACTCCTGGGCGGCCCATCGCTCCCAAGATTGCTCGACCGGTGGATCGGCAGGAACGGTGAAAACCTCGTATCGCCAGACTGAACCACCTGCTCGATCCGAATACGCCGCACTGGCTCGCGCAATCGACGCGATCAGCGCTGGCTTCCAGAGCTCGGCTCCAACGAAGCACCACCGCGCCCTTTGGAGCGGCAATCCGTACGACTCCTCGGGCAACGCCCGGTCGTGTGCTGCCTGTGCCATCGCCGCCTCATGTCGGCTGTCCTCATGGAAACGAAGCGGCGCGGCGGGCCAGGCATGAGGTCCCAGCATTCGGCGGCCAAACCTAGCCGCGCCAGCATGGAGCATGGAGGCGCGGCGGGGTCGCCGCAAGTCAGATGGCCGTGGCATGGAGACCCGGCTGTGCCGGGCCTCCACCATCAGCGGCTTAATCGCACTCGGGATCACGCGAGGTTGCCGGAGGCCTGACGCAATCTGGCGCGCGCCCGATCCCTGGCACCGGCTGCTCGGCGCTCCAGAGCGCCCAGCCCTGACCGCTCCGCCTGCGCATCCCACCGGTCGCAGGCCGCGCGCACTGCTGCAACGGTGGCCTCTCGGGCCTGGCGGTCGACCATTAGATCATGCGGCAGTCGGCGCCAGAACCGGCGGGCGTTCTCCGGGTCGGACAGGTGGATCGGAGCGGTGCCGCCGCCGGGCATTGCGAGGCTGCCCACGATCAGCCCGCGGGGGCCGATGCGTTGCTCGAGGGCAGCGCGAGCCTGACGCAGTTCGGCTGCCAGCGTCAGGGCCTCTTGCTGGGCGGCCTGCCAGTCCGGCGCGGGTTTGGCGGGGTCGCTGGCGAGGAGGGTCGGCGCGAAGGCGGGGCGGGCTGATGCCGAGGGGGAGGCCACCATGGCCGAAGGGATGGCCGTGGCGGCCATACCCTGCGCGAACATGGCAAGGATGGAGCGGCGCGGGGGTGCGCCGTCCGGGCATCTTCTGTCAGCGGCGGCCCCGCCGAAACGGGGGAGCCATCTTCTGGCAAGCGTGGTGGACGTGTTAAGGGCGAGCGTAGCCATGACCTGCTGACTCCTTCAGCGGTTGCGGTTAGGCCGGGTGCGGGAGATTCCACCTTCCCATCCGGCCGCTGTCATCCCGTGACAGTCGTGGCACGATTCAGAGTGCAGCCACTTGTCAACAGTTCTGTCACAGGGTTACACGATGAACGGCGCACAGTGCCGAATGGCGCGCGCAGCGCTACAGCTTGGCGTCCGGGAGCTGGCAGACGCTGCGAAGGTGTCGCCGACCACCGTGACGAAGTTGGAGCGCGGTGAATCCCTATATGCGCGCACGGTCGACGCTATCCGAGCCGCCCTGGAGGCGGCTGGGATCGAGTTCACGGATGGGGACGCGCCTGGCGTGAGGCTTCGGCGAATGCGGTAGACACAAAGTTAAATGGCTACTGGACTCCCAACCTAGTGTCTGAATACCATTCCGGATAAATTATCAAATCCGGAGGACCGAAAATGGCTGAAGACGATGTTGCCGCCGCGGCAGAAAGCTTCTTAGGCGACGTTGAGCGTGCTCCGGATTCACCGATCGTTCTATCGCGCTATGGATTTAAGAAGTGACCCTGCCCCCAACGTGCCCTCGTTCATAAGCAGAGTCCGCTCTCCGTATGCCCCTGGTTGGGGCGTGTTGCAAAGGCTGCCGGGGTGAGCCCGTCGAGGCTCGTGTGTGGGCGCTCAGTGTTGTAGTCGACCCTCCATGCTTCGATAATCCGGCGTGCCGCGGCCAGGCTGCTGAACAAGTGCTCGTTCAGGCATTCATCCCGGAACCGGCCGTTCAAGCTTTCCACGAACCCGTTCTGCTGCGGCTTGCCCGGCGCGATGTAGTGCCACAGCACCCCACGCTCCTCCTGCCAGCGTAGGATCGCGTGCGACGTCAGCTCCGTGCCGTTGTCACTCACGATCATCCCCGGACGGCAGCCGCGCCGCTCGACGATCCGGTCGAGCTCACGACCGACCCGCAAGCCAGACAACGATGTGTCGGCGACGAGACCGAGGCACTCACGGGTGAAGTCGTCAACGACTGCCAACACCCGGAACCGGCGCCCGTTGGACAGCGCGTCAGAGACAAAGTCCAGCGACCAGCGCTGGTTCGCTGCCTCCGGCAACGCCATTGGCGAGCGCGTTCCCAATGCTCGTTTCCGCCCGC
>CAXTWC010000117.1:0-17647 GCA_964247805.1 uncultured Acetobacteraceae bacterium | reverse complement strand
ACTAGGGCTCGCGGCATGGCCGGATAGGCTCCAAGCGGGTCAGGCAAGGCGGCGAGGTCAGAATCGTTGGCACAGGCCTGCCCGTAGCGATGCTGGAGCCCGTTCGCGCCATTCTCCGCAGCGCGGCACAACTCAAGGCCGGCCACCAGTTCCCGAGCAAGGCGGGGATACTCGTCCCGATACCAGGCCACGGCCTGGTTGGCGACGCTGTTCCTTTCATGCACTTCTGCCTTGAACGCAGAGTGCCTCTCCAATGCGCGCGCCGCTCGCAATTTCGACCGCAGGTCTTGGTCAAGCAGGTCCAATTGCTCCAGCAGGATTTCGCACTCGCGCGCCTGCCCCTCGAGAGCGAGGAGATGCCTCGCGGTGCCGGTCAACAGCGCGGCAGTTCGTTGGGCCCGCAACGCCGCGAGCTTGGCCGTGGTGGCATCGCGCTCTTCGTCGATGCGGTCCACCGCGTTGGCTACCGCATCGGCGGTATCATCCGCCGGACGCAACCTGGCGAGTAGCTTGTCATCCATCAGCGGCGCCCTCCTTTGGTCATGGCGAACGATGCGAGGATCCGCTTTGCATTCAGGCCTACCGCCGCAAGCTGCGCCTCAGGTGGCAGTGGCAACGGGTTCGATGCAGCGGGTCGGCTGCGCGTCACTTGGTCCGGGTCGCGGCCCTCCAGCAACGCCACGGCACGGCGGGCCCGGTAGTCGGCATCGGGGGAGGCAGCTTGCTGCTCGATGCCCCCCGTGGCCTGCCGGATCTCGGCGCCGGTGCGAAGGTGCGAGAAGTCGGGCACGTCGGGTGCCGGGCTGCCTGCCTTGCTTCGTCCCGTTCCGCTGGCCGTCGCCGCGGTCGAGGCAGGCTTCGCTCCCCGGCGGCCCGCCGGCACCGTGATAAGTTGCGGCGCGTGCGCGGAGCGGGACAAACTCATCGGTCCCAACAGTTTGGCAAAGGTGGTCACTTCACACCGCCGATCGTGCCGGGGTTCACCAGCGGGTCGGCCGCGCCGACAGAGTTCCGCGTCTTCATGTCTGGCCATCCTTGGCGATCGCTGGATTGAGCACGTTGGCCGTCGCGCCGTACCCGATGGAGACCTGGCCGTTGATGCCTGGGGAAGTCGGCGCCCACGCCGCCGGAGCATTGGCATCGTACACATAGCCGAGCGCTACCAAGCGGGCCGCCTCCTCAGGCATTAGCGTGACTACGCTACCTGGGCCGGCCTTGCCGTTGCCGCTATAGACGGTGCGTCCCGGTGAGACGATGTAACTACCCGCCGGATAGGTGTTCATCGCGCGGGTCTTCCGACGAGTCCGGGGTTTACCCGTGGCTCAGCATCGCCCACGCCGACCGACACTGAGCCGTGGGCGTCCGGATGCGTCGCGTTCTGCATTCGCACCAGTGCGGCTTCCGGATCGATCGCATGCCCGCTGGCCCGCAACTGCGCCGCGTCGGCAGCTGGCACGCTGACGGTGGCTCCAGGACCATGCGTCTTGGGCGGCCAGGCTCGTCCCGTCACGACCGTCCGGCCGGCTGCCACGACGATCGTCTCCATCGCGTCGCTCATCGTTTCCGCTTCCTTTCCTCGGTCGCGATCCGCGCCCGTTCCTCTTCGGCCGTCTCCCGCACCAACGCCCGCGTGCTGACCTGCAACAGGCTCTCGGCGTACCGGAGGCCCATGCGGGGCGTGATCTTCACGCTGGCATCGCCGATGCTCAGGGTGAGGTCCGACGCGATGTCAGAATTCTCCGTAGCTGCCGGGCGCCATCGGGCACGGGCGGATAGGAGATCAGCAGCGCCTCCAGCCGGCGCGAAAGGTCGTCGGCCACGCGGCCCTTTGCCCGCCGCTGCCTCGCCAATGCGGCCAGGATCGCGACGGCCGCCGGCGCTGGTCCCAGGTCCAGGAAGTAGCGGCGGTGAAGTTCGCGCAGCAGGCCGTCCCGCTCGGCCCGGCCCTCGGTGGCCCGGTGTGCCGCGGCGCCATACCGCACCAGGCCAAGGGCATGCGGCAGGCTGGCGCCCTCGTAGACGTGCCGGGCCAGGCCGTCCGCCACCTTCAGGCCTGCCGGGTCGCCGCTGGCGCGCAGGATGGCCTCGGCGCGCAGGATGGCGGCTATGGGAGAGGAGGCGGTAGGCACCTACGCCGTCACCCTGGGCAGGGTGCCGGCGGCGAAGTCCTCCTCAATCTCGTCCAACTCACTCGGATGCAGCGGGTCTCCCACGAAATAGGGATGCTCGCACCAATGGGACAAGCCGATTGGCGGAGGTGGCCACTCCTCATCCGCCACCGCTGCGAGCATACCGGGTCCACCCACGTAGCCCGCCCGCATCGCCCTGACCCAGGCCGTCACCAGGGCCTTCACCAACGGCATCGGCATATGCGGCCGCAACAGCCTGGCCATGTCGATCGCGCCGCTGGCGATATGGGCGGAGGTGTCCGTCACCTCATCCGGTAGGTTCGCCGGATTGCCGTAGGTGACGCCGTTGGCATAGCGCGCGGCGTTACCCATTCCTGCGCTCACACTGTAACCCGTTACCTTCTCAGCAGCTTGGGTAACAGGCGCGCGCTTGCCCGCCGATGCGTGCGAAGCCTGCCGCAACAGTTCCGCTTGCGAAGCGGCTACGTCGATCAATTTGCCAGCAAAGACGAGCCTTTTCTCGCTCTTCCATTGCGTGGCCGTCTTGCGCGAAACGCCCTTCATGCGGGCAAACTCGGCCTGGCTTACGAGCGCCAATCCGTTACCTGTCAGTTTGTTACCCACTTTTTGGACCTCGTAGCTAGTGATGAAATGCGGCACGCAATTCCCGCGGGGTGGTTATGCGCTGGGAAGGACCCGTGATCGGATGGTGTGCCCTCCTCGCATGGCGTCGGGAGCGGTGGCCATCCTGAGCGCGGGCGAGGAGATTTCCTCCATGCGAGGACGGTATTCATTGCTGCAGCGCACGATTGCATGCATCGAATTGCAGGTCGTAGAGTTGTCGATCGGCCGGTCAACAGGCCGCGGAGGATGAGACAATGAGCGTTACGTTCAACGGTCCGTCGCAAATCACAGCCGAGCGCGAGAAGGTCAGACTGACCGAGAGACATTCCGAAGATCGTTCGGAAATGATCCTCGGCGTCGCGGTCGGGTTGCTGGTTTGGGCGACCATCGCTGCCATGGCGATCTACGCGCTCGCACGGCTCTGAAGTGCGCCCGCCACTGTTGGCGGGTGACGGGTCATGCGCACGGGTCTGCACGGAAGATGCACGAAAGTGCGCGCGGACCATACCGTGGTTCTGTCGCCGACCAATAACGTCACCCTGACGGCGGTCCCTTCGAACCAAGGCGAAAGAGTGACTGCCGTGTTGATGTGCGGCGGGCTGCTTGCAGGTTTGCGCACCTATAGGTGCGCTGCAAACCTGCAAGCGCGTTGTCCCACTGACCTGCAAGCAGGCTGCAAGCAGCTGCAAACGGCCTGCAATCGTCTGCAAGCAGGCTTGGAACCGGACCTGCAAGCAGGCTGCAAGCACATCACCAAAACGGGTCATGTTTGCAGCTCACCAAACCGGCCGTATTTGCCGGCAAGATCGCTTACTCGGTCGCCGTCGATACCCACCCATCCGGCCGCCACAAGATGCGATCGGGCGGCACGAAAGCCGGCAAGCCTGGCCCGCTTCCCCGCATCTTCGTGGTCCGTTGGAGCATCCACGAGACCCCGCCGAATGCACTCGGTTTCCCACGCCCCCATTGTCGTGCTACCCGGCCCGACGCTGTTGCTGACCAGGGCATCGATCAGCGCTGAGTGATAAACCGCCCGCGAAGGCGATACCTTGCCTCGTGCTACCTTGCTGGACTTGTCATCGCTGTCCGGCGACTCGCTGGTCCACACATCGTCGGCTAACCGGATGGTGCGGGGCGCGAACTCGTGCCAGTTGTCAGGGGTGCGGCGGCGGGCTTTGCCGGGCGCATCGAACGATAGCTTGAAGGCCATCTCTCGAGGCGCGCGTTCGTCGTCCGGCACCTCCGTCATTACACCCACGGCATCGAACCGCCACGCCTTGGTCGAGGATCCGTACTGGCGCGCGGTGTTGTGCCCGGCATGGTCGAGCCACACCTGCCCGATTTGCCGCCGGGTCAGCCCCGCCACCAGCGGCAAGGTCTCCGACCAGGGCACTTCGTCCTTCTGGTCGCCGGAAACCAAGCTCATCACGTTGTCGAAGACGATGCAGTCCACGCCGCCGAGGGCATCCACCAAGGCGTAGAGGAAGTTCTGACCGGCCTCGGTGTTCAATGGCTGCATCGTCCCGAGCTGCGGGAACATGGCCGCGAAGGTCTCTCCGCTATCCGCGCAGTAGATGAAGAGGTTCCCCTGCAGCGTAGCGCTACCAAGCCGCCGCATTGCGTCGCGCACCCGGGCCTTCACCAGCTCGCCCGGCATCTCGCCATCGACGTACAGCACCCGCACCGGCCGGTCGCAGCGCCACTCGAGAAAGCCTTGGCCCGATGCCATACCAGCCACCAGAGCGACGCCAAACATCGTCTTGCCCAATCCCGTCGCTCCGACGAGGAAGGCGCGGGTGGTCGTCGTGACTAGGTCGCCCAGCAGACGCACCGCTGGAGCAAACTCTCGCTCGGCCCACGCTTCCGCGGCGAGGAAGGCTGCGACCGCGTTAGGCTTGGCCTCAGCCGCCACAGCGGGGAATTCGTTCGCCAATTCCTCGAGGCGCTGCCTCGTCCCGCCAGCTTGCAGCCAATCAACCACGTCTCCCTTTTCGGGCAGGCCTGGGAGTTCCAGCACCCGCACCCACCTCGCTACGCCGCGCAGCGACGCAGAAATGGCCTCGCTGTGGGACCGTCCAGGCTGATCAGCGTCTGGCAGGATTACGACGTCTGCGCCGGCTAGTACTGAGCTGTATTCCTGTCGCCACTTCCCAGCGCCACCTGGCGAGCAGGTCGCGTCTAGCCCCGCCGCAACCAAGGCAAGCACGGCTTTCTCGCCCTCGACGAGGTAGACGGTCCGCTCGGCTTGCACCGCCTCCTGCACCTCCGGCAGGCGGAACAGCACTCGGCGCGCACCGGCAGTTTTCCAGTCCCATCCGCCGGCACCGTCCGGCATGCGTTGACGGAAATCTTTGGGCTCAAAGCGGCAGACCTGGAACAGCAGCGCTCCGGCCTCGTCCTTGTAGTCGTAGGTCGCCACGATCTTGCGCTTGCCCCCCGCGCCGCGATCGGCTGCTGCAAGGTGACCCCGCTCCCGCATCCACTCGATCGCCGCGGGCTTGTCGAGGCGAAGGTGATAGCGGACGAGATCGATTACCCCTCCGTTCTCGTCGGGACCACCGCCGTGTTGGCACCACGTGCCTTTCTCGAGGTCGATCGACAGGCTGCCGCGGTTCCCGAAGCGCAACTCCTTGGCCGAAGACAGCGCCTTGTTCGGCTCGCCCAGCAGCTCAAGGGCGACCGGCCCCATAGCGCGGACGAACTCAGTCGCGGGTTGATGATGGCTGGCGCCCAAGCCCGCCCGCCCGTGGTGTGGGTGGCACGGATTGCTCTGGTGTTGGGCCAGAGCTCGCGGACCGCTTTCTGTGCTGCCGCCAGGATCGCGGCCGGCTCGGTGCCGCATCCCCAGCAGATCGCCATTCCGATCCCGGCGTCCGAGCTGGCCTGGTAAGGCAGCACGACGGCACAGGCGAACTGCATCCCGAGCACGCGCGCTTTGCAGGCCGCGCAATGAACGGGATCCCGGCGAGAGGCGCTTGCCACCCGCTGGATCACCTGCAAGCTCGCCTCCAGCAGCTGCTCGGCCTCGGCATCCCCGCCGGCGGCCAGCTCCGCCAGCGCCCCGGCCTCCAATGGCCGGACGATTTGAAGCAGAACGACTCCGCCGGACTCTCTGTGCAGCGCCCGCAGGCCGTCGCCCAGCGACTTGCGGCGAGGATAGTGGAGCGAGGCCGAGCCCGTCGGCATCACGCCACCTGCCGGAGTGGCCGGGTCGGGAAACGATCGGCGCCGGCAGCGCGGACCATGCCTGGCGTCAACCGGCGCTCGTATTCGGCGAGGATACCCAGGAGAGCGGGCAAACCGCCGATCCGGTCGGCCATCTCGGCGAGAGCCTCGGCCGTGGCGCGAGGGCCCAGCTTGTGGAGGTGTTCGACCCCGCGCTGCAGGCGGAGCATTTGGAGGCTGTCTCGGTGATGCATAGGCTGGTCCTCATGTTGGACCGGCCGGAAACCGCTTGAACGCGGCAAACAGCTACGCTATGGGACGAGTGTCGAGGTCGTCTTCCAATTTGCTATTTGCGCGCCCGGGTCTCCAGATCCGGGCGTTTGCGTTTTAGGCTGCAACTTTTGAGAGTTCGGCGGCGCGGCTGGCAAACTTGCGGCTGGCGAGATAGACGTCCAAGTCAGCCTTGTCATAGCCGAGGCGTCTCTCGGACAATCGCATATAAACTGGTCCATCACCTTCGGCACGCTTACGCTGGAGCGTGCGAACGCTGAAACCGACGTAGACGGCAGCTTCTTTCTCATCAAATATTGGCATCGTTTGCCTCGCGTTGCCGCGATCCCCCGCGGATCGCCACAACCGGACAATGACGAGCGCATTTTGCTCAGTCCTGCACTGAGTGCTCACGCGTGAGTCGAATTTCACGAATGAGTCGTCTAGGAGTTTTGCTCCCGCCACCGCTTCAAAAGACGGGTGACTTTGCTCGCCGGCTTGCCCGCTCCAGCTGCCATTTTTGCGACCATGCCAGCAGCGGCTTCCGGTCCCGAAGCGTCTCCGGCGTTGATGAGGTTCGCCATCTTGCTGATCAAGGCCAAGTCCGACGCCCTGTAGTCCAGTCGGCCTGAGGGAGCAGCTTGAGGTCGGGTCAAGCGCAAAGTCGCCACCGGACTGGCACCCACGGATAGCGGAGCCTGTTCGAAAATTCGAACACCCCCGAGGGTCACACCACAGCAGGTTATTCGATTTGTCTGGAAGTCCGGCTCGGCATCGTCGAGCATATCGGCTGCCAACGTGATGGTTTCGCCGGTGCCGATCTTGCGTCCGCGCATCACGAGCTCGCCGCGTTTCAGCCGGGTCAACACGTTCCACCAAAACTCCTGCAGCCACGCCGTCTCTGCCGCTGGGTCCGCAGCGCCTGCCGATATCCGTGCGAGATGATAGGCAACGGTGTCGCGCAGAACGGATGAGACTAGCTCGAGCCGCGCTTCCACTAAGGTACTTTTGGCCAAAACTTCCGGGAGACGCGGGGTTCCGAAGTATAAGGCAAGGTCTGGTGCCAGGGCGGAGGTTCTAAAAGACGGAAATATGGCCTTGTCTCAGGATGAGCTTGATGGTTTTTGGACCGTCGATCATGACAAGAAAGAAGCCGTTATGTCTCTGGAGCGGCAGCCCTACCGGCCGCTTGCCATTTTGAAGTGTCTTACGAAGTGCGCTTATGCGGTCTGCCCGGAGCAAGATCTAGCGGAAATCGAAGGCACGCGGACTTGGCTGCTAAGTGAAGATGTGGACCGTCGGGAGAAGTCCGCGTCCATAATCCCTTACTTGATTGAATTTAAAAGCGGCGGAGTGTTTAATAGGCCATTCTCTATTCTTTTCAAGAAAACCAGTAATATTAACGCGCCATTTCTTTCGTTGCTTATCGGTGCGGGCTTAACAACGTATCAAATATTCTTAACGTCCGAAGAACAACGATCCCGGATATTCACTGGTAGAGCTATCATTGTCCCATTCCCCCCACCGGCTCCGCCTCACACGCGCCACGAGTCCCCCCGAACACTCAAGGGACGTATGGAGGATATGAGCAGTCCAGAGCGCTGCGTCGGGTCGGTCTATCAAGCGTCGTTCTCATACGGAAATCGAGTAAAAATCTGACAAGTCGGCGTGGACCACAAACCTCGCCTGACTTTCCCGCAATGCCCTCCGATCGACCACGGACTCTGCCCGCTACTACCAAACACAACTTTTCAGTTGGCAGGTTATAGGAAGTGTCTGACAGTCCGTGGCGGCATCTGGCAATTCTCTGCGGGATGACTTTGATGCGGGGTCCATAGTCCGTTCATGCCACCATCTGGAAAACCCCCCTCTCCGCCGCCACCTCCTCCACCGAGGCCGCCGCCCCCGGCATTCGATGATAAGAAGGGCGCCTATCGACCGGTGACGCCGCGGCCACCGCCGCCTCCCCCGCCACCGCCACCCAGGAAGTAGGAGAGGCACAGTGGCAGACTGGAACGAGCGCCGGCACAATCTTGATTACGACAGTGCGGTAGCCATCCGGTATCACGGCCACCGCAAGGCCTTTTTGGACGGTCTATCGCGGCTAAGCCCCGCTATGTCGGTCATCTTCGGCAGCGCGGCGTTTGCGACGGCGACGCTGGGGATGAAGGGATTAGCTGCTGGCGCTGGTCTAACTGTCGCCGCGTTCGGCGCCGTAAATCTTGCGTTTGGCTGGGGGGAGCGTGCAAGATTACACGAGCGGTTGTTCAAGGAATGGGCGCTGCTGAACGGCAAAGTGGCAGTGCTGGACTCCGAGGACGAGGTGGCCTTGCGAGCCCTGGAGGCGGAACGAGCAAGGATTGACGGCGATAGCCCCAACCAGCTTCTAGCTCTGTCAGTTCTTTGCGAGAACGAGGAAAAGGATGTGCGTCGCGCCGGTGGCATTATCAGGGTCGGCTGGTGGCAGCGCACCTTAGCCAATTGGTTCACGTTGCCCGGTTGGAACGTCGGCCACTCGACCTAGCGCAGCCCCTTCTGCGCCCACCACAAACCCCGCCCAAGCCTCCAGCGCCGCCTTCCGCTCGGCCAGGAATTCCGCTCGCTGATACACCGCCGCCACGCCCTGGATAGCCCCGGTGACGTGGTTGAGCAGCCGATCGCAGACGTGCGGGGCGAAGCCTAGCCCGGCCAGGGCAGTCACCCCGGAGCGGCGGAAGTCGTGGTACGTCCAGGCTGCCATGGCCTTCACCTCGCGCCCTGCCCTCTCCGCAGCTTCCGCCTCGTTCTTCGCGATCTGCCCGTCGATCGCCGCCTTGATCGTCGAGAACGCCACAACCGGCGTGCCACCCGGCAGCGCGAACACCAGCGGCTGCCCTTGATCCCTCTCCAGCCCCTTCAGCACCGCTTGGGCTACCGGCGCGAGCGGAACAACTTGAGCTCGGCCGTTCTTCGCCCGCTCGGCCGGCACCGTCCAGGTCGACAGATCCGCAGCGAGCTCGGCCCACATCGCGCCTGACACCTCGCTGCGCCGCTGCAGGGTCAGCATCAGGAACCGGACATAGGCGCCCTGCATCGCGCCGGCGACTGGGCTGGCCGCCCAGATGGCGCGCAGCTCGGCCTGGCTGAGCACCCGGTCCCGCGCCCTCTCCCGCCCCGGCGCGGCCAGTGCGAGCCAAGGGTTGCTCTCGACCAGGTTCGCCTTGATCCCCCACCCGTAGCAGGCCCGGGCATAGGCCATCAGGCGATTGGCGCCGATCGGGCCCCGCTCCGTCGCGAACGCCTGGAGGGCTTGGGCTGCCTGCGCGCGTGTGAATGCCGCGGCGGGTTGCTGGAGGTGGGCAGCAAGCCCCTGCCGCACCCGGGCTGTGGCCTCCTTGCGATAGGATGCCCGGCGCAGGGACAGCGCCCGCTCCTCCCAGGCCTGCACGAGCTTCTCGAGGGTGAAGGCGTCGGCGACCGCGACACGCTTGCTCTCCATCTGCGCGGCGCGCCTGGCGGCCTCCGCCTCCTTCCGCTCGCCCACCGGGTCCCGCCGGTCGCGGACGGCACCTCGCAGCGCCTCGGCCTTGCGCCGGGCCTGAGCGGTGGTCAGCTCCGAACCCCAATCGCCCAGCGGCTCACGCCGGACCTTGTCCCCGGCCCGGTACTGGAGGAGGAACACCTTACGGTGGCTACCGTCAGCCCGGTTCGGCATCACGCGCACACCGAAGCCTTTCAGGACGTTGTCGAAGACCAGCACGTCCTTCTTGCCGGGCGGGCAGCACAGCCCTTTCACGCTGTCATCGGTCAGCTTCAAACCCCCAGACTTCTTTGGCAGCCCATTTCGCGGACTCGGAGCGGACTCCTTTGGGTGGCTAGGTTCTGGCGTCTGCTGGCGGGTCATGTCGGATCGCGTAGCAGAGAACCGGCCTAGAACAAAGGGTTAGGCGGCTCGTGTCGTTCTGTGTCTGTTCGTGGCGGCTCCCGAGGCGCGACTACGAATCTGGGGGTTGGAAGTTCGAGTCTTTCCGGGCGCGCCAAAATCAATGACCTGATAGTGCGTTCGCAGCTGCAAGCGGGAAGACCCAGCCCGTTATCGATAGAACGTAGCTAGAACGCTGGATGTGAGCTGCGTCCTGCGTCAGCCTCGGGGCACTTGAAGTCCATATGGTTCCTTTGCGCGGTCCCGACGTAAATCACGCTCCCGGCCTTTGATCACAAGCGAGTCCAGGCGCTCAATCTTCTGGAAAGCTGGCGCGAGTGGGGGCTTGGTGGCCAGCGATAGCCCCTTGGTGACGTGGAAGGGGACGTCGAGACGCTTACTTAGGCGCACCCAATGCACAGCCTGCGCCGATGGGGCGGAACGCGTCACTCCCCGGAATCGTCGCCTGCAGCGTGTAGTCGTCCGATTTGGCATGGCTCTGCTCCGGCGACTTCACGACGTAACGGTACATGTCGTGCACCGCCCGGCCGTCCGGGCGGATCGTGACGCGGCCCCACAGCACATCGTCGATCGGCTTGGCGCGCATCTGCGCCACCACCGCCTCGCCGTCGATCGTCTTGGTGTCGCGAACCGCACGCAAATAGGCCAGCGTCGCGCTGTAGACACCGGCATGGTCCTCGGTCGGCATGCGGCCGTTCATCACTGCGGCAAATCGCTTGCTCCAGACGCGCGTGCCGTCCGTGCGGTCCCAGTAGAACCCGGTCACCAGCTGCAGCCCCTTGGCTCCCTCCAGCCCGATCGCGTCCACGTCCGACAACTGGATGAACAGGGCCGCCGGCACGAGTTGGCCCGACAGGCCGAACTCCTTGGCCTGCTTGATCGCGTTGATCATGTCCGTACCCGTCGACGCCAGCGCCAGCACGTTCGCGCCAGAACCCTGCGCCTGCAGCAACGGGCCCGCGAAGTCCGTCGTGCCCAGCGGGTCGCGGCTCGACCCGGCGACCTTGCCGCCGAGCGCCGTCAGGGCCGAGGTCGCATCCGCCTCCAGCGCCTGCCCAAGCGCGTAGTTCACGGTTAGGAAATACCAATCGTTCAGCTTGGCTGGCACCAGGCCGGCGGCCATCGCCTTGCCCTGCGCCCAGGTATCGCTGACCCATTGCACCGTCGTCGGCTGGCAGGCCTTGCCGGTGATGTCGGAGCTCATGGAGGACGACGCCAGGGCGGTGCGGTGCTTGTCGTGCGCGATCCCGATGACGGACAGCGCCACGCCGCTATTCGGCAAGTCCACGACGGCGGCGACGCCATCCTCGTCGAACCATTTGCGCGCGATGCCGGAGCCGATATCGGGCTTGTTCTGGTGGTCGGCGGCGACGATCTCCACCGCGAGCCCGCCGCTCTCCTTGGCGAAATCCTCCGCCGCCAGCTTGGCCGCCGCCACCGACCCGGCACCCACCTGGTCGGCAAACGGTCCGCTCATATCGGTGAGCACGCCGATCTTCACCGTGTTGCCGGGCACCTCGGCCCGGGCCGAACCCAGCCAGGGCGCGATGAGGCAGGTGGCGAGCAGCAGCGTGCGGAACTTCGGCATGGCGGGTCCTTTAGAGCAGTTCGAAGTATTCGGTGTGTTCCCACTCGCTCACCTCGGCGGCAAAGCGGTCGAGCTCGGCCTGTTTCAGGCGCGCGAAATAGTCGATGAACAAAGCGCCGAACGCGGCTTCGTAAGTAGCGTCGTGCGACAACGCCTCGAGCGCCTCGGCCAGCCCGCGCGGCAGATGCGGCGCGTCACCGTCATAGGGAGCGTGACTGGGCGGTCCCGGATCGAGCTTTGCGTCGATGCCATCCAGACCGGCGGCGATCTGGGCCGCCATCGCGAGATAGGGGTTGGCGCCGGGTTCACCGGCCCGGTTCTCGATCCGGCTGGCGCCGCCGCCCCCCAGGACCCGCAGCATCACGCCGCGATTGTCCGCCGCCCAGCAGGCCCGCGTCGGCGCGTTGGTAAACGGGCGGTAGCGCTTGTAGCCGTTGATGGTCGGCGTGGTGAACGCGCAGGCGGCCCGCGCATGCTTCAGCAAGCCGGCCATGTAGGCCATGCCTAACCCACTCAGCACCTGCCCCGGCGCCTCGGCCGCGAACAGGTTGCGCCCCTGCCCGTCCCGCAGCGACTGGTGCAGATGCCACCCGCTGGACACGACGCCGGGCAGCCGTGGGCGGCACATGAAGCTCGCAACGTAGCCGGCCCGCTGGCAGGTCTGCTTGACGGCGGAGCGCACCAGAGTCAGCTCGTCCGCGGGCAACAGCCCGGTGGACGGCGCAAAGGTCAGCTCGACCTGGCTGGGGCCGAACTCCACTTCCAGCGTGCGCAGGTTCAATCCCAGGCCCTGCAGCACGGCGCGCAGCTGCTCCATCAGCGGATCCAGCTCGTCGTAGCGGAGCTCGGTCAGATACTGGTAGCCGGCGTTCAGCAGGCCGGGTGCGCCGCCGGGCGTCTCGGGGCGGCGCAGGATGTGGCACTCGATCTCCACGCCGGCCACGAAGGTGATGTCGCGCGCCCGCAGCGCCGCCACTTGCCGGGCCAGCAACGCCCGGCTGGACAGCGGCATCGGCGAGCCATCCGGCAGGAACAAGTCGCATAGCAACCAGCCGGAATGCGGCGCCCAGGGCAGCACGCGGAAGGTGGTGGGGTCGGGCAACATCACCATGTCGGCGGCGCCGCGCAGGGCCGGCAGACCCATCCCACCCTCGGCCGAGAACACCGGGAACACGGTCTTGCCCGATAGATCCTTCATCAACAGCGTCGTCGTCGCGTTGGCGCCGTCGGCCAGGATATGCGCGGCCTCGTCGGCCACCAGCGTCTTGCCGCGCAGCACGCCGTGCGCGTCCACAAAGGCCAGCCGCACCACGCCAAGCTTTGCCTCGGTGATCCGGGCCCGCACCGCGTCGGCGGCCTGGTGCTGCTCCGCGGTCCAGGCGCCGTGACGGTGGGCGAAGCTGTCCAACGCCGGGCTACGCAGCCAGCGCCGCGTCCCACGACGCGGCGGCCCGGCGCACGCGGTCCTGCTCCTGCCAGTACGCCTGCCAGCCCTCCACCGGGCCGATCGCATCGATCGACGCCGGGCCGCGAACCCGCGCGGCCGCCTCGGCCGGCAGTGCGAGCGGCGGCTTGCGACCCTCGGCCACGTCGCGGATGGCGCGCACCAGCAAGCGGCGATAGGCGGCGATCGCCTTGTCGCTGGCGCCCAAATTCTCGCGCGTGCGGTCCTGGATCGCGCCCATCGACTCCACCGCCCACTGGTCGTGCACGTTGATGTCGTCGCCCATGCCCGTGTACGTGCTGTGCTCCTGCTCGTGCGGGTCGAAGCCGTATTCGTTCAGCTTGTTCACCTTCGGCAGATAGTCCGGCAGGGCGTAGTTCTTCAGCCGCTGCTCGCGCATCTGCACCTTGTCCACCGGCGCCGTGAAGCTGGTGAAGATCGCGTACCAGTAGCAGTGCGTGTCATCGATTGGCACGTGCCATTGGGTGATCGTCATCTCCTTGCTCATCGGAATCACGAAGGCATGCGGAAACGCCATGTTGGTGACGCGGATATGCATCTCCGCCTCGTTCAGCCGCCGCAGCGCCGCGATCTGCAGACCATACTCCGTCGTCTCCACTTCGATCTGCGGGCGGCCGTATTCGCGTAGGATGCGGGTCATCGGCATGTCCGCGCCCATCGTGGCGCCGCGGAACTGCTTGCCATACGAATCCTCGGGGCTCTCGTCCTCGAAGAAGCGGTGCAGGTAGGAGGCATGCGCCGGGTCGATGCCGACTTCGAGCGCCTGCAGCCAATTGCACTCCATCATGCCCTTGAAGGCAAAGGTGTAGGCGTCGGGCGCGGTGAAGCAATCGAAGCCGGGCAGCGCCGGCGGCTCGCCCTCCCCCATGAACGCGAACACGATCCCGCCCGCGACCCGGCACCGATAGGACGGTTGCCGCACCGACTTGCAGAAATTGCTGCCCTCCGGCTCGGCCGGTTGCTCCAAACAGGCGCCGGTCGCATCGAACAGCCAGCCATGGAACGGGCAGCGCAGCCCGCCATCTTCGGCCCGGCCATACGACAGATCGGCGCCGCGATGTGCACAGTGCCGGTCGAGCAATCCATAGCGGCCCTGCGGATCGCGGAACAACACCAGGTCCTCGCCCAGCAGACGCACCCGCCGCACCGGGCGCGGCCCTTCGAACTCGTCGACCAGCGCCGCCGGCTGCCAGTACTGCCGCATGAGCGCCCCCAGCGGCGTGCCGGCGCCGGTTTGGGTGATCAGCGCGTTGCGTTCGGCGGTGAGCATGTGCCATCCTCGTGTTCGATTAGCGAACGACCGTTCGTCTAGCGTAGATGCCGACACTCAAAGCCCGCAAGCGAAAACGATACGGGGATCGACGCGAGAATGACCAGGTTGCGGCAGGAGGATTCCGATCGGCGGCGCGCGGCAGCCCTTGGCCCCGACCATTCCGAAGCGCTCGCCCGCGGCCTGCAGATCCTGACCGCGTTCGACGCATCCCATCGCGCGCAAAGCCTCAGCCAATTGGCCGCCCATGTCGGCCTGCCGCGGGCCACGGCGCGCCGCGCCCTACTCACCCTGGTGGCGCTCGGCTACGTGGAGCTGGAGGACCGCCAATTCCGCCTCACCCCGCGCGTGCTGCGACTGGCCAGCGCCTATCTGACGTCGAACCCCGTCTCCACCCTGCTGCAGCCCGCGTGCGACCGCATCGCCCGCGAGGTCGGCGAGTCGTGTTCCGCCGCCGTCCTGGAGCGCGACGACGTGGTGATGGTGGCCCGCGCCGTCCCCGCCCAACTGATGCCGATCGGCGCCGGCATCG
Organism: uncultured Acetobacteraceae bacterium; assembly: GCA_964247805.1. Lineage (GTDB taxonomy): Bacteria > Pseudomonadota > Alphaproteobacteria > Acetobacterales > Acetobacteraceae > LMUY01. The sequence continues at coordinate 2,682 of CAXTWC010000117.1, read as the reverse complement.
GCTTCCGCCTGCCGGCCTACTGCAGCGCGCTCGGCCGCGTGCTGCTGGCCGCCCTGCCCGACGACGCGGTGGCCGCCTACCTGGCCCGCACGCCTCTCGCCGCGATCACCCCGAACACGCTGACCCGGCCCGCCGCCATCGCCAACGCAATCGCCACCGTGCGACAGGCCGGTTTCTGCTTGGCCGATCAGGAGGCGGAGCCCGGGTTCCGCTCCGTCGCCGTCCCGATCCGCCGGTTCGACGGCACCGTGATCGCCGCCCTCAACATCGGCGCCCGAGCCGAGGCCGCCGATGTGGCGACGATGACGGGCTCGTTCTTGCAACGCTTGCAGGAAGCGGCTGCGGAGCTGACCGGCTTCCTGGTGTGAGATGGCCCAGAATGCACCGCGCTACCCGGCCGCACGCCTCCACCCGAACGCGAACAGTCCCGCCCCGATCAGCAGAGAACCGCCTGTCCTGTTCACCACCCTCTGCACGCGTGGTTGTTTGAGTCGCTGCCGGGCGGCCGAAGCCAGCAACGCGAAACCGAGTGAGTTCAGCGTCGCCATGGTGACGAAGGTGCTCACCAGAATCAGCACCTGCGGCAGAAAGGCCCGCGAGGCATCCAGGAACTGCGGAACGAACGCCACGAAGAAAATGATGCCTTTCGGGTTCAGTGCGGTGACGGCGTAGGCATGCGCGAACATCCTCAGCGGTCCTGCCGTAGGGGCGGCCTCAAATCCGGCGGCACCCACCGGCGCGCGCCACAGTTTGATGCCGAGATAGATAAGGTAGCTTCCGCCAAGCCAGCGCAGCCCGGTGAACACCATGGCAGAGGTTGCGAGCACTGCCCCCAGCCCCAGCATGGACGCCGTCATCGCCGTAAGGTCGCCGAGGGCCACACCGGCTACGATGGCCGCGGCTGGCTTTCGGCCGTGACCAAGCGCGTAGGAGATGACAAGCAGGACAGTCGGCCCGGGAATGGCCAGCAACACGGCAGAGGCGGCGACGAAAGCGAGCCAGTGATCGATGGACATGGCCACTCCTGTTCGTTGGTCCCATCCATCCATGGCCGTCCGCAAGACGCAAGCCGTCTCGAGCAGAGCTGCCCGTTGCTCGCCGCCGGTGCGCTGTCTTCGATCCGCTCACTGAGATAGCCTGCTCATCGAACGAGAAAGGCGGCACGACAATGGCCACGGACGTCTTGGTTGCAAGCAGCGAATACGGGAGCAGCGGTACGGCCTGGGACGATGCCGCGGATTGGTCTCTCGGCGCGCTCCCTCAATCGGGCGATACGGCGGTTTTGGCGAACCTGACGTATCCCGACCCGGCGTTCTCCCTCGAGCAGGGCATTTACACCTCGGCGACCGACCCGGCATACGTCGTTGCCTCGCTGACGATCAGCAGCACCCAAGGCGTCTATCTCGATCTCATCATAGCCAATTCACTGACTGTACTAGGGCCGACGACACTCGGGGGTCCCGTCACAATCGAGGCAGGTGGAACCGTCCAGCTTGACGGGACATTGAATGGCGATATCAGTAACGGCGGAACGCTCAGTGTAGCAACGATCTCCTCGGGCGTGATCACCACTGGGGCACAAGGCGTGACCTCGGTCGGCAGCGCGACGGGCGCGACGGAGATCGGGATCGACGGCGGCACGACGACTATCGGGGCGTTTACATCCACTGTGACATTCGGTCTCGCCTCGGGTGAGGTGGTGCTCGCCCCGGCAGGCGCGACACTGACCAACGCGATGACGTTCGGTGGCGGTTCGGTCACCCTCGACCTGACCACGATCCCCTTCTTGCAGGGCGAAACCGTTTCAGTCTCGCCGCCGCAGGGAAGCAGCCTCGAAGCACCCTACCAGCAGAGCATCTCCCTCGTCGCTGCCGGGGGGGCCGTGTTCGAGTTCACCGACATCCAGGACCCGATCGGGATCGAACATAGCCACGACACGGTCGCACAGGCGCAAGTCGCGAGCGACGGCAACGGTGGCACGCTGGTGACGTTCGCGGCTTGCTACGTCGCGCAAACCCGCATCGCCACCCCCGACGGGTCGCGCGCCGTTGAAGATCTGCGCATTGGCGACGCAGTCCTGACCGCATCCGGTGAGCACCGCGCCGTCAAATGGATCGGACGGCGCTCCTACGCAAGGCGGTTCCTCGCCGCCAATCCAAACATACGGCCGATCCGCTTCCGCGCGGGTTGCTTTGGCAACGGCTTGCCCCGGCGCGACCTGCTGGTGTCACCCGACCACGCCATGTTCCTGGACGGCGTGCTGATCCCGGCGCGCTGCCTGGTGAACGGCGGCACCATCACACGGGAGCGCGGGCTGGACCGCGTCGACTATGTCCACGTCGAACTGGACAGCCACGACGTGATTTTGGCCGAGGGTGCTCCGTCCGAGACGTTCATGGACGACGATAGCCGCGGCCTGTTCCACAACGCCGCCGAACACGCCGCACTCTATCCAAACGCGCCCGCCCCGGACGGCTACTGCGCCCCACGCATCGAGAGCGGGCTGCCGCTGGAGAGGGTCAGACGCCGCCTGGCCGCCATTACCCAAGCAGACGCCATCGTGGCGTAGACGACCGTGCTGGGTTCGGCTGCAGCCGGAGGCGAAATGGCGAGGTATGGTGGAAGCCGACATTCAGACTGGTGCGAAATTCAAAGCTTCTGCCCGCACTCTTGTCACCGAAG
>CAXTWC010000116.1:0-17683 GCA_964247805.1 uncultured Acetobacteraceae bacterium | reverse complement strand
GCCCTGATGATCGGCTTCCACTTCCCCGAGAACTTCGACTTCCCCTATCTCAGCGCCTCGATCCAGGCGTTCTGGCAGCGCTGGCACATCACGCTGTCCTCCTTCCTGCGCGACTACCTGTACATCTCCCTGGGCGGTAACCGCCGCGGCGCCATCCGAACCTACGTCAACCTCATCATGACCATGCTGATCGGTGGCCTGTGGCATGGCGCCAACTGGACCTTCGTCGCCTGGGGCGCCTGGCACGGCGGCCTGCTGGCGCTGCACCGTTTCTACCGCGCCCGAGGCGGCAATATGCCCTGGTTCGCCGGCCACGTGCTGACCCTGCTGGCGGTGATCCTCGGCTGGGTTGTGTTCCGCGCCGACGACTTCGGCCAGGCGTTGCGCGTCTACACCGGGATGCTCGGACTGCACGGGACCGCCGTGTCGGACGACCTGGCGTGGCAGCTCACCCCGGACCGGCTGTGGATGGTCGCGATCGGTGTCGCCGTCGTCTACGTGCCGGTGATCGAGCGCCCAGTCGCAGCCTTCTTCGGCCGGACCGCGGGCGGTTTCTCCCTCGTCGGCCCGTTCTGCGGTTTCCTGCTCGCGATGGTGCTGCTGTATAGCCGCGCCGCCGTGCCCTTCCTGTATTTCCAGTTCTGATGGCCCGCTCCCGCTTCACCCGCGGCGCCCGCGCGCAGGGCTGGGCCATGATCGCCGTCCTGGCGATCGGCTTCGGCCTTGGTGTCGCGACCCTCGCCAGCCCCGGCCCGCACCGCCGCCTGGTCGAGGCCTTGACCCTCCACGCCTTCCTCGGCGGCCAGACCGCCGGCGCCGTGAACAACGCCATGGCGCACGACCTGCCAATCGGCGGCGAACTGTCCGCCCTGGGTGGCATCCTGCGCTGGCGGTTGTTCGACTCCGGCGGCCCCCAGGTGATGGTCGGCTGCAACGACTGGCTGTTCCTGACCGAGGAACTGCGCCCCTGGCCCAGCGCCCAAGCCGCCATGCAGGCCCGCGCCGACGCCCTGCACACCATCGCCGCCGCCCTGACCGCCAAGGGCATCGCGCTGCAAGTCGTTCTGGTCCCCGACAAACGCCGGGTCGAAGCGGAGGGATCGTGCGGCGTGCCGTATTCGGCGCAGTCCCAAGCGCGCTACGCCGCCTTCCTAGGCATGCTCGGCGGCCTGCAGGTGGTGGACATGTTGCAAACCTTCACCGGCATTCGCACCCCCGTGTATTACCGCACCGACACGCACTGGAACCAGGACGGCGCCGCCATCGCCGCCGCCGCCACGGCCGCCGCCACCGACGCGCCGATCGGCCGCGAGCGCCCCTTCCACACGGATTACGCACCGGAGGCCAAGCGGGCAGGGGACCTGCTGCGGCTGATGAGCCTCGACCACGTTCCCGACCTGGCCCTCAAGCTGCGCCCCCTGCCGGACATCGAGGGCGCCGCCACCACCACCGAAACCAATCCCCCCGCCGACACCGGCAGCCTGCTGGACGACGCGCCAGTGCCGGAGGTGGTGCTGCTCGGCAGCTCGTATTCCGTGAACGCCAACTTCCACGGCGCGCTGGAACAGGCCCTGTCCGCCCCGGTCGGCCAGTTCGCCCAGGCCGGCGGCGCGTTCTGGGGCTCTGCGCACGACTATTTCCGCAGCCCGGCGTTTCATGAGACACCCCCCAAACTCGTCATCTGGGAGATTCCTGAGCGCGTGGTGAACCAGCCGATCGCCGCCGAGGAGGCCGCCTTCCTCCACAACTGGCAGGGCCCGTGACCGATCGCCTCCCCGAGGAGCTGACCGAGGAGGAAGCCGCTACCGAGTTGGAACGGCTCGCCACCGAGATCGCCCACCACGATCGCCTGTACAACACCGAGGACGCGCCGGAGATCACCGACGCCGAATACGACGCCCTCCGCCAGCGCAACGCCGCCATCGAGGCGCGTTTCCCGAGCCTGATCCGCCCCGATAGCCCGTCCCGCCGGGTCGGCGCCGAGACCGCCAGCGGCTTCGGCAAGATCACCCACCAGGTCCCGATGCTGAGCCTGGACAACGCCTTCAGCGCCGCCGACTTCGACGATTTTTGCGCCCGCGTGCGCCGCTTCCTCGGCCTGAAGGACGAACCGCTCGCCCTGGTCGCCGAGCCCAAGATCGACGGCCTGTCCATCTCCCTCACCTACGAGAACGGCCGCCTGCGCTACGGCGCCACCCGCGGCGACGGTGCCGAGGGCGAGGACGTCACCGCCAACCTGCGCACCATGTCCGCCGTGCCCACCCGGCTCAAAGGCCACGCCCCCGCCCGCATCGAGATCCGCGGCGAAGTGTTCATGACCAAGGCCGACTTCCTTAAGCTGAACGAGGCCCAAGTCGCGGCCGGCTTGCGCACCTACGCTAACCCCCGCAACTCCGCCGCCGGCAGCCTGCGCCAGCTCGACCCCAAAATTACCGCCGCCCGCCCGCTCTCCCTGTTCGCCTACGCCTTCGGCACCGCCAGCGAGCCCCCCGCCGACACGCACTGGGCCTACCTGCAGCAGCTCCGCGACTGGGGCTTCTCCGTCAATGAACTCAGCGAGCAAGTGGACCAGGCCGGTGCCGCCGCCTTCCACGCGAGCGTCGGCGAGCGCCGTTCGGCCCTGCCGTACGACATCGACGGTGTGGTGTTCAAAGTGGACAGCCTGGCCTTGCAGCAGCGCCTCGGCTTCGTCGGCCGCACGCCGCGCTGGGCCACCGCCTGGAAATTCCCCGCCGAGCGCGCCACCACCCTGCTGGAGGACATCCGCATCCAGGTCGGCCGCACCGGCTCGCTGACCCCGGTCGCCTGGCTGCAGGGCGTGAACGTCGGCGGCGTGCTGGTCACCCGCGCCACCCTGCACAACGAGGACGAGATCGCCCGCAAGGACGTCCGCGTCGGCGACACGGTGGAGCTGCAGCGCGCCGGCGACGTGATCCCGCAGATCCTCGGCCCCGTCCCCAATACACCCCGCGGCCCGGCCCCGTTCGCCATGCCCGACCACTGCCCGGTCTGCGGCAGCCTGGCCGTCCGCGCAGCCGGCGAGGTGGTGCGCCGCTGCACCGGCGGCCTGACCTGCCAGGCGCAGGTGATCGAGCGCCTGGCGCATTTCGTCAGCCGCGCCGCCTTCGACATCGAGCATCTGGGCGAACAGACCATCCGCGCCTTCCACGCCGACGGTTTGATCGACACCCCCGCCGACATTTTTCGACTGCACACCCACCAGGACGCGATTGCCGGCCGCGAGGGCTGGGGCAAGACCAGCGCCGCCAACCTGATGCGCTCGATCGAGGCGCGGCGGACGATTTCGCTGGCTCGTGTCATCTATTCGCTCGGCATCCGCCGCATCGGCGAGATCAACGCCAAGCTGCTGGCCCGGCACTACGGCTCGCTGGCGCACTGGCGCACGGAGATGCTGGCCGCGACGGTGATTGGCTCGGAGGCAAGGCACGGCCTCGGCAACATCATGCGCATGGGCCAGGCGACCGCCGACGAGCTGGTGGGGTTCTTCAGCGAACCGCGCAACCTGGCCGTGCTGGACGACCTGGCATCGGAACTGACGGTGCAGGACGAGGCCGCGGCCGCCACCGGCCCGCTCAGCGGCAAGACGATCGTGTTTACCGGCTCCCTCGCCACCATGACCCGTCCGGAGGCCAAGGCGCGAGCGGAGTCGCTGGGCGCGCGGGTGACGGACAGCGTGACCAAGAAGACGGACCTGGTGGTGCTGGGGGCGGATGCCGGGTCAAAGGCAAAGAAGGCAGCGGAACTGGGCGTGACGACGGTGGACGAGGCAGGCTGGCGGGAGATCGCGGGGCTGCCGGCGACCCCCTGATGGCAAGGGGCCGCAGACCGGTCCGCATACCCCGCTAAGCCGCCGCGACCTCCTGCCCAGCCACATCCGCCAGACGCCGCCGCACGGCTTCGAGTTCAGCCCCGTATTCCACCCGCGCGGCACAGAACCCGGCGGGCTTGCGCACGTCCGGGTACAGCTCGGCGAACTCGGCTGCGTTGTGGAAGATCCCGCGGCTATCGTCGTCCATGAAACTCTCCGACGCGGCGCCCTCGGCAAGCAGCACATCGTGCGTCTCGAGCTCGACGTGGAAGTAGTCGGCGCGCTCCAGACCGCGCTCCTGGACGATGGTGCTGCCGGTCAACAAGCAACGGGCGGGGATCAGCAAACCGTCCAGGAACATGGCGTGCTCCGGTGACACGAGCAGGTCACGCCGGGGCAGGTTCGCCCCGAGCGACCCGGCGCGGAAACGGATGGGCTGTGCGGTTGGATTGGCTGTCAGGAACCGCCCCGAGTAGCTGCGACAGCCGATCCACCGTATCGGGCGCTGTTCGCCAAACGCGGTGATCACGACATCCCCGATCGCGAGCGTCTCGACCGGGACATCCCCACGGGTCGTCGTAATAAGCGTCCCAGCGCAGTAACACGCCGTAATCAGCGTCGAGCCGTCGACTGCCGGGGCCAGATGGAATGCAAAACCGGTGTAGGTCCCGGACAGGGTCTGCGTGTAGGTCTGCGTACCCTCCTTGACCGTCAAAACGTCCGTCGCACTATTGAGGCTGGCTGTCCCGCCCGCCATGTAAGGCAAGTACTCGACGTCGATCGCGCCACCCTCGAGGTGCGTTCCGACCGCGACGCCGCTGGAAAACAGTTCGAGCGTTCCACCGCTGAGCAACACCGTGCCACTGACGTTGGCGGTTACATCAGCGGCGACGTATGTGGTGCCGCTCACGGTGCCCGACACGACCTGATACCCGCCACGGCTGACGGTCGTGTCGAGCGCAACACCGCCGGCCGAGACGAACTCATAGCCGCCGCTGCTGACCGTGGTGCTGACGGTTTCACCGCCGCTGTAGACGAAGCCGCTGCCAAGGCTGCTGATGACGGTATCGCTGGCGACCCCGCTGCTGAACGCCGAGAATGTGCCGTAGCTGCGCAGGACCGTGCCGGTCGCGGTTGCACCGTTGAACAGAAGCTGTCCCAGCATGGAATTCGAGCCGGTGGAGTTGCCGTTCACGATCGTATCGATCGCGTGGCCGCCGCTTGCCACCGTCTGCGTGGCGCCGGCCAATAGCGAGGCAGAGCTCGCCAGACCGCCGCTGAGAACGTCCTGGCCGCCGCCGCTGCTCACGACGGTTAACAACGCGTGGCCACCGGCCGATACGTACTGGAAGCCCCCGCTGAGCACCGTCGTGGCGCTGGTCGTGCCGAGCACACCCTCCGATCCGCCGGCCTGAAGGTCCGTGCCACTGGCCGTGCCGCCGAACGATACGACTTGCGAGGCGTTCGCGCTGACGGTGGTGGCGTCTGCGTGGCCGCCGGAGGATACGAATTCGGTGCTGCCGCTTGATAGCGTGATATTGCTGGTCGTCCCCCCGGAGAGCACGACGACGACTTCGCCATTTTGCGCTGTCAGGTTCGAACTGGTCACGCCCGCCGAAACGAACACCGCGCTTTGGATCGATACGAGCGTCCCGGTTCCTGCCGGGGCGACAAAGAACCCATCGCCGGTATACGTGCCACTGAGCGACTGGGTGTAGGTTTTGCCGCCCTCGCTGATCGTCAGCAGATTGGCCGCCGCGTTGTACGAGGCGGTCGCGCCAGAGGCGTACGGGTCGGCCTGGAAGTCGATCGTGGTGCCGGCCGTCAGGGTCAGGTTGGTCACCGTCCCCCCGCTGATCGACAACTCGGAGCCGGAGGAAAGAGTGAGCCCGGTTATGCTCCCGCCGCTGACGACGACATTGCCGCTGCCGGTGACGTTGCTCGCGACGCCGCCGTAGACGTCCAGTGTTCCGCCTGACGCCAAGATGGTTCCGGTGGCCGTTCCCCCGGCGCTGACGACCTGCTCACCATTTTGCCGGACGTTTGCGTTGACAGCCTTGCCACCGCTACTGACGACCATGTCGCCGAGCGTCGCGCCGGTGCCGCCAACGAGGGTGGTGGATGCCACCCCGCCGCCCAACACGGTTTGAAAGCCATAGACGAGGTCGGTTCCGGACGCGGTGCCGCCCGAAAGCAGTTCGTTGCCTTGGCTGTAGACGAACGTGTTGGTCGTCGTACCGCCGGTGTAGACGATGTCGTCGCCACCATAGTCCGACGTGCTGACAATCGACCCGCCGCTGACGAGGGTAGTACCGGAGTTGGTCGTGTCGACCGCTCTACCACCGGCGTCAACGGTAAGAAACCCGCTCGGGTCAACTGTCAGACCGGTACTGGTTTGGCCAGCCCCGATTGTGAGATACTGGCCGTTCGAGACTGTTGCCATTTTTATTATTATCCTCGGCTTCTAAAATAGGTGGCCACTCAGCCTGTGATTGGCCGGGGTGTGAAGGTTACGCGACCGGTTGCTCTGTCTACTACGCAGTTCGAATTTGAGACAAGTCGTGCACGTCACATCACGGCTGGCACCAGCTACTTAGACGCAAACCGTCCACCCCGCCGACAATTTGCACGTCGTGATCAAGCCTTGGTTGGTCGTCTGCTTTAGGTGAGAGCTAAGACGTCCGCAGCCCTGCTCGCGTCTGCCCGGCGCGCGCCGACGTGGAAAACATTGAAACTCCCCCTACCCGTGTGGTTCATCATCGTCGATGACCACCGCCGTCCTCGCCCCCACCTTCACCGACCCCGACCGGATCTTTCGCCACGCCCTGCAAGACCTGCTGCAGATGGGCCTGCGCGTGGCCTCCGTGTCGGCGCGGCTGGCGGAAGTGGAAGGCCAGGCGGTGGAGGCCCTCGCCGCAGCCGCCGTCGACGCCGCACAGATCGTCGCAAACCCCCACTCGCTGGAAAGCGCCATCGAGGCCGGGCGCATCGCCGATGCCAGCGAGGCCACCCGCGATGCCGCCGCCACCCGCATCGCCCTGATCACCGCCTCGTTCGAACGCGCCGCACGCGCGGTTCGGCGCACGGTGGCGTTGGGGCGGCGTATCGAGGACCCGCGGCCGTTCCTGTCACCGCACCCCCACGACCCGGTCGCAACGCCGGGTTTGGCGGAAGCCGGGTCCGCCCACGCGGCAGCCAGGGCGGCCGAACGCCTGTGCGACGACCTCGCCGACCGGCTGGATGCGGCGGAGCTCGGGGACGAACTGGGCGCGCGGCCCACGCTCGAGGTCATCGGCGATATCTGCCGCGATCTCGGGCACGCCGTGCTGCCCGGCCTCGCGACCCCAGCGGTCGGGGGCGACCCGGTGCAGGCGCCCACAAACGGGCCGCAACCGAACCCGGCGGAGTCGCACGGCGCACCAAGCTGGCCAAGGACGCCGCCCGACCTGCCCGAGCCCGACACCTGAACCGAACCGCCGCAAACGACGTGGATCGACATGGTCCACTGCACCCCGCTGCAAGGCCGGCCCACCCCATTCCCGAACCAACACGCAGAGGCTAGTCTCCCGCCGCAACCGATATACGTCTGGGAGAAAACCAATGTTTCGACGGATGATGCTGGCCACGGCCGGCGCCATGGCGCTCACGCTCGCCTCGGGCGCGGCTGACGCGCAGATCAAGATCGCGTCCGCCGGGCCGATGACGGGGCAATACGCCGCGTTCGGCGCACAACTGAAGAACGGTGCCGAACAGGCGGTGGCTGACATCAACAAGGCCGGCGGAGTGCTCGGCCAACAACTGCAGCTCAACATCGGCGACGACGCGTGCGACCCGCGCCAGGCGGTCTCGGTCGCCAACCAGTTCGCCAGCCAAGGCGACAAGCTGGTGGTGGGGCATTTCTGCTCCGGCAGCTCCATCCCGGCCAGCAAGGTGTATGGCGAGGAGGGCATCCTCGAGATCACGCCCGCCTCCACCAACCCGGATTTCACCGACAAGGGGAGCTGGAACACGTTCCGCCTGTGCGGGCGGGATGACCAGCAGGGCCAGGTCGCGGGCGAATACATCGCCGCGCACTATAAGGACGCCAAGATCGCGGTGCTGAACGACAACACCGCCTACGGCAAGGGCCTGGCGGACGAGACGCAGAAGAACATGGAGGCCAAGGGCGTCAAGCCGACGCTGGTGACGCCGTATACGCCGGGTGAGAAGGATTACTCCGCGCTGGTCAGCCGCATGAAGGCGGCCGGCATCCAGGTAATCTACATCGGTGGCTATCACACCGAGGCCGGGCTGATCATACGTCAGGCCAAGGAGCAGGGCATGAACCCGACGCTGATCAGCGGCGACGCCCTGGTCACCAAGGAGTTCTGGCAGATCTCCGGCCCGGCGGGCGAGGGCACGATGATGACGTTCGCCCCCGACCTGGAGAAGCGTCCGCAAGCCGCCGCGGTGGTGAAGGAGTTCAAGGACAAGAGCATCGAGCCAGAAGGTTACACCCTGTATAGCTACGCCTCGGTGCAGATCTGGGCGGAGGCCGCGGCGAAGGCTGGCACGGTCGACCCGAAAAAGATCGCTGCAACTCTGAAGAGCGACGGCCCGTGGCAGAGCATCATCGGGCCGATTACCTTCGATAAGAAGGGTGACGTCGAGGGCCCCAGCTACGTGTTCTATGTCTGGAAGGACGGCAACTACAGCGAGATGTAGCAGCCTAAGATCCTCCCCCGCGCTGCGGGGGAGGGGACCATGCGAAGCATGGTGGAGGGGGCCGGCCGCTCTCGGTGCCTACGCCCCCTCTGTCGGCTACGCCGCCACCTCTCCCGTAAACGGGGGAGGACCTAAGCGGAGCCTACGACTTGTCGAGAGCGTCGCGAGCCGTGTCCTTCACGCCGCCGACCGTGCTCTGCACCTTGCCGGCAGCCTTGTCGGCCTTGCCTTCGGCCTCGAGCTTCGCATCGCCAGTGATCTTGCCGGCGCCTTCCTTGATGGCACCCTTGGCCTGCTCCAGAGCGCCGCCAACACGATCTTTATCCATGGTGATCCTCCGCGCGGCACGATGCCGCTAGGGGTGATAACGAAGGACAATCCGCCGGGTTTCAGCCAACCCCCAACCCAAGCTTGACCACGGCAGCCACCACAGTGCAGCGTTGCCAGTCACGCATGGCACAGGGCCCACCCTCATGAGCGACACGACAGACGGCAAGGTGCGCTGCGACGCCTGCCCGGTCTTGTGCATCATCCGCCCCGGTCAGGCCGGAGCCTGCGATCGCTACGCCAACCACGAGGGCGCCTTGGTGCGCGTCGACCCCCACGTGATCCTGCAGCGCGCGGTGGCCCATGGCGGCGCGCTCGTCCCATTCAACGCCGCACCCGACTGGGACGGCAGCCTGCTGCATGAACCCGACACGTTCGTCACCGCGATCGGCGCCGGGACCACCTATCCGGACTACAAGCCGGCCCCGTTCATCGTCGCATCCCAGGTGGCCGGCGTGGACACGGTGACGGTCGTGACCGAAGGCATCTTCAGCTACTGCGGCGCCAAGGTGAAGATCGACACCGACCGCCATCTCGGCCCGGAACGCTCCCCCGTGCGCGTGGCAGGCGAGGCGGTGGGCCACGTCACCACGGGGGAATACGGCTCGCAGATGCTGTCGCTCGGCGGGGTGCACCACCTGACCGGCGGCTCCAAGAAAGCGGGCCGGGTCACCTGCGAGGCCTTGCTCGCCCTGTGCAACGGGGCCGCCGTGGAGCTTGCCATCGACGACGGCGCCACCGTGCTGGTGCAGTCCGGCCAGCCGCCGGTGGTGAACGGCCAGATGGAGGAGCGCATGCGGGCCGGCTGCGGCTCGGCGGCGATCGGCATGTTCGCCAAGCAGTGGTTCGGCGCGGTGGACGAGGTGGTAGTGGTGGACGACCACATCACCGGCGTGCTGTCGGAGCATCAGGCGGGTGTGTTGCTCGGCATGGCGGGAACCGGCATCCGCATCCGCGGGCGGCGCTCCACGCCGGGCCGCTATTTCCAGGTGGCGGGGCCGGGCACGGGCTGGGGCGGCACCGACATCCGCGATCCGCTGACCATCATCGAAGGCTTTGACGGCCGGGTCGCCCGCCCCGGCATGACGATGCTGATGACCTCCACCACCGGCGAGCACGGCGGCTTCTACGTGCTGGACGAGGCGTTGCGCCCGGTCGAGCGCGACATGCCCGAGACGCTGCGCCGGTCGGTGGCGCTGATCCAGGAGAACTGCGAGCCCGCGCTGTCCACCGTGCTGTTCATGGGCGGGGCGGGGGGATCTCTGCGGGCGGGGGTGACGGAAAATCCGGTGCGGCTGACCCGGTCGGTCAAGGACCGGCTGACCACGGTCACCTGCGGCGGCGCGCCCGTGTTCATCTGGCCCGGCGGTGGCATCACCTTCATGGCCGATGTCAGCCGCATGCCGCCGGGCAGCTTTGGTTCGGTCCCGACGCCGGCCTTGGTGGCGCCGATCGAGTTCACCCTGCGGCTCGGCGATTACGCGGCGCTGGGCGGGCATATGGGCCATGTGCGCCCGCTGGACTCGGTGCGCGCCGGGTCGACCCAGGTGGCACATGCGGGCAACCCCTGGCCGCTGCACCCCGCGAGGTGAGCGAACCTCCGTATGTTGCCGCCCTCCCTGGCGGACGCCTGCACCTGCAGCACGGGCCGATCGACCTGGTCGTGCGTGCCGAAGGCGATCCGGCTGCGTGCCGGGCAGCGTATGCAGCGCTCGTGGCGCGGTTCGCGACGGTGCTGGGCGAGTTGTGCGACGAACTGCCAACCCTGCGCGCCGAGATCGGCACAGGCCCGGTCCGCGGCGAAATTGCCGCGCGCATGGTGGCTGCGGTGATGCCGCATGGCGGGAGCGGCTTCATCACTCCCATGGCCGCGGTCGCCGGCGCGGTCGCCGACGAGATGCTGGCCAGCATGACCGCAGCGGCCCGGCTGCAGCGCGCCTACGTCAACAACGGCGGCGACATCGCAGTGTATTTGGCGCCGGGTGAGGTGTTCCGCACCGGCTTGGTCGGCCGCCCGGATAGGCCTGCCCTATTCGCCACCGCCGAGATTTCCGCCAGTGATGGGATCGGCGGCATTGCGACGAGCGGCTGGCGAGGACGCAGTTTTTCGTTCGGCATCGCCGACGCCGTCACGGTATGCGCCACCTCGGCCGCCGAAGCGGATGCCGCGGCGACGGTCATCGCCAACGCCCTCGATCTGCCCGGACACCCCGGCGTGCACCGTGCCCCCGCTCGGTCCATTCAGGCGGACACCGATCTCGGCAACCGGCTCGTCACCCGCCATGTCGGCACGCTCCGCCCCGGCGAGGCGGAAAATGCTGTCCAGGCTGGCGCCCGGGTCGCCGAGAGCCTCCTGGCAAGCGGGCTGATCGCAGCCGCCGTGTTGCATTGCCAGGGCATCACGAGATGCGTGTCTGGCCTGAGGCGTGTCCTGATGGTCGAACCGGCTGTCAGCTCGCGCGCACCACCCGGTTCCGCTGGGCAGTCCGCAGCGCGTGCCGCTCACGCTGCGAGAGGCGAACTGCACATAGCAGGTCCAGCGCCGTGATACTGGCCACCACCACGGTCGCCACCGCAGCGGTCCGGCGATGCCGATTGTCGGGGCGAAGTGCGACGCTGAGGGCGGCGAGGTCCATCGCGTCACCAGCCACCCGGGACCATGGCCCGAGCGGCGACCAGGGCTTGCCGAAGATAGTGAACCCGGCGATCAGTTCACGCAGGCCGAATCCACGAACCAGCGCGGCCCCGCCGGGCAAACCGAGGTTGCGAGCCAGCGCCGACGGCGCGGCAATCTCCACCGCACCGAGTGCAAAGCTGGACCAGCCGAGCAAGCGGGCCAACACGATCGCGTTCATGATTTTCCTTTCACTCTGGCAGCAGCCAGGACAGCGATTGGGCAAGAGCATCGGACGGGTTGCCCTCGAACAGCCGGCCGTGGGCGAACACCACGTGCTCCGGACGCAGCTGGACCAGGCGGAGGGCGGCGTTGCGGGCGGCCCAGCCGCCGAGTTTGAACACGGTGCGCACGTAGAACGGCGCACGTCCCACCGGCGTCGTTATCCCGAGCAGGCGGGCGATTGGCCGGACCAAGGCAGGCAGCCGCTCCGGTTCGAGGTTCAACACCAGGTCGGTGAGCACGAGGCTGCGCGATGGTTTGTGGAACAGCGCCACTTCGGAAAAGCCGAAGCCACCTGGGACGGTCACCAGGTCGATGGCGTCGCCCCAAGCGGTCGGCGGCGTACCGGACAGATCGTGGTCGATGACGATCCCGGCCTCCTTCACCTGCCTGCGCTGCCGCAGGCGAGGCACGGCCCAGGTCTTGGCGTCCGGATTGGCGCGCTGCCAGTCGCGCAGGAACATCCAGTGCACCAGGTTCGGCGCAACCAAGGCGCGGATCGGGCCAAGTTCGCTCAATTGCGTTTGCAACTCGGGCGTGAACTGCGTCGGCGAGTGCAACAGCAGGCTACCGTCGGGCAGCTGGACCACGGTCATCCGCAGTGGCAACACCCCGTGCAACGGCCCGCTATCCACCACCCAGATACCCTCTGCCAACGGCATCGGCGTGTTGGCCGGCTGATGGCTGGCCGGGCGGGAGCGCTCGTTCTGCGCGGCCACGGTGAGGCCGATGCCCGCGAGGCCGGTGACGAACAGGGTCGCGCCAACCCGTGGCCGCCGTCCGCACAGTAAAAGCCCTGCGCCGGCGACGACAGCGCTTGCCGAGTAACCGAGCGTGGCCAGCCTTGTCATTCACAACCCTCATACGATCTCACGATTAAGCGCACGGGAGCCGCGGTGGTTGTGAGGACCTGTTCACAAAGTGTTTGGGTCTCAGTTCGCTTATGTTAGTGCGCCTCTATATGCCTGGCTGACCAAGCAACTCTTGTGCTACATCTGCTAAATCTATTTTGCATTGAGGAAGCCGCAATTGACCTCCGACACGCCAAAGAAAGAGCTGCCGACAGACGGCGACGAGACTGCTTCGCCCAAGACCCCGGTCGACGAGAAGGCCCAGGAGGACGCGGCAAAGGTCCGCGAGGAATCCGGCGGCTACGACTGACCGGTGGTCAAAGCCCGTTGCATTCGAGGCCGGCACGCAAGCTCGCCTGATTTCAGCAAAAGGATGATGCGTGGACTCTGAGTCGTTTTGATGGATGGCATCGCGTTTGGCCTGACCGGGGGGTCGCAATGGACAGTGCTGCAACGACTGCTCGTGCAGTGTCCACCGGAGCGCCGGGCGCTGTACTGGCGGGACGTGCGTTCCGACGCGGCCGGTATGCGGAGTATCGATTGTCCTGAGAGTGGTGCCCTGACCATCGCGCCGGACGCCGTTCTAGGCCTCGACACCTACTTCAATGCGTTTTTCGAAGCCCAGTGGCATCGCCACACGGTCCTCGACGGCGTGGCACTTAGGATCGCGTTGTCCGCTCCCTGCCTGGTGCGGATCTATCGTCACGCATTGCACCACAAGCGTCTGGTCGCTGAACAGCACGTTGGGCCGGGAACGGCGATAATCCCTGTTCCAAGTCCGGGTAACAACTTCCGGCAATACGGCTTCCTGTCGGTCGAGATCTGCACGGGGGAGGTGGCATCGACCCTGTTGGACAGTGCCTGGATCACGCAAGACCGTCCGGCATCGCAGGTCGGCTTGGCCGCGATCGTCTGCACCTTCAATCGAGAGGACGCCATCGCCGCGGTGCTGAGTGCGGTTGGGTCCGATCATGCGGTGCGCGACCAACTCGCCCGCGTGATCGTGGTCAACCAGGGGAGTGCCGACCTACGACGTCATCCGGCGTTCGCCGACGCGGCGAGCGGGCTGGGCCGTAGGATGAGCCTTATTGAACAGGCGAATTTCGGTGGCGCTGGCGGGTTCTCACGCGGCTTGCTGGCGGCCCTGGACGACCCGACCATTACGCACGTCGTTTTGCTGGACGACGACATCGAGCTCGAGCCGGACAGCCTGTTGCGTATTGCGGCGTTCTTCTCCTTTTGCGAGCGTGACATCGTCCTGGGCGGTCACATGCTCGACATGCTGTATCCCACGACGCTGTACGAAGCCGGCGCGGTCATCTCGGATCGGCATTGGAGCTTCCTACCCCAGCATTTCGGTCGCCAGATCGCCAAGGCGAGTGAACTCGAATCGCTGAGTCACCCATACGCCGTGCATTACAACGGTTGGTGGTGTTGCGGCATACCGCTGTCGCTGCTCCGCGAGCACGGGATGCCATTGCCCTGCTTCATCCGCGGCGACGATACGGAGTTCGGACTGCGCCTGCATCAGCGTGGCGTGGCAACGGTGCCGATGCCGGGCGTGGCAGTATGGCATGAGCCGTTTTACCTGAGGCTCGGCGGTTGGCAGTTGTATTACGAAACCCGCAACACCCTAGTCACGGCGTCGCTCCACCAGATGTATGACCGGACTGGTGTTGTCCGGCGGATGGGGCGGCAGATCGTCACCCACTTGCTCACGTATCGCTACTACAGCACGGCGCTCATCCTGGAAGGGATACGTGATTTCCTGGCTGGCCCCGCCACCATGGAGGCGCCGCCACTGCCGCGGCATACGGCGCTGAGTACTCTACGGGATCGTTACTCGCCGCTTTCCATGGCTCGCGAGCAGGTCTCGTACGAGCAGCGCCCGACCCCGATGCCGAGGGGGCGGATGCGCTGCCTGCTCACGCTTGCACGATTGCTCGTGCGTAATGCCGTGCTGCCGACAAGCCAGGCGGCTCCGGGAATTATCGAAATCGGCGACGTACATTGGCTCACGGTTCGCAACACCGGCCACATCGCCGCAGAAACCTGGTGGGACGATCGGCTACCGGTCTTCCGGCGAACCCGCGAGCAGCATAGGTCGCTCCTACGAGAGGCGGCGGGATTGATGATCCGGCTGTTTCGCGAGGGACCCAAAGCAGCGGCGGCTTGGCGCGCTGCAATGCCACACCTCACGTCCGTCGCATTCTGGAACGCTTACCTCGACGTGCCGACCGAACTGGCGCCGGAGGCCATTGCTCAACCGACCCCGACCGTTGTCTCCCAAACCAGCTAGGCTACTGGTTTTGCCCGGCGCCAAGGACCCGCATGGCTGCGCAGGCGGCGCCATAGCCATTGTCGATGTTCACCGTCAGAATGCCCGGAGCGCAACTCGCCAAGATGGCGTTCAGCGCAGTGTGCCCGCCTTCTGCCACGCCGTAGCCGACGGAGGTGGGAATGGCGATGATCACGCCGGGGACTAGGCCGCCAATGACGCTGGGCAACGCCGCATCCATCCCCGCGGCCACGATCAGCACCTGCAAGGCGCGCAATTCGTCGATCCGGCGCATCAACCGCCACAGCCCGGCGACGCCCACATCGGCGATCAGCGGCGCCTCGATGCCATTGAACCGAAGCGTCCGCAGCGCCTCGCGGGCCATTGGAACGTCCGACGTCCCAGCCGTCACAGCGGCAACCCGGGCGGGCCCACGGATGGGCGAGGGCTCGCCGGAAAACGCCGTGCGGGACACCGGATCGTAATCCAAGGCCGCTTGATGCGCCGGCGGCAGGGCGGCGAAACGCTCCGGGTCGAGCCGGGTCAACAGCATGGCCGAGTGGGCACCCTCTAGGATGGCTGCGATCTGTTCGGGCGATTTGCCGGCGCAGAACACCGCCTCTCCAAAGCCCAGGCGGGCTGGCCGGGTCTCGTCGAGGACGAACTCCGTGCCGCTCATGCCGGGATCCGGAGGAACGCGCTGCCCGTGCGATACGGCGCGAAGGCCACCGGGGCGGACAGCCCGGCCTCCCGCGCCAGCACTGCGATTTCTGCCGCGAGCCCGTCACGCCGTTCGGTGTCGAGCGCACCAAGAGTGGCCTCGTCCAGCTCGACGACCACCGCGCCGGCTCGCACCCGGCATCGCACCGTGGCGGCCGCAAGCGCCCTGCCGACCAGGGTTTCAGCCGCGTGAACCATGGCGAGCACGGGCGCCTCGATCCGGATGCCGGTCTCGATGCGGCTGGACAGGCAGGGGGCGGAGGGCAACTCGGACAATGCGCCCATGCCCAGTTCGACGGCGAGCGCGCGGACCGTGCGCTTGTCGATCTCCGCCTCCACGAAGGGATGCCGCACGCCGTGGTTGCGGGCAGCTTCCAGCCCGGGCCGGAAATCACCCAAATCGTCCAGATTGGTCCCGGACAGGATCGTGCGGGTGGTGCGTCCCGCCACCGCGCCATACAGGTTCGTCTTGCAGAAGAAACACCGGTTGACCGGATTGGCCCGATACGCCGGGTCGGCGAACTCGCCGGCGTCGAACACGTCGAGCGACCAGCCTTCCTGTGCGGCAAGCGCGCGCGTCCGCTCCGTCGCCTCGCCCGGCACCGCCGGGGAGGTCGCGTGATGCATGGTGACGCGATCACCCATGACGCGATGCGCCGCCGTCGCGAGCGTGAGGCTGTCGATGCCGCCACTCACGGCAATGGCCGCCGTATCGAGCGTCCTCAGAACGGCTTGCAGGCGAGTGATCGGTGTCATGCTCGTCTCGCTAGTTGTTCGGCTGCATGGCGCAACTCCGTCCGGGATGCATGGCTGGTGGCTTGGGCGAGATGGTCCGCCTCCGCCTTCGCCGTCACGCCGTCCGGTCGTTCCGCGAGCTTAACACGGACGTCCTGGCCTGCCACCGTCACCGCCTCGAAACGGCGTGGCAAGGCGCGGCCATGGACGATCTGCGTCCGCAATCCAATGGTCGTGGTCTGGGCAAAACACGCCGCAATCGCCTGTTCCAGCGCGTCCGGCCGGGCCAACACCTGGACATGCACCGCCATCCGGCCCTTCTTGCCCAAGGCGGCCATCTGCAGCACATCGTGCACCCCCTCGACGGCGCGCACCCGATCCAGGCCGGCCGCGAGGTCCTCGCCCGACTGGTCGTCTACCTCGAAGCTGATGACCGCCAGTTCCCGGTGGTCCGGCGTCGCAGCGACCTCGCCGGTGTCGAAGACGAGGACGCGAAGGCAATTGCTGACGCCGGGCAGGGTGCGCGTGCCGAAGCCGAACCCGGACGAGCGCAGAATGCCCGGTGGGCGCTGCGCGACGGGGGCCAAATGGCGGAGGATGGCCGCGCCCGTCGGGGTCACGCGTTCGCCGGGGATGCCGTCATCATGGGTCGCGAACCCTTCCAGCAGCAACGCCGTGGCGGGCGCGGGCACGGGCATGGTGCCATGCGCCGTCCGCACCTGTCCCGAGCCGATCGGCAGCGGCGACACGCTCCAGCTTGCTGGTTCGAGCGAGGCGATCAGCCAGGCCGCCGCGATGATGTCGGCGATACTGTCGGCTGCCCCCACCTCATGGAACACGACGTCGTCGGACGGGACACCGTGCACCTGCCCCTCGGCCTCGGCGAGACAGGCGAAGATCCCGGTCGCGTGGCGTTTGACGCTTTCCGGAAGGTCGGCGTTCGCGATGCGGGCCCGGATCTCCAACCATCTCGTGTGGTGATGGTGGTGCCCGTGATGATGCTCCTCCTCCACGACGAAGCGCAGCCCAGTCAGCGTTCCGTCACTATGGGGTACTACCCGGCACGCCACACCCGCCACCGCCTGCGCGGCCGCCAGCAGGCCCGCTTGCTCCTCCGGGCGCGCCTGCAACAACGCGGCGTTGAACATGTCCCCGGCCAGGCCGCCGAGCGGATCCAAATGGATGTGATACATCAGCGCGTCCTATTTCCTCCCAGCATAACGTGGGCAACGCGCGCGTGGTTACACCCGGTCGCATCGGGTGTGGTAGCCTGGGCAGTGACCCAACCCCTACGCCGCGCTCGCCTCGGTCCTGCAGGTGGAGCAGATCCCTGTGAGTTCGAC
>CAXTWC010000115.1:5537-17734 GCA_964247805.1 uncultured Acetobacteraceae bacterium | reverse complement strand
GCGCCGGGGTCGATCGTGGAACTGCCGCCGGGAGTTGTCGCTGACCTGAGTTGGTCACCGGACAACGCGACTCTTGCCTTCAGCGCCAGCACTCCCACCCAGCCGCCGGGGCTGTTCCTCTATGATGTCGCCTCCGCCACGGTGCGGACCTTGTGGCAGCCGGACGCACCGGCCGGTGTGCGGCCGTTCGAGCTCGTTCGCTGGTCCAGTTTCGATGACAAGGCTGTGCCGGGCTGGCTCGCAACGCCGGCCGGTGAAGCGCCCGGGAACGGCTGGCCTGTCGTGGTATGGGTGCATGGTGGCCCCGCCGGGCAGACTCGGGCGAATTGGCGGCCGGACATGCAGATGCTGCTGGATCAGGGCTTTGCAGTGCTGATGCCCAATGTTCGTGGCAGTACCGGGTATGGCCGCGCCAGCACTGCCAGCGATGACGTGGCTTTTCGGTTGGATAGCGTGCACGATTTAGCGGCCGCGCATCGCTGGCTCGTGCGTCAGCCCGGCATTGACCCAGCGCGGATCGGCATCATGGGCCAATCCTACGGCGGCTACATGGTGTTGGCCGCCATCACCGAATATCCAGCGCTGTGGAAGACGGCGGTGGATTACTATGGCATCGCCGACTACACCACGCTGCTAGCCCAAACAGGTCCCTGGCGCCGCGCCCATCGCAGCCGCGAGTACGGTGACCCGGTGCAGGACGAGGCGCTGTTCCGCCGCATTTCCCCCATCCACCAGGCCGACCGGATCACCGCCCCGTTGCTGGTGCTGCACGGCACGAGGGATCCGCGCGTGCCGTATGGCGAGAGCGAGCAGATCGTGGGAGCGCTGCGATCGCGCGGGCACAAGGTGCAGTTCGAGACCTTCGACTACGCCGGGCACGGCTTCATCCGCCCGGCCGATCGCTGCCGCACCTACGCCGCGGTTGCTGCGTTTTTCCACCAAACGCTATAGGCCACACCTAATCCTTTACAAGAACGCAGAGGTGACAGTACGACGCTCCTCCTCACCTTGCGGGAGGAGGGGTAAAGCCACCCGACAATGCAGGCTTGGCCTCGCCCAGCTTTCGCGCCCATACTCTCGGCATGGATTACCAAACCCCATCACAACCCGCCGTGATCGGCTGGCTGCAATCCAAGCAGGGCGAGATGCTCTCCTTGCTGGAGAATCTCGTGAACAGCGACTCCCCCTCGCGGGACCGTAAGGCGGTGGACAACACCGGCGCGCTGCTGAAGCAGTTCTTCGAGGCGCGCGGCATCGCCGTCGAAACCGAGCCGCATCCCGAGTTCGGCGAGGCGATCCATGCCACCTTGCCGGACCCGGCGGGCCGTAACGCCAAGCCGATCGTGCTGCTCGGTCATCGGGACACCGTGTTCCCGCCGGGCGAAGCCTCTCGCCGCCCGTTCCGCATCGAAGGCGACCGTGCATACGGCCCCGGCGTCGCGGACATGAAGGCCGGCCTGGTCATCAACGCCTTCGTGCTCGCCGCCTTCCAGGCCACAGGGGAGCAACCCGGGCCGCTCGCCGCGTTGATCACTTCGGACGAGGAGATCGCATCACCCTCCTCGCGCCCGGTCATCGAGCGGGTCGCACGCAACGCCCGCGTGGTGCTGAACGGCGAGCCAGGCCGGGCCAGCGGCAATGTGGTGAGCGGGCGCAAGGGTAGCGTGTTCATGCGGTTCAGCGTCACCGGCCGTGCGGCGCATTCTGGCGGCAATTTCGTCGAGGGCCGCTCGGCGATCGGCGAGTTGGCGCACAAGATCATCGCCCTCCACGCACTCACCGATCTGGACCGCGGCATTACCGTGAACGTCGGGACGATCACTGGCGGCCAGACCGTCAACACGGTGGCGCCATTTGCCGCCGGCGAGATCGATCTGCGCTATGTCCACGCCGCCGATCGCGCCTGGGCCTTGGAGCAGATCGCCAAGATCATGGACACGGCCACCGTGCCCGACACAAAGGGTGCGTGGGAGATCGCGGGCGAGTTCTTGCCGATGGAGATGTCGCCGGAGTCGCAACACCTACTCGATCTGTATGTGGACGTATCCGCCAGGCAGGGCGTCCAGGTCGGTGCCGAGTTCACCGGCGGTTGCGCCGATAGCGGGTTCGCCGCGGCGCAGGGCACGCCCACGCTGTGTGGCCTCGGGGCTGTGGGTGGCAAGGCGCACACGGTGGAGGAATACATGGAAGTGCCAACCTTGCTCGCACGCGCGCAGGCGCTGGCCGGGCTGATCCTGCGCCTGCCGGAGACCGGCCTCTGATGCCGGACAGCGTTATGGCCAGCCTATGCGACCCGGTGACGCTGGAGATCGTGCGCGGTGCCGTGCGGGCGGCCCAAGCGGAGATGGAGGCGCTGCTGGAGCGTACCGCGATCAGCGCTTTCATCCGCGAAAAAAAGGATTTCTACACCGCCCTGTTCGACGCCGCCGGGCGACTCGCGGTTGGTTCCAACGTGCCGATCTTCGGCGACGTCGCCAGCCCGGTGCTGGAGCGGTTCCCGGCCGCCACCATGCAACCGGGTGACTTATACTGGTTCAGCGACTGCTACGGCTCGCGCGGCGCCGTGTCGCACAGCAACGACCAGGTGTTCCTGGCGCCGGTGTTCCACGAGGGCGAGTTGTGCGCCTTCGTCATGGGCTGGGCGCATTTCGCCGATATCGGCGGGTTGCGTCCCGGTTCGATCAGCCCCGACACCACCGACATCTTCCAGGAAGGCATCATGATCCCGCCGACCCGGCTGATCACGGCGGGCGTGGTAAACGACGCGGCACTGGAGATATTCCACCGCAACTCCCGCTACCCGGCGCAGAGCCGTGGCGACACCAGCGCGCTGATGGCCAGCGTCATGCTGGGTGTGCGCCGCATGGAGGAGATCGTTGCCCGCTTTGGCGCCCCCGTTCTGGCGGACGCGCTTAGGCAGCTCCTTGCCCGCACCGAGGCGCTGGTGCGCCGCCGCCTGCGCGATGTGTTCGCGCCGGGCACCCACCGGTTCACGGACCGGATCGACTCCGACGGGCACGGCAACGGCCCGTTCCGCATCAGCTTCGCCCTGACACGAACGCCGGACGATCGCTTCGTGCTTGATGCGTCCGCGACCGATGATCAGTCGCCGGGTCCGGTCAACTTCCTGATGAACCGTGCGGTTCCCGGGACTGCGCTCGGCCTGTTCTTCCTGGGCGGTGACCCGGCGCAGGTCTGCAATGCCGGCGGTCCGAACGCGTTGGACGAGGTGATCCTACGCGAGGGTTCACTGCTGCAGCCGCGCTTCCCGGCGCCGCTCGGCATGCGTGGGCTAACCATGATGCGCGTGCTGGCTGCGTTGAACGGCCTGGTGAACGTGGCCGGCGGTGCGGCCCCGGCGGCGCATTCGGCGTACGTGATCCTGCTGCTGCGCGGCACCGCGGACGGCGTGCCGTTCCTCATGTCGGATGGCGTAGGCGTAGGCTACGGCGCCCGCCCGGACGCGGACGGGATCGACGCGGTGTATTTCGTGGCGCAGGAAAACTACCCGGTCGAGTTCCTGGAGACGGTGTATCCCGTACGCTTGCTGCGATACGGCATCCACCGCGACAGCGGCGGGCCGGGGCGTCAACGCGGCGGTTGTGGTCTGGTGCGCGAATACGAGGTGATGGCCGAGCATGCCGTGTTGGCCATGCGCATCGATGGCGTAGAGAACCCACCCTGGGGCGTGGCCGGCGGCATGGGCGCCGGATCGGGCCGGGCCGTGGTCAACCCCGGCACGCCGAACGAGCGCGTGCTGGCACCGCTGTCCGACGGCAACGTGCTCGTCCGCGGCGATATCCTGCTATTGGAAACCGGCGGTGGCGGCGGGCACGGGCATCCGTTCGACCGTCCAGCGGACACCGTGTTGGGCGATGTGCTGGACGGCTTTGTCTCCCCCCAAGCGGCTGCCGCCCAATACGGCGTGCTTATCGAGGCGGGCAAAGTGGACCAAGCCGCCACTGCCGCACGCCGCGCCGACCGTCCTGTCAGCGGCGCCTTTCACCGTCGGAGCTATGTCGAACATCTTGACTGAACAAACCCTGATCGTTGCCGTCGACATAGGCGGTACCTTTACCGACGTCACCGTGCAGGACGCGGCCACCGCCCGGGTGGTGCGAGCGAAAACTCCCTCAACACCGGGTGATCCATCCGAAGCTTTCTTGATCGGCGTGCGCCTTGGGCTGGAGGCCGCCGGGGCTGGGCCCGAGGCCGTGGGACGCGTGCTGCATGGGACCACGGTCGCCACCAACCTCATTCTCGAGGGCAAGGGCGCGGAGACGGCGCTGGTCACCACTGCCGGGTTCCGCCATGTGCTGGAGATCGGTCGGCAGGATATCCCTCGCGCCTCCAACTTGTATGCCTGGGTCAAGCCGGCCCGCCCCGTTCCACCTCGTCGCATCTTCGAGGTGACGGAGCGGATCGGCCCTGGCGGTACGGTGCTGACGGCGCTGGACGAGGCCAGCGTCGCCGCCGCGGCGGACAGTATTCGGGCTTTGGACGTCGCCGCCGTTGCGGTGTGCCTGATGCACTCCTTCGCCAATCCGGCGCATGAACGCCGGGTCGCCGAGTTGCTACGGGCGGCGTTGCCCGGCGTGGCGGTGACGGCGTCGGTCGACGTGCTGCCGGAGATCCGCGAATACGAACGCTCGCTTGCCACCGTGCTGAACGCGAGGGTGATGCCCGCCGTGGCCAATTACGTCGGCCAGTTGGAGGCGCGATTGCAGGGCGCCGGAATCACGGCGCCGCTATTGCTCATGCAGTCCAACGGCGGCGTCGCTGGTCCGGCTGCGGTACGCCGCGCGCCGCTCGTCACCGCGCTGTCCGGCCCGGCTGCTGGCGTGGTGGGTGCGCGCGACGTGGGGTTGGCGGCTGGATTCGGCGACCTGATCACCGTCGACATCGGGGGTACTAGCGCCGACATCTGTCTGATGAAAGGCGGCGAGATCGCGCTGACCCAGCGGGGCAAGGTCGGTGTCTGGCCGCTGCCGCTGCCCATGGTGGACATGGTGACGATCGGCGCCGGTGGCGGGTCCATCGCCCGGGTCGAGGATGGTGCGTTGCTGGTCGGTCCGCAAAGTGCCGGCAGCCGCCCCGGCCCGGCGTGCTACGGCGTGGGTGGCACCGATGCCACCGTGACCGACGCGCATGTCGTGCTGGGTCATTTGCCGGCGAGCCTGCTGGGTGGGCGGATGACGCTCGACGCAGACCTTGCGGCGCATGCGGTAGGGCGCATTGCCACTCCGCTCGGCTTGTCGTTGCACGCAGCCGCGCGGGGCATCCTGGCCATCGCGGACAGCACGATGATCGGTGCGATCCGCGTCGTCTCGGTCGAGCGCGGGCACGATCCGCGCCAGTTCGCGCTGGTCGCGTTCGGCGGGGCCGGACCCCTGCATGGTTGCGCGCTCGCAGACATGTTGGGAACCGACACCGTCCTGATCCCGCCCGCGCCCGGCGTGCTCTGTGCCGACGGGTTGCTGGGCGCCGATCTTAAAGCGGAGTTCGGGCGCACCGTTGCCGGGGCCGACGTAGACGCCGTGTTCGCCGCGCTGGAGGACGAAGCGCAATCCTGGCTCGCCAGCGAAGGGATTGCACCGTCCGACCGCCGCACGGCGCGGGTTGCACTGATGTGTTACGAGGGGCAGGGCGGTGAACTCGCGGTCGCATGGGCTGGGGGTGTCGCTGCGACCGAGGTCGCCTTCGCCAGCGCGCATCAGTCGCTCTATGGCTTTACCCTCGCGGCAACGGTCCGCTTGGTGACGGTGCGGGTCGAAGCTCGCGGCATGCTGCCCCCTCCCGTTCGTCCGCCATTGCGGTCTGGATCGGGGGCCAGGACGGCTGGGCACACGCTCGTGCACTGGGCGAGCGGCTCGGCGGACACGGCGCTGTATGCACGTGAGGAACTGGGCACGGGAGACGTGTTCGACGGCCCGGCAATCGTGACCCAGTTAGACACGACGACACTGGTACCTCCGGGTTGGCAGGGTCGTGCGCATGAAAGCGGGGCGTTGTTGCTGACCAGGCGACCTTCGGATCGCTAGCCTATGAGAGGCGATCCAGTGCCGTCCCAAGCCTCGCGGGCTGCCGCCGGCAATAACCACGCCATTGCATGTTGGGGTGGTGTCGCCGGTCAGGCATCGCAGGCGGCTCACCGGGGTCTGGCGGCGCGTCGGGCACGGGCGACAGCAGCGCCGTCAGCTCGCCCCAACCCAGCCCGTGTTTCGCGACGAACGCGCTGGCGAGAAGGGCCGCCGATGCCCGCTCGCCCTCGTAGGGGGACGCTAGCAGTCCAAGGATCCGAGTCAGCCGGCTCTGCTCCGCAATAGTGAGCGCGCCAATCCTGCCGCAAGGTCCATCCGACTTCACCGCCACGATGACCTCCCGGCCAATGTCCCACGTAAAGAAACAATTAATCAATTTAAAGACGCATGTCGAGTCGGACGTTAACGTCTGCTCAGTTGAGGTACTACAATCCTGGTGACCCACGAGGCTATCGCAGGCTGTGACAACGCGCGATGATCCAGGGTTAAAGCGACAGGGGGAGGAAAGCGCGTGAACGAAGCCGCCGCTGCATTGTCCGGATTGCGAGTGCTGGACCTCAGCCGTGTTCTGGCGGGGCCTTGGGCAACGCAGACCCTAGGGGATCTCGGTGCCGAGATCATCAAGGTCGAGCACCCGATCGGTGGCGATGACAGCCGCAAATGGGGCCCTCCCTTCATCGGCGGGCATCAGGGCACGCCCGACGACCCGGCGGATGCGGCCTATTTCACCGCGGCCAACCGCAACAAGGCATCGGTCGCAATCGACTTCTCCACAGCCGAGGGGGCTGCGCTGGTGAGGGCGCTGGCCATGACCGCGGACATCCTGGTCGAGAACTTCCGGCCCGGTGGATTGGCGAAATACGGGTTGGATCCGGCGGCGCTGATGGCGGCCAACCCTCGCCTGATCTATTGCTCGATCTCTGCCTTCGGACAGACTGGGCCGTATAAGAACCGTCCGGGCTACGATTTCGCCATGCAGGCCAGGGGCGGGCTGATGAGCATCACGGGCCAGCCGGACGGCACGCCGGGTGCCGAGCCGATGAAGGTCGGCGTGGCCGTGACTGACCTGTTCACCGGTATGTATGCCGCAGTCGGCATCTTGGCCGCCGTGCAATCCCGCAACGCGACGGGACGCGGCCAGCACATCGACCTCGCACTGTTTGACGCGCAGATCGCCATGCTGGCCAATCAAGGCGCCAATTACCTGGTTGGCGGCGTGGTGCCGCAGCGCATGGGCAACGTGCATCCGAACGTGATCGGCTATCAGGTTTATGCCGTGGCGGACGGCCATCTCGCGCTAGCGATCGGGAACGACGCGCAGTTCCGCCGGTGTTGCCGGGCGATGGGGCTGGAGGCGTTGGGCGAAAACCCGGCCTACACGACCAATGCCGATCGGGCGTTGCATCGCACCGAGCTGATCGCGGCGTTGTCGCGGCGGTTCCTCGAGCAGGACCGCGCGGCTTGGCTGGCCGTGCTGGAGGCGGCGGACGTGCCTGTCTCGCCGATCAATACGGTGGACCAGGTGTTCGCCGATCCGCAGGCCCAGGCGCGCGAGGTCCAGTTCGACATGGAGCATGCGACGGGGACAGTGTCGTTGGTTGCCAATCCACTGCGGATGTCGGGGACACCAGTGGAGTACCGGACGGCGCCGCCGCAATTGGGGCAGGACACGGACGCGGTCTTGGCAGGGCTAGGCCTCGATGAAGGGCGACTGCATGAGTTGCGCGCGTCCGGCGTGATTGCCAGCCGCAACTCCCTCCCTCGCGCAGCGGTGGCGGGGGACCGTGCGAAGCATGGTGGAGGGGGCGTTGGTTGACCACGGGATAGACGCTGCGACGTCGGCTTCGCCCGCCACCTCACGAGCAGAGGTCATCGCACTCGCTTTCTTCTCCCTCTCCCTCGGGGAGAGGGCTGGGTGAGGGCGGGACAAAGCTCCGGAACGGCGCTCGTTCAGCGACCTTAGCTCCCTCACCCCAACCCTCTCCCAGGGGGAGAGGGAGAAGGTCGTTGGCGCCGCCAATTGGGATGCGCATTCGCGGTGAGGATAACGAGCCCTCTAACCCGGCCCAGCAGCCCCGACCGACGCCTTCAACCGGGCGAGCAACTGCATCAACTGCCCGATATCCTCCTCCGCCAGTCCGCCAAATGCGTCCGCCACCCAGCCTTCGTGCTCGGCCGCCATCGCCGCGAATTCCCGCCGCCCGGCGTCCGTCAACGCCACCGTCACGGTCCGGCGGTCGGATGGGCGAGGCGTCCGCGCGACCAGCCCGTCCGCCACGAGCCGCTCCACCAACCCGGTCACGTTGCCGTTGGTCACCATCATGCGGCGGGATAGGTCACCCAGCGTCATCCCCTCGGCCGATCGGGCGAGCTGAGCCAGCAGGTCGAACCGTGGCAAAGTGACCCCGAACCGCTCCCGCAGCCGGCCCCGGATGAGCGTTTCCGTCATCGTGGTGCAGGTCAGCAGCCGCAGCCACAGCCGCAACTCGTCCTTGTGCCCGTGCGCGCCAGTCTCCGCATCCAGCGTTTCGGCGTCCAGCGGTTCAGCATCCAGGGTCAGCATGTCTTCGGCCAAGGCGGCACCATCCATTGCAGAGGCAATCCTTCAACCCTAAAACATTTAGCGACTGATGGTGAGGGGGTTGCGGTGAGGATTGCCATTCTCGGCGGCGGCCCGGCGGGCCTGTATTTCGCTATCCTGATGAAGCGCGCCGACCCGGCCCACGACATCACCGTCTATGAGCGCAACCGCGCCGACGATACGTTCGGCTTCGGCGTGGTATTCAGCGATCAAACGCTGGAGACCTTCGAGCGCTACGACCGCCCCAGTTTCGAGGCGATCACTCGAGAGTTCGCCTATTGGCAGGACATAGAAATCCGCCACAAGGACACCATTCATCGCATCGGCGGCAACGGCTTCTGCGGCTGTGCACGGCGCACCTTGTTGATGTTGCTGCAAAGCCGCGCCCGCAGCCTCGGCGTGACAATCGAATTCCGCCACGAAATCACCGGGCTCGCAGAGGTGCAAGGCGCCGACCTGGTCGTGGCCGCAGACGGGATCAACTCCGCCATCCGGCAGAGCCACGCCGAGCATTTCCGCCCCGTGGTGGATTTGCGCTCGAACAAGTTCACCTGGATGGGGTCGACCAAGCCGCTCGACGCCTTCCTGTTCTCGTTCCGGGAGACGGAGTGGGGCGTGTTCATCGCCCATGCCTACCAATACGAGGCCGGCCGCTCGACCTGGGTGCTGGAAACGGATGCCGCCACCTGGGCCCGCGCCGGGCTGGACCGGATGGACGAGGCGCAATCCGCTCGGTTCATGGAGGGTGTGTTCGCCGCCGACCTGGACGGCCACGCCCTGATCACCAACCGCTCGTTGTGGCGCTCCTTCCCGATGATCCGCAATGGCAGTGCCGTCATGGGCAATGTCGTGCTGATCGGCGACGCCAAGGCCACGGCGCATTTCTCCATCGGCTCCGGCACCAAACTCGCCATGGAAGACGCGATCGCCCTGTTCGAGTGTTTCCAATCCCACCCCGATGTGCCCGGGGCACTTCATCACTTCGAGGCGACCCGGCGGGAGGACGTCGAGAAGATTCAGCACGCTGCCGACGTGTCGCTGGTGTGGTTCGAGCAGGTGCGCCGTTTCTGGGGCATGGACCCGGTGCAGTTCGCGTTCGGCGTGATGACTCGGTCCAAATCCATTACCTATGACAACCTTCGCCTGCGCGCGCCGGAGTTCGTCGCCGAGACCGATGGGATGTTCGCCCGAGGTGTCCGCGCCGCCGGCTTCGAGGTAGACGTGGAGCACCCCCTGCCGCCGATGTTCCAGCCGTTCAAGCTGCGCGGCATGGTGCTGGCCAACCGGGTGGTCGTCTCGCCGATGTGCATGTATTCGGCACAGGACGGCGTGCCTGGCGACTGGCACATGGTGCACTATGGCAGCCGGGCGATCGGCGGCGCAGGGCTGGTGTTCACGGAGATGACGGACGTCTCGGCCGAGGCCCGCATCACGCCGGGTTGCGCGGGGATCTACACCGACGAGCAGGAAGCCGCCTGGGCTCGCATTACGGCTTTCGTGCACGACCGCTCGCAGGCCAAGATGTGCCTGCAACTCGGCCACGCCGGCCGCAAGGGTGCGACCCGGCTGATGTGGGAAGGCATGGACCGCCCCCTCCCGAGCGGCGGGTGGGAGATCGTGGCGCCGTCGCCCCTGCCATACTACCCGGACAGCCCCGTCCCGCGGGAGATGACCAAGGCCGACATGGACCGCGTGGTGGCCGATTTCCGCCAAGCCGCCGAGCGGGCCGAACGGGCCGGCTTCGACATGCTGGAACTGCACTGCGCCCACGGCTATTTGCTGGCGACGTTTCTCTCCCCGCTGACCAACCGTCGCACCGACGAATACGGTGGCACGCTGGAGAACCGGCTGCGCTTTCCGCTCGAGGTATGGCGTGCGGTGCGCGCTGCCTGGCCGGAGGACAAGCCGATGTCGATGCGAATTTCCGCCAGTGACTGGGCAGAGGGTGGCATCACATCGGCCGAGGTGATGGCGATCAGCCAGGCCTTTACCGACCATGGCTGCGACCTGATCGACGTGTCTTCCGGCCAGACGGTGCACGACGCGCGGGCGATCTATGGGCGGATGTTCCAGGTGCCGTTCAGCGATGCGCTTCGCAACGAGGCCGGGTTCGCCACCATGTGCGTCGGCAACATCACCTCGGCCGACCAGGTGAACACGATCCTGGCAGCCGGCCGCGCCGATCTGGTAGCGTTGGGGCGGCCGCATTTGGCAAACCCGTATTTCACGTTGCAGGCGGCGGCGCAGTATGGTGTCACGATGTTGCCATGCCCGCCGCAGTACCAACCGGGCAAGCAGCAGTTGTTCCGCACCGAGGAACAGGCGCGGCGGGAGTTGGAGGAACTACGGCGGAAGGCAAAGCCGAAGGTGGTGGTTGCGGCGGAGGTGGCTCGGGCAGCCGAGTAGCGGCTAGCGGATGGTCTCGAGCCAACGTTGCGCGCCGGCTCGTGACTGGTTGATGACCTGGTGCATGTCCAGATACTTGTAGGTTCCGCACCGGCCGATGAAGTGACACTCGCCGACATTTTCGGCCAGGGACTTGTATCGAGCGTAGATGTCGTCGTAGCGGCCGTCGCTGGTTTTCACCGGATAGTACCGCTCGTAGTTGTTGTCGACGTCCCGGCAAGGTTCCTCGATGGTGAGGGTGCTGCGTCCGGTCGCGGTCACGCGATGGGTTGGAAGCAGTGCCCAATTCGTCTCGCGCGTGTAGGGGCCGGTGTCGGTGAAGTTGATGACACTGGCCCGCGTCTGTGCCTCGGCGTCGGGAATGCTTCTGTGGTGGAACTTGATCGACCGGTAGGGTAGGGGGCCGAACACCGAGTCGAAATAAACGTCGATCGGCATGCTGTTGAAGCAGGCGTCGAAGTCGTTCAGCATGGCTTTGTCAAAGGATTGCGACAGGCGGAGTTCGATGTTTTCGTGCTCGAGCAGTCGATCGAAGAGGGCGGTGTAGCCGTCTTTGAACAGGAACTGAAACCGGTCGTTCGGGAAGTAGCGGTCTTCGTCATCGAAGCGGAGCGGGAGGCGCTTGACTACTGCCGCATCCAGGTCTTCGAGATCGAGCGCCCACATTTTCTTGGTGTAGGGGCGGAAGAACAAATCCGTCAGCTCGGGTCCGATGCGTGAGCGAAGGTATTCCCCAGCGTTTGCTGGAGTTTCGATCGGTTCACTTTGAGACTGCAAGAAAGCGGAGACAGCGTCTTCGTCTTGCAATGAGATCCCAAAGATGGCGTTGATCGTTCGGCGGTTGACCGGCAGGGGGACGAAGCGGTCTGGTGGGAGATAGGCGTTGACCTTGTGCTGATAGTCGACGGGCTCGCCGAAGCGGCAAATCCATTCGACGACGGACTCATTGTTTGTGTGGAATAAATGTGGGCCGTAGCGGTGGACCCGCACCCCGTCGGCGCTTACTTCGTCGTAGGCGTTGCCACCGGCGTGAAGGCGCTGATCGATCACGCAGACGCGGTGCCCAGCCTCGGCGAGTTCGCGCGCGTAGCATGCGCCGGCAAACCCAGCGCCGACGACTAGAACGTGTTTCGGCATGCTTATGTGGCCCTAACGAGGAAATTTCCAGC
>CAXTWC010000115.1:0-5437 GCA_964247805.1 uncultured Acetobacteraceae bacterium | reverse complement strand
TTCCAGCTTGAGCAGGAACCCAGGCTGGTCAGAAAACTCTAAACGGGTTGCTTCTTGCCAGGCGCACGACCCTACTGCATTCAAGTCAAGCAAATCAGTATAGAGCAGTTATTCGGTATCCTAGACAGATACTAATCGAATTCTATTCCAAAGGTTCACCTTCAATTCGCACACAATGCCGTCAGGACTTAGCGCGGCACTCCCGTTATGGTGCAGGACCGTAGAGGGAAACGGTGGGCGATACGCATCGGAGTGGCTTCGGCGGTTAAGTTGGGCATACGTGTTGTGGCACATGCAGGCATCGAGGTAGAACATGACGCGTTTGCACGGTCTCAAGGCCAAGCCGGTATGCTTCCTGGCGCTGCTACTCGTATCGGGTCAGGCGAGCGCACAATTACCCCGGTCGAAACTGAACGGTGAACCAACCGAAGCAGGTTCAGCCGAGCACCGTATCACGGTGCAGACCGATGTCGGCCAGTTCCCCGCAACGGGGCTATGGCTTCCTGACGGTGGTCTCAGCGTGAATTGCCTGCCTGCGGGCTACTCGAACAGCGCTACTTGCGGTTCGATCATCATGAACGCGCCATACAGCCGCCGGCCGGCACCCAACAAAGCTGAACGCGGGATGGCCAGCGTTTCCCCTTACATGGACGACTTGAAAGCGCGCGCACTTGAACCGAGCCACGACCAAGTGGATTTGTATCTCGAGGCAAGCTCTCAGGCCCTCGGTACTCCCGCCGTGCCCAATCCAGGTTTTGCAGCTTTCGGGGTCGTCTTCGACCGCGCGGCTTGGGTCTTTGGTCTACCGTCGGGGAAACACGGATTTGCCATGCCGGACGGGCATAATGTCGACCACCACAATCTTGACTTGCTTCGTAAGGGTATGTGGGTTCGCACGAACAACGATCCGCCTTTGGTCGGACAACTAACGACTTGGGACAGTGGCGGGCGATGGTTCGAAGTGGACAGTTGGACGGGGCAGAACGGTTCAGCGAATTTGCTGGATGTTGAAGACGCATCCGGGGTTCCGATTGCCGGGCGTGGCAGTAGCGAAGTCATCGTAGACTACACCAGCGCGGTGTGGACCATGAATGCAAACGTGTTCTGCTATGAATTTGGTCTCGCGAACTCATGCATTGGGCTCGAGGGCACGATCAACAACGACAAACCTTTCGAGTATAAAAAGTACGATCCATTTAACAGCACTCCTCGCGCTTGGGGAGATTTTTGGGGCGGATTTCGCTCCCAGTCGTTCTCCAAGCCGGGAGACAGCGGTCCTGTTACGGGGGCGGACTTTGTAGCCCTTGGCCGGGTGGCGGACGGCTTCCTCGCTTTCGGGGGTTACAACTCCGGCTATAACTGCGTGCCCGATGCGCCGTCCGCCGGTATCGTGGCCGCCCCAGGGTTCGATGCACGCCACGCTGCATGCTACAAAGCGGTAATAGAGTCGGGCATTTTCGCGCAGGTAGAAAGCCGGCAACGAGGGGTAACCTTCGGCATCACCGCTGACCCAGGAGTCATGGATTTGGGGGCCGAGGGGCCGCAAGTTGGTCCCGAATCATTTGGGCCGTGGTCGTCAAACCCTGAAATACGGTTCCACACTGCTGGCGGCGGACCGATTGCCCAGGCTCGGATAGCGAGCTCTGGAGGCGTAGCAGGAATCCCAGACACCGGCATCCTCTCATACCGGGCGGCGCGGCATGACTTCGTGACCACTACGAGTGGGACTGGCGTTACCGTTCAGGCTTCGCCGCTGACCGGCGGAGCAACTATCACAAGTCTCGGGGCCGGAGAGGGAGATGTTCCAATCGCCTTGGCAGCGAAAGGCAGAGCCGCCACGACAATTGGTTCGCCAACATCGCCCGCTCATCTCGTCCCGGTCACCGTCGACCAACTTGGCACGTGCGCCGTTGGTGATATGAGGTTCGTGGCCGATGCCCAACGTCCCGGCCAACCTCCCGGTAAAGGGCTAGGGGTGCTGGCGATCTGCGCGCGGTCCACGTCCGACGAGAGTTCCACCCGCTGGTATGCAGCCTCGCTAACGCCGCTCGGCTTGAATTAGGTGTAGCCTTGGATGCAACGTAGTCGGTCGACATGCCAAAGGGACCAAGCGCTGAATCGCTGCCTGCTAGCTTTGGGGCATCCTCCAGTAATCACCTTTGATGCCGCTTCCGGTTGGGAACGGCAACTCTTTGGCCTGCTGCAACCCGACATCGTCGAATGAGGCTATTATCTCGGGTGTAAGCACCAACCGCCGAGCTTTCCCCAAAAACGCTGCCCAGTTCGCATATGTGCTTGGCGGTCCTACGATCACGTCGCACTTCGACAAGGCGACGAAGTCATCGAAGGAACTCCCTCGTTCGTAACAGCATGAGAGACCATCAAGATGGTCACTGGTCCATTCGCCGTTTGAGCATAGTACGAAGACATGCGGTTGACTGCCCAACTCACGCGACATAGCTTGCATCAGTCCAGCATAAACGTCTATGCTCCAGTAGTATTGGCCATCCATGAAGTTCTGGTAGTCCCCGAGTCTCACATGGATGCCGATACGCAGACCACTTGCGGCGTCACGCATGCGAGCCGATCGGGAATACTGCATGTCGGTGTGCTTTATGGGCAGCCTTTCCCGGATTGCCTCAGCCGCTTCCACGGGCATGTCTCGATACTGCCACCAATAGGCTCCCGGTAAGACGACCGCGTTACCTTTTGAGGCGCAAGTAGAAACTGTGGACTCGTAAACTCCCCAGTCAGAAAACTGCATATCGTAGCGAAGGAACACCGTGGCATTCGAAAGACCGCCAAGATGAGACAGCCACTCCGGCGGGACTGTTCGCACGGCTCTCATGTAGCCGTCATAATAACCCTCCATGGCCGACGCTATGAAGTTCTGCAATGCGTGCAATCCGGAATGGTCTATCGAGATCGGAACAGGGCTGAATGAGTAAGGCATCGCGACCTTCGAGAAATCAAACAGCTCGGCGTGTTCCATCAGCTGTGGGTAGATCACCGGTGTGTTCGTTCGGATAGAAAACCCGATCAAGTTGGCAAACGTCGATAAACTATTCCCAAGAAATGCGGCCTCGATTCCATAAACGAAGCCGCTGGCGCTCGTCAGATTGGGAATGGTTGACAAATGCGGGAGGTAGGGTAGCTGTTCCGCCTGATCCACTTTCGACACCATGTCCGACGTTTGATAACCGACAGAGCGGTATCCTGCCAGGTACTTGGGCGCAAGCCCTCTCTAGGACTAGGTGGTTGACGATGGTCTCTCTGGGACTATCCATCAACGCGAGACCAGGGCGATGGTGGATGTCGACTTGCTCTAGTGACTTTTCCTGACGGGGCGTAGCGACGAGATGAAACCGGGAGTCCAATCCAAATCAGCAACGCTGAAACCGTTCGCAGCCTGGTCGCAATCATCTTCGTTCGCATCAACCGATGCCAACGTGGATAAAACCCTCGTCCTGATCCGCACGCATTACATCGATGATCTCGTCACAGGGTTGATCGATAAGATCCAAAAAGAAACAGGGTTTACGGTTTACCTCGTCCTAGACGAGACAAAGGGACCGCTGGAGAAACCTGCCAACCTCAAGCAAGTCAGCCTTACGCAGGATTTGTTTGCAAGCATGCGGCTATACAGCACACCGGACGTTGGTTGGCGCTGTGGTGACTATGCCTTGTACGCCGCTCGTCTTGCCGTTCCAGACGCGGGCTATTTTTGGATGATCGAACCGGATGTCCGCATCAGCCAGGAAGATTTAGGCAGGTTTTTCCAGCATTTCGGCGAACACCGAAGCTACGACATGCTTGCACCCTACTACGGTGATGCCGGGCCGGAGTACAAGTGGACGGCGATGATCGCGCCGTTCTCCGCCCATCCAAAGAAATGCATGTTCCCGATCGTCCGGTTCTCGGCTCGCGCACTAGACTACCTTCTGCTCAGAAGGCGGATCCTAAGTCAGGTATTCTGGAACGAACGCTACCGGGATGGGCGGTTGCGCTCACTCGAGATCTGGCCGAACGACGAGGTGTTCACTGCTACCATGATCCAGGAGGGCGGGTTCCAAGCGGCTGACTTGAACTCGACCGGCACGCAATTCTACGACGAGCAGACATTTAGCTATGCGTTCCCGATTTCGCTACAACGTTTCGCCAGCAGGCCGATGGACGGACGCGTCTATCACCCGGTTCTTGCCTCCGACGCTTTCCTGCGGAAGACACGATCAATGTTGGAACACCTCCGCCGCAACGCCGGTCCAGCATCGCTCATCCGCGGCCTGTTCGATCGCCAGGAACTCTATGACGACATTACCGCCGAGTGCGGGGCAGCCGAGGCGCAGGCATTTGCCGCAGATGTCAGGGCAAGCCTGGAGACGCTTGGGGCGTAGCTGTAGCCGACGCCTCAATGACTCCCGAACATCTCGCTCGTCACCGCATCGTTTAGGCGTTGGATCCACGCATCACCACCCAACGCCAGCATCACCTCGCCTCGGGCCGTCTCATCAACGACCAGTTTGCCAGCTGCGGCCTCCTTAAGGGCTGCACAGAGGTCGTCGATCTTGGCCTCAGCCCAGAGCGAATTGGGCAAGCCAAAATGACTTTCAGAGGGTACGAGGCTGTAGTCGACCAGGCGAGCGATGGCGCTGGTGCAGAACTGCATATGACCGCCGTAGCCCGTCACTATCAACTTCAACCCAGCGGCAATCGCCTCCGCTGCCGGTATGTTGAAGCCTTCGCCACGCGCGGGCAGCACCATGGCATCGGCCGATTGATACAAGTCGACCAGCTCTGAAACTCCGAGGTCCTGATCTATCACGGTGACCTCCGCCATATCTGGATGTTGCCTGCCCACAGCCTCGATGAGGGTCATAGCCCGGCCATACGGCCCCTTGATAACCAGTCGAACCGGGTCAGCCTTATGAAAGCTGAGCGCGTAAGCCTTCAGCAGTAAGTCGACGCCTTTGCGAGGAAGTAGTGCCGACACATGCAAGAAGGTAAACGGTCTGGGCTCGCCTGAGGCGGCGCTGCGCAGGGTTCCAGCGACTGCGAACGCCGTAAGATCCGGGCTGTAGCCGATGTTGACGATCGGCTTAAGCAGCCCCGATTCGATCAGAGCTCCACGAATGAACTCCGCCGGAATCAGCACGCCATCAAATCGGGATAGCGCCTCGATGATCTCGGATGGGACGCGACTTTCCTCCCAAAAAAAATAAGCCAGTCGCAAGTCCCCGCGGGCTCCAGGCGGCGTAATCGGCCATCGTTGATGAATGACAATGTCGAAGCTGGCAGGGGGCCGTGGCCTCGCGGCAAGCTCGGTAAGCCGGTTCAACTCGTCGGCGCCCACATCGCTGAGCGGGCCATCGTCCGGCAGGAGTCTGCAACTGGAGGGGGCCACACGATCGATCTCGGATGCGAGGCGACGGTTGACGGC
>CAXTWC010000114.1:0-17832 GCA_964247805.1 uncultured Acetobacteraceae bacterium | reverse complement strand
AGCCGGATGCGCTCCGCCCCCGGAACGGTGCGGGCCATGGTGGCCTTCGGTACCTCGATGCTGAGCGGCAGGTCGGCCGGCATGGCGCGCACGATGCCGGCAAGGTCCAAACCACCCTCGCCGGGGAACAGCCGCTCTGCCCGCGCCGTGTGCAGGAGCCCTTCCGTCGTGCCTGGGTGCTCGGCCGGCGCGTCGCAGATCTGCCAGTAGTGCCATAGCGCCCGCGGCACAGCCGCGATATCCGCCACCGTCCCGACCGAGCGTGCGAAGTGCAAGGGGTCGAGCAGGACACCGCCGTTCAGTCGCCCCGCCGCCTGCACCACGCGGATCGCGGTCGCCAGGTCCGGCACGTTGGACCAAGGCATGAACTCGAGATCTCCTGTCAGCCCGAACGGCGCGGCCAGGTCACAGAACGCAGCGAAGTTGGCGGTCAGGCGGGACTCGTCATCGTCATAGCCAGCGACCAGCACGTGCTTCGCCCCGATCCGCCCGCCTGCCTCCAGAAACGCGCGGTAGCTGCCGACATCCGTGTCCGGACGCAGCATGACGATCTCCAGGTCGCACACCGTAACGCCAGTGGCAGCGATGGCAGCGAGCGTCTCGCGCAGCAACGCCGGGTCGTCCATGAGCGAGTAGGCTCCACCGCCGGGCACCACGGGGATCAGGCGAATGCCCGCGCCCTGGCATCCTGCGGCGGCGGCGGCCTGCAGCAGCGCCGGCGGCGGCAGCTCCGGTGCCGTGAGATAGGAGATGGCGAGCGGCGGCAGCTTGCGGGTCATGCAGCGCCCCTGTTCCAGCCGCGCCCACGATCGCCGAAGCCTTCCCAGCCAGTTTGCGTGACAGCCACCGTGTCCTCCAGCTTGATGAATCCGCGTTTGGGATGCGGCAGCGTTGTCTCGATGGAGACGACCATCCCCGCCTGCAGCGGCAAGGCCGCGTCGGGGTCAGAGTAGGGGATCGGCCCCTTGGCGGTCAGGCGCGGCGCCTCGTGGCCGATCAGCCCCATGCCATGGGCGACGAAGGAAGCGTTGGCCGGCAAGGTTGCCATCGCGTCGCGCACGGCGTCGTAGATCGCGACGCCGGGCACACCGGGGCGAATGGGCGCGCGGGCCGCCATCTGAACACGCTCCACCGATCCGAGCAGGTCTTCCAGCTCGGCATCCGGCTCGCCGAGAATCGCCATGCGGCAGAGGTCACCGATATAACCGTCGAGGTTGCCGCCCGAGTCGATGGAAAGAATGTCGCCGGCCTGCCAAACCTCGTTCGAGGGGGCACGCCCGTGGCTGCTGCCCACCGTGATGAGCGCGTATTCGAACACGAGCCCGCGTTCGCTTTCCTCCCGTCGCAGCGCCGCCTCGAGCTGCCGCTTGGTCGTGCCCGGCCCGTGGCTGCCGATCACGGCGAGCATGGCGTCGATCACACGCTCCGATGCGTCGCGTAGCAGGCGGAGTTCGGCCGGTGTCTTGACCGCGCGCAGGCGCTCCAGCGGGCGGTGGACTTCGACGATCTTCGCGTCCGGAAAGGCGTCGCGCAAAGCGAGATAAGCGTCGGCCGGCAGGAAGCCCAGCTCCACGCCGATGGTGCGGGGCGAGACCCCGATGCGGCGGAGATGGCCGATCGCAACGCCCATCGCCTCGGCCGAGCCGGAGGCGGCGGGCAGCACGGTGCCGGCCCAGAGCGGGCGGCCTTCGGAGGCACGGACGGCGATGGCGTCCTTCTCGTTGCGGTTCGCGACATAGGCGGCGTCACCGGGCCGGCGGGTGGGATACACCAGGATGGGCAAATAGCGGCTGGTCCCGATCGCATCCATGTGCGCGAAGAAGTGGTGGTGGTGGCCGTCCAGCAGGTAGCGGATGTTGTGCTTGGAGCTGGCCAGCAGAAGGTCGATGCCGGCCCCGTCCAGCAAAGCGTCCAGTTGCGCGGCGGGGAAGGACCAGGGGATGGTCACGTCCCGGAGTTTCCTGCTGCGGCCGTGAGGCGGGCGTGCGCCGCTTCGATCGCGAGTTCATAGCCGAGCGCCCCCATGCCAGCGATCACGCCATGTGCTGTCGTCGAAACGAGCGAGCGGTGATAAATGGGGTCGCGTTGGTGGATGTTGCTGAGATGGACCTCGATTTTCGGACCATCGAACATCTTGAGCGAGTCGAGCAGCGGTATGGAGTTGAAGCTCAACCCGGCGGGATTGATGACGATAGCGCAGGCGGCCTTGCGCGCCTCATGCACGCTGTCCACCAGCGCCCCTTCCCAGTTCGTCTGACGGAAGTCGATCTCGTAGCCCAAGGTTTCGGCCCGGCGCCGGCAGCGCGCCTCCACGTCGGCAAGCGTCTCGTAACCGTAGATAGCAGGCTCGCGCTCCCCTAGCAGATTGAGGTTGGGGCCGTTCAGGACATAGATCGGTTTGCTCATTTGGGTATCACCTCGCTAAAGGCCGCCGCCCATGTCCACGGCGGCCTGCATTGTCAGCTGACCGTGAACGGCACACCCTCGAGCGAGGCGGGCAGATCCGGCAGTGGTTGGCCGACCCATTTCTGGCTTAGCTTTTCTAGCTCACCGTCGTCGCGCACTTTGTCGATGAAGGTATTGATCCACTCGTTCAGTTCCTTCTGACCCGGCCGCATCGCGACGCCCATGTACTGGCGGTTCAGCACCAGCTTCTGCTCGATGTCGTTGTTCGGCAGCGCCTTGTTGATGTTCAGAATGTAGGTCGTGTTGCCACCGATCACGTCCACCTGTCCCGCCAGCAGGGCCTGAATGTTGCTCGCGTCGTCGTCGTAACGGCGGATGTCGCCGCCCGGCACCTGCGCCGTCAGTGCCACATCTTGTGCAGCGCCGCGCGGCACCCCGATCCGCAGCTTGGCGAGATCGGCGACGCTCCCGATCTTCTGGCTCTTGTGACCCAGCACGATGATGCTCAGCGCTGCATACGGCTTGGTGAATTGCACGACCTTGGCACGCTCCGGGTACATCCCCATCACGGCGATCACCAGGTCCACCTTGTTCGTCATCAGCTGTGCGATACGAGCAGCGACCGTCATCGTCACGAACTGCGCTTTGACGCCCATCGCCTTGGCCATGAGTGTGCCGAAATCGACATCGTACCCGGCGCTCTTGCCGTCGCCGTCGAGGAACCCCCAAGGCGGCTGGTCGCCCAACACGCCCAGCCGCAGCGTGCCGCGCTTCTGAATATCCTGCACCGTGTCTGCCCTGGCGGATCTCGCTGCGGTCAGCCCCGCTGCCAAGGCGGCGCCACCAGTCAGTAGCATCCTTCGTTCGATCAGCATGGTACCCTCCACATTATTTTTCATTTGGTTCCCGCACGGTTACGCCGTGGCGAGCCTTCGTTCCATCCGCCTGCCGAACCAGGACACTGGCCAGCAAACGACGAAGTACACAGCACCGATCACGCTGTACACGAGCAAGGGGCGGTAGGTGATGTTGGAGAGCAGTTGCCCGGTCCGCGCCAGTTCGGTGAAGCCTATGATGGCCGCGAGCGAAGTGCCTTTGATGAGTTGCACCATGAACCCGACCGTAGGCGGTATCGACAAGCGCACGGCTTGTGGCAGGACCACGGTCAGCATCACGGGCCAGTAATGCAAACCCAATGCGCGGGCCGCTTCGGCCTGGGTGCGTGGCACGGCTTGGATGGAGCCGCGCCAGATCTCGCCCAGGAAGGCACTCGCGTTAAGGGTAAATCCGACGGCCACGGCAATCCACGGGTCGAGCGGGAAATTCAGCAGGGCGAGCCCGTAATAGGTCATGAACAGCTGCATCAGAAGCGGCGTACCGCGGAAGATCTCGATGAAGCAGGTGGCGGCCATCCGTAGCCAACGGAACTCCGAGGCGCGGCACAGCGCGACCGCGGCGCCCCCGATGACGCCGCCCCCGAACGCGATCACCGAGAGCAGCAGCGTCCATTTCAGCCCCTGCAAAATGAGCAGATACTGAGCGGGACCAAGGCCGCTGATCATTGCCTTGTTCCGTTCATCGGGTTGGATAGCTGATGCGGTAGCGGAACAGCATGGAGAAGCAT
Organism: uncultured Acetobacteraceae bacterium; assembly: GCA_964247805.1. GTDB lineage: Bacteria > Pseudomonadota > Alphaproteobacteria > Acetobacterales > Acetobacteraceae > LMUY01. The sequence goes on along the minus strand of CAXTWC010000114.1, from coordinate 13,802 downwards.
ATCGATAGCAGGATCGCCATGATGCCGTAGAGCACGGTCACCACGGAGTAGACTTCGAAGCTGCGGAAGGTGATGCCCTCCAGCACCGCGGCGGCGTGCGTCAGTTCACGCGCCGCAATGGACGACACGATGCTCGATGTGAGCATCAGGAAGATGAACTGGCTGGTGAGTGCCGGGTATACGACACAGATCGCGGGGCGCAGCACGATGGCGCGGAATATCTGCAGCGGGCGTAGGCCGAGCGCCTGCCCAGCTTCGATTTGCACTTTGGGCACGGCATCCACCCCGGCGCGGATGATCTCGATCGCGTAGGCTCCGCCATTGATGGACAGCGCGATCACCGCAGCGACGTCCGGCGCGAACCGGATGCCGATTGCGGGTAGGCCGAAATAGATGAAGAAGATTTGGATCAGGAAGGGCGTGTTCCGGACCACCTCGACGAAGCCGCCCACTGGGTATTTGAACCATCGCGGACGCAGCCGCAGCCCAATGACAGCAAGCACGGCGATGACGAGCGCAAGGATCATGCCCGCGACCGACATGGCCAGCGTGGCAACGCATCCAAGCAGGAGTTCGTTGAAATTATCGAACACGGCAGAGAAGTCGAATTGGTAGCTCACCCAGCTGCTCCGCCTGAGCGTTCTCGTCCGTTGGGGTGTTCAACACATCGATCGCCACCGCGATGCATCCGGCCGTCCTCCATTTGCCCGGGTTCTTGCCGACCCAGATCGACGGTCAGACTTAACCAGACGGTTAAAAGAGTCAACGCCGAGCTTGTCGCATGCTCGCTGCCGGGCTAGCGGTAGGCGATGCCACCGAGAGCCAGTCAACACAGGGTAGCAGAGGGCGTTCCTGTCGCGCCGCATGAGAAGGCCCCGGAGCGTCGGCGCAAGGAGCTGATCGCTGCCGCAAAGATCGAATTTGCCGAGCACGGCTTTGCGGGTGCCCGCGTCCAGCGCATTGCCGACCGGACGAACAGCAACAAAGCGTTGCTGTATGGATATTTCGGCAGCAAGCACGGGCTCTACCTTGCCGTGTTGGAGGGTCTATACGAAGATATTCGTGGCCGGGAAGCCGCGCTCAACCTGCACGAGCTGCCACCCCGCGCGGCATTGGAAACGCTGGTCGCTTTCACCTTCGGCTACTACGTCGATAACCCGGACTTCGTGTCGATCCTGTCGAACGAAAACCTACTTGGCGCGCGGTCTCTCGGTCAGTCCAACCGGATACTCGCCATGAACGTGCCGATCGTGGACGCGCTGACCGACATCATCCGGCGAGGCCAAAAAGAAAAGCTGTTCCGCCGCAACATCGATGTTGTGGACCTTTACATCTCGATATCGGCCCTGGGGTTCATGTACATCGCCAATCGCCGTACGCTCGGCATCGTCTTCGGCCGGGACCTCATGGCGCCGCTCAGTCTTCGTCGGCGACTCGTCACGGTAACGGACATGGTCATGCGTTATGTCGGAGCATGAGGACGCAGCCGAGATCGTTGCATGTGGTTCTGGTCCGAGACATCATGTCACGTGATGGCCCAACCCGGTCGCAGCACGGTGAGGCGTGGCACCACTTCGCGGGTCGCTGACGAAACCAATCAACCAACAGACGTCCAGGGACAAGCAATGCAAAACGACCAGGATCTACCGAGGCCAGCTATGCGCGCCACCCGGCGCCATGTGCTAACAGCCAGTGCCGCGCTTGCGGTAGCGGCGCCCTTCGGCCGTGCGGCGCTGGCCCAATCCGTCATCAAGATCGGCATCAGCCTGCCCAAGCAAGGTCCGCAGACGGAGCAAGCGAGCTTTATGGAGGGTGGCATCCAGATCGCCCTCGCGCAGGCCGGTGGCAAGCTGTTAGGCCAGCCTTGTCAGACCGTTTGGTATGACGAGCCGAATGCGCAGAGCGCGCAGCAAAACATGCAGAAGATGATCGAGGAGGATAAGGTCGTCGGCGTCATTGGCGGTGGCAACAGCGCCACGGCGCTCGCGCTCAGCGCCGTGGCCAAACGGTCGCGCATACCGTTGGTTATCGCCAATGCCGCAGCACGCGATCTGACGGGTAAAAGCTGCAACCGCTATTCGTTTTCGTGCCAAACGCCGGTTCCGGTCACCTGCCGGGCCATGGCCCCGTACCTGCTGCAACGCGGCAAGAAATGGTATTTCCTAACCGCGAACTACGCGTTCGGGCAGGATATCGCAAACTCCCTCCGCGAGCTGCTCAAGGCCGCGGGGGGCACCGAGGTCGGCAGTGATCAGACGCCGCTTGGCACCACCGACTACAGCTCGTTCGTGCTCAAGATCCGCCAGGCGCGTCCAGACGTCGTGATCGCCGGAGTGCCCGGCGATGATCTGTCCAACTTCCTCAAGCAATACGCGGAGATTGGCCTCAAAGGCCGCATCCCGGTCGCCTGCCCGATCATCGGCGACAGCGACATCGAGGCCGTCGGCGCCGACGCTGCAACGGGCATCTATGGCAAGCCGTGGGACCGCCAGGATCCCATGAATTCCCCGGCGGAGAAGGCCTTCGCAGCTGCGTTCCAGGCACGATACAACAAACCGGCCAACGACAAGGCATTCCTTGGCTGGATCGGCATGACAATGCTGCTGGGCGGGATCGAGGCCGCGAAATCCACCGAGCCAGCCAAGGTAGTCACCGCGCTGGAATCGTTCCGGATCAATGACATGGCTATCCCGGCCTACTTCCGCAGCTGGGACCATCAGCTTCTGCATCGCTGGCTGGTTGTCGGTGTGAAGGACAAGGTGACCGGCCCGCACGACTTCTTCGACATCCTGGAAAGCGTACCCAAGACCGCGGACGGCCTGGACGCGCTCTACGGCACCCAGGCCGAGATCGGCTGCACGATCGGCGATCTGTAGGCCACCTCAACCGGATTTCGTTGATGCTCGACCTCGTGCTGTCCCAATTGGCCAACGGCCTGGCCCTGGGCTTCATCTACGTGCTGATCGCGATCGGTTTGTCGATCATCTTCGGCCTGCTGGGGATCGTGAACTTCGCGCACGGGGTGTTCTTCACCCTGGGCGCCTATCTCGCTTTGACCCTCGTGCGCAGCTACGGCTGGCCCGCCGCCATCCTGGCACCGTTCGGAGTTGCCATCGTGGGAATGGCGGTAGAAATGACGTTGATCCGGCGCCTGTATGGCAAGGACCCGCTGTTCAGCCTGATCATGACGTTTGCCCTCGCGCTGCTGATGGAGGCGTTGATCCGCCGGATCTGGGGCTCGGCGGGCCAGCCCTTCTCGCCACCCGACTTCTTGAAGGGTTTCGTCGAGTACGGCCCGATCCTGCTGACACGCTACCGGCTCGGCGTGATTGCCGCCACCTGCGGCATCCTAGTACTGCTGTGGGCGTTCTTGCAGTTTACCCCGTATGGCCGAATCCTGCGCGCCGGAAGCCGCGACCCCGGCATGGTGGGCCTGTTGGGCATCAATCTGCGCCGTGTATTGACGGGCGTGTTCGGCCTTGGCACCGGGCTGGCTGGCGCCGCGGGGCTGATGGCCGCGCCGCTGTGGAGCGTTGCCCCCTCCATGTCGCATGCCGCGATCATGCCGGCCTTCGTGACGGTCACCATCGGCGGGCTCGGCTCCTATCTCGGTGCGATCGTCGCCGGGTTGGCGGTTGGCATCACGACCGCCATGACAGTGCAATTCTGGCCCGAGGGTTCGGCGAGCGCGATGTATATCCTGATGGCCGTCGTGCTGCTGGTGCGGCCGCGCGGCCTGTTCGGTGAACGCTGGGAGCGGTTCGAATGATGCGCCGCCTGTTTGCAGAACCGGCGCTCGTGCTGCTCGTGGTCCTCGTCGTGGTCTCGCTGATCGCGGTCGCGGCGGGAATACAGATCACCCGTGTGACCGAGATCGCGATCTACACATTGTACGGCGCTGGGGTGAACCTGCTGATCGGCTACACCGGTTTGGTGCCGTTCGGCGCATCCGTGTTTTTCGGCCTGGCAACCTACGCCGCCGCCATCACGGCCCTGCGGATCGGCGGGACGGAGTTCGCGGGGATTCTCGCCGCGCTGATTGGCTCGCTGGTCTTGGGGCTCGTGCTCGGCGCCGTCGTGTTGCGGCGTCGCGGGCTGTACTTCTCGCTGCTGACGCTGGCCTGTTCGCAGCTTGCGTTCGAGATCGTCTTCAAAGCCACCGATATCACCGGTGGTGAGAACGGCCTGCAGAACGTGCCGCGCCCGCTGTTCCAGTCGGCGCTGTCGTTCCATGTCTTCGCCGTGCTGACGGTCACGCTCGCCATGTTCCTGTTGTGGCGGATCGTGCATTCGCCGTTCGGTCGCACGATCCAGGCCATTCGCGACAACGAGCAGCGCGCCACTTGCCTGGGCTACAATACCTACCGCTACAAGCTCGGCGCGTTCACGCTCGCGGCGCTGTTCATCGGCTACGCGGGCGCGCTGCTCGCCTTCCTGCTGCAGGGCGCCTACGCCAACAACCTCGAATGGCAGCAGGCCGGCGATGCGCTGCTGATGACCGTGTTGGGCGGCGTCCACCATTTTCTCGGGCCGCTCTGGGGCTCCATCGCATTCATCCTGCTCACGGATCAGTTGAGCGCCCTGCTTGAACAATGGTGGCTGGTGTTCGCGCCCATCATCATCGTCTTCGTGCTCATCTCGCCGGAGGGGCTGTACGGCCTCGCGCAGCGTGCCTTTGGTGGCGAGCGCTGGACCTTGGTCCGCCGGTCCATCCCCGCCCGGCCGGCGCAGATCGTACCGTTCAAGAGCTCGGCACCTCCGCTCGATCCCACCATGCCCATCCTGTCGGTTCGCGGGCTCAGCAAGTCGTTCGGCTCCTTGGTGACCGCACGTGACATCGCGCTGGACGTAATGCCCTACCAGTTGCACAGCTTCATCGGCCCGAACGGCGCTGGCAAAACCACGTTCTTTAATATGCTGACCGGCCTGCTGAGGCCCAACGCGGGGACAATCCATTTCGCCGGCCAGGACATCACGCGGATGGGCACGACGCAACGCATCCACGCCGGGATCTCGCGCTCGTTCCAGATCATCAGCCTGTTCCCGCATCTTACCGCATTCGAGACCGTCCGCGTCGCCGTCCAGGCCCGGCACAAACTACGCACCCGCCTGTTCCGCGATGCGCACGGCATCGCCGACATCAACGCGCGGACCTGGTCGCTGCTGGCGGCAGTCGGGTTGGAGGATCGCGCTGCGGAACTGAACGCCAATCTTGGCCACGGTGCGCAACGCCTGCTGGACATCGCCGTGGCACTCGCCGCCGACGGCCAGTTGCTGCTGCTCGACGAGCCGCTGGCGGGCCTTGCGGACGCCGATCGCGAAGTTGTCGGTCGGCTGATCCGGTCGCTGGCCTCCTCCCACGCCGTGCTGCTGATCGAGCATGACATCGACCGCGTCTTGGCCTTGTCGGACCGGGTAAGCGTGCTGCACCAGGGCCGGCTGATCGCCGATGGCGCCCCGCGGGACGTGGCCGCCGACCAGGCCGTCGTGGCGGCCTATCTCGGGACCTCCGACGCCAGTGGCCGACCCGGCGTGCGCGTGCCAGCCCGTGCCGGGGCGCCGGGTGAGCCATTGCTGGTTGTGGAGGGCATCTCGGCCGGCTACGAGGGCAGCACGGTTTTGAACAAGTTGACGTTGACGGTCCGCCGCGGGGAGGTCGTGGCTCTGCTCGGGCGCAATGGCGTCGGAAAGACCACCGCGTTGCGGGCGATCACCGGCGTCATCGGCACCCAGGCGGGCAGCATAAGCTTCGCCGGGCGCGACCTCACTGGCCTGGAACCGTATGCGATCAACCTCGCCGGCATCGCCATGGTGCCGGAAGGGCGCCGGCTGTTCCCCAACCTCTCTGTGCTTGAGAACCTCGAGATCGCGATGCGGCCCGGCGGGTCAGGTCTCGAGGAGGCATACGCCCTGTTTCCCAAACTCCGCCAGCTCCAACACTCGCGAGCGGAGAACCTATCGGGGGGAGAGCGGCAGATGGTCGCGATCGCCCGGGCCTTGATGGCGCCGGCCGATCTGATCCTGCTGGACGAACCCTTCGAAGGCCTGGCGCCGGCTATCGTCAGCGAAGTGATGGAAGCCGTGGTGAAGCTTCGGGAGCGCGCCGCGATCCTGATCGTCGAACACAAGGCGGACCTGATCCTGCCTATGGCCGACCGGGCCTACGCCGTGGTGAACGGAGCCGTCGCCTGGACCGGCGATGCGGCCGAGTTGGCGCAGGACACGGCCTTGCAGTCCAGATTGCTCGGGGTCGTTCACTGAGCGAGAGGTGCGATGAACACGCGAACCGTGGAGCTTCCACATGGCTGAGTTTGAGTTCCCGGATGGCGGCCTTCGCCTGTTCGGCCTGATCGGTGATCCGATTGCCCAGGTTCGGGCTTGCCTCCCAGCCACGCAGGCGATGCGGCAGGCCGGCGCGAACGCAGCGCTCGTGCCACTTCACGTGCCATCGGCGCACCTGGTCGAGATCGTCCGCAGTCTCCGCTCGATCGGCAACTTCGACGGGTTCGTCATCACTGTTCCACACAAGATCCCAATGGTCGGCTTGGTCGACACATTGTCGGAAAGAGCCGAACTGGTGGGTGCGATCAACCTTGCACGGCGGCAGCCCGATGGGCGCTGGCACGGCGACATCGTGGATGGCGTGGGGTTTCGCCGCGGGCTGGACGTAACCGGTTTCGCTCCGGCTGGGCGGACTGCGTTCATCGTCGGCGCTGGCGGCGTCGGATCGGCTGTGGCGGTCGAGTTGGCCCGGTCGGGTGCCCGGCTACGGATGTTCGACACATCCGGCGATCGTGCTGCCTCGCTAGCAAACCGGCTGAAAGATGCCGGATATGACGCAGTGGCCAGTCGTGCGCCGGATCCCGCCGGAGCGGATTTGGTGGTGAATGCGACGCCGCTGGGGATGCAGCCCGACGACGCCATGCCACTCGATCCGGCATTGCTCACGCCGGACATGACCGTGGCGGAGGTGGTGATGAAGCCGCCAGTCACCGCATTCCTCCGCGCTGCCCAGGCACGTGGCTGCCGCATCCAACTCGGTGAGGCGGTCTTGAAATATCAGTTGGAGGCGATGGTGGCGTTCCTGCTCGGGGCGGCGCAACCGCGCTGATCGGCCCGTGTCCTATATAGACGGCAACGGATCCTTCCCGTCATCGCGAGCCGAAGCCGCGTCGTCGGACTGAGTTAGGGCCTATAGCCCAAGGCTCTCCCTAATGCGCCCATACACCACCCGGCCCGATACCGCCGTTCGCCATAGGCCGTGGAACGGGATCGGCTTCAGGGTGGTGATCGGCATATCCAGGCGCTCGGCCGGCGTCCCGAGTACGCGCAAGGCGATCTGCGTGCCCATTGCGGTCGCCATCGCCACTCCGCGCCCGTTGTAGGCCAGGGATGCCAGCACGCCAGGTGCCGGTTCGTGGAAGTGCGGGTAGTGATCGGTGCTGATCGCCAGTTGCCCGTTCCAGAAATGCGACCAGCCCACCCCTTTCAGCGCCGGCCACAGCCGTTCGGTGTAGTCGATGAGGTAGCGGTAAGCGTCCCGGTCGACGACCTCCCTCGAGGGTGAGCGGCCGCCCATCAGCATCCGGTTCCAGGCATCCAGCCGGTAGTACACCGTCATGCTGGCGATCTCGAACAGCACCGACCGGCTCGGCATGACCGCCTCGGCCAGCGCGTCCGACAGGGGTTCGGTCGCCGCGATCATGCTGAAGACGGGGATGATCGAGCGTTTCAACCCCTGCCACAGCCCATCCGTATAGCCATTGGTACACAGCACCAGCCAGTCGGCCGTGACTGCACCGGCCGGCGTGGTGATTCGCCAGCCACGCTCCGCCTTCTCGGTCCGCAACGCCGGGCTGCCAGCATGGATGCGCGCACCGGCCCCCTGCGCCGCCCGGGCCAAGCCACGCGCGTAGCCGAGCGGATTGACGTTGCCACCGCGCGGATCGGTCATGCCGCACAGATACTGGCCGGTCCCCGTCGCCTCCCGCATTGCCGCCTGGTCCAGCAGGCGCACCGGCGCGCCCTCCGCCTGCCACTTCGCCGCCGATGCCTCCACCGCGGTTGCATAGCGGTTGGTTTTCGCGGCACGGATGGTGCCGCCCCGGTGTGCCTCGCAGACGATCTGGTGGCGCTCGACCAGGTCGAACACGCGTTGCGGCGCCGCCCCGGAGAATGCCACCATGCGCCGGCCCATATCGGTGCCGAAATCCCGTTCGATCTGGTCAGGGTCGAATTTGAGGCCTGGGTTGACCTGCCCGCCATTGCGGCCCGACGCGCCCCAGCCGATCTCGTTGGCCTCCAGCACGCGGACGTCCACGCCTTTTTCTGCCAAATGCAGCGCCGCCGACAGGCCGGTGAAGCCGCCGCCGACGATGGCGACATCGGCTTGCACCTCGTCCTCCAAGGCGGGGGTATCGGGCGCCGGGCCGGCGGTGTCGGCGTACAGCGAGCGCGGCAGGGCTCGGCTACTCATCCCAGGAGGAACTTGTTCCACTTAGCCAACACCTCGTCATGGTTATCGGTCCACCAGGCGACGTTGTAGATCAGCATCTGGCTCAAGATGTCTGGCGCGGTCGGCAACTGGCTCAGCCGATCGGGCGGGATCAGCGCCGCCGCCTTGCTGTTCACGAAGCCATACGGAATCAGGTATGAGATGCGCGCCTGCGGGACCGCCATGGTGATGAAGGCGGAGAATTTCTGCGCATTCTCCTTGTTCTTGGCGCCCTTCGGGATGGCCCAGACGTCGGTCCGCAGCAGCCCGTCCTTCCACACCGGGGCCGCCTTGGCGCCGGTCTGCTGGATGGCGTAGATGCGGCCGTTCCACAGCGTAGCCATGACGACTTCGTTGTCGTTCAGCAACTGCGCCGGTATCGCGCCGGCGGTCCACCACTTGTCGACGTCGGGCTTGATCTTCGCCAGGCTGGCATAGGCCTTGTCGATGTCGATAGGATATACCTTGTCCTTCGGCACACCGGCCGCCATCAACGCCACCTCCAGATCCGGCGCCAGCCCACCCGACCCGGCCTGCAGGGAGCGCGCCCCAGGGAATTTCTTGGTGTCCCATAGGTCGGCCACGCCAGTCGGCACCGCGCCCTTGAACGCGTCGGTCCGATACCCGAATATCTGGCCGTACGGCAGCATGTCGACCGAGTACTTATAGCGGAATGCCGGGTCGATATTGTCGACGTCGAACAGCGAGTAGTCGATGGTCTCCCAGTAATCGCCCTTGCGCTCCAGGTTGATCACGGACGAGCGGTCGTATTCCCCCACGTCGTATTCGATGTTGCCGGTGTCGACCATGGCCTTCACCTTCGACGTATCCGGGCCCTGGGACTCGATGACCTTGATGCCGCTCAACTCCTCGAACGGCTTGAAATATGCCTCCCGCTGCGCGGCCTGGAATGCGCCGCCGTAGGAACACACGCGCACTTCGCCGCTGCCCTTCAACTTGTCCGGGAAGTCCTTGATCGCTGGCAGGTCCGGCGTGGCGGCATAGGCGGGAAACGCCAGCGCGCGTGTCATCGCGGCGGCCGCAGCGGCGCTCAGCCCCCAGCGTGCTGCATTGGCGATGAAGCGGCGCCGCGAGTAGTCGGCCACGTGCGGCGGCTCGGCCGCCATACGGGCCAACTCGGTCTTCAGCGTGTCATCGGTCATTGGCGGCTCCTTCATAGGGGGCGGGTGCGAAGGCGTTGCGTGCGTCGCCGTACGAGCTCGGCGGCGAACATCAGCGCTGTCGTGGTCACGATCAGCAAGGTCGAGGCAGCGGCTATGGTTGGATCGATGTCGTAGCGGATTTCGTCGAACATGCGCCGTGGCAGCGTCACCGCCCCGGTGCCGGACAGGAACAACGAGACCAGCAGCTCGTCGAACGATGTGATGAAGGCGAACACCGCGCCCGCGAACATGCCCGGCGCGATCAGCGGCAACGTGACTTGGCGAAAGGTGGCGAAGGGCGGCGCCCCCAGGCTGGCTGCCGCCTGCTGCAGCCGCTTGTCCACCCCCGTCAGCGCAGCGGACACGTTGATCACCACAAAGGGTACCGCGAGCGTCGTATGCCCCAGCACCAGGGCCAATGGATTACCCACCAGCCCGTATCGCGCATAGACGAAATAGGCGCCGATCGCGACGATGATGCCGGGCACGATCAGTGGCGACAACACCAACGCGTTCACCAGCCGCTTGCCAGGGAAGCGCGCCGCAGCCAGGCCGATCGCTGCCGGCGTACCGAGCAGGAGGGACAGCACGGTCACCATGACCGCCACCCGCACGCTCATCAACGCAGCCCCCGTCCAATCGGCGCTGGCAAAGAAGGCGCCATACCAGCGCAGGCTCCAGCCGGGCGTCGGGAATTGCAGGTACGTGCCGGAGGAGAAGGACAGCGGCACTACGATCACCACGGGAAGCACCAGGAACAGCAGGATCGTCCAGCCCAATAGCGAGAGGCCGAACCGCCGCATTCACACGGTCCCCGGCAGCACGATACGCGCGCCCAACAGCCGCGACAGTCCGGCGGTGACCGCCAGCACCAGCGCCAGCAGCACCGCCGCCATGGCGCTGGCCTGTGGCCAAGCGAGGTTGCTCACCTGGTCCGAGATCAGCACGGCCGCCATCACGTCGGACGGGCCGCCCACCAGCACGGGCGTGATGTAGAAGCCGATCGAGAGCGTGGACACGAGCGTCACCCCCGCCGCCAGCCCGGGTCGGGCGAGCGGCAGGACGACCTGCCGCATGGTTCCCCAGGGCGTTGCTCCCAGGCTCTGCGCCGCCCGCACCAGCCGCCAATCCAGTCCGCGCAGTGTGGCATACAGCGGCAGCACCATGAACGGCAGCAGCACGTGCACCATGGCGAGGCAGACGGCAAAGCGCGTGTTCAGCAGCTTCACCGGGCGGTCCGCCAGCCCGATCCAAAGCAGCACGGTGTTGATGATGCCGTGCCGCTCGAGGAGCGCCATCCAGGCATAGGACCGCACGAGGATACTGGTCCAGAACGGAACCAGCACGAGCAGCAGCAACAGATTCGCCCGCGCCGGCGGCTTCTGCGCCAACCAGTAAGCCAGTGGAAAGGCCAGTAGCAGGCAGGTGCCCGTTACGATGGCGCTGATGGTCAGCGTGATGGACATCACTCGCCAGAATACGTCGCCGTCGAACAGGGCATTGTATGGCGCTAAGGACCAGCCTTGCGGGTGCACGCTGCGGGCCAGCATGTCGAGCACCGGGTACGCGTAGAACAGCGCCAGGAAAACCACCAGCGGCACGACGAGCAAGCCCGCAGGCAATGTTTTCGTCCGAAGCGACGCGGTGTAGGAGCGGACGAGGGCGTCGGACATGGCGTCTCCCGGGAGAGTAACGATCTTGGCAGGCAAAATCCGTGCCGGGCTTGTCAAGGCCGTCGCGAGCGCCGCATCATAGTCAGGTAACTCGTCTGCGGAGGCCTAGCATGGACGGCAGCGCGGCATCGTCCCTTCGCCAAGACCGCGCCGGCGCGCCTGTCGAACTACGAGGCATCGCGAAGCATTACGGCCTGCACCGAGCGATCGACGCGCTCGATCTAAAAATTCTTGCCGGCGAGTTCATCACCCTGCTCGGCCCTTCCGGGTCGGGGAAGACGACGACGTTGATGCTGATTGCTGGTTTCGAAACACCGAGTGCCGGTGAGATCCTGATCGGCAACGCGCCCGTGGTCCGCCTACCTCCATACCGTCGCAACGTCGGCATGGTGTTCCAGAGCTACGCCCTGTTTCCTCACCTGACTGTTGCGGAAAATATCGGCTTCCCCCTGAAGCAGCGAGGCATCGGCCGAGCCGAGCGGGACGCCGCGGTCCGGCGCATGCTGGACCTAGTGCAATTGCCTGGGTTCGCCGCGCGCTATCCACAGCAATTGTCAGGCGGTCAGCAGCAGCGCGTGGCCATCGCCCGCGCCATCGTGTTCAATCCTCGCGTGCTGCTGATGGATGAGCCGTTGAGCGCGCTCGACAAGCAACTGCGCGAAAATCTGCAGCTCGAAATCAAACGGCTGCACGAGCGCTTAGGCATTACCTTCATCTACGTAACTCACGACCAGCGGGAGGCGCTGGTGATGTCGGACCGTGTCAGTGTGATGAATGCGGGCCGCATCGAGCAACTCGCCGAGCCGCAGGCGCTGTACGACGCCCCGGCCAACCGGTTCGTGGCCTCCTTCATTGGAGAGGCAAACTTCGCCGCGGTCTCGACCGTGTCAGCCAGCAAAGCCGGGCTGACGGCCTCGACGGGGTGGGGCATCACCGTGCAGGCGCCGCTTCAGCCGTATTTGCCCGACTGCTCGTGCATGGTCCGGCCGGAGCGAATGACGGCCGGCCCAATCGGCACTGTTCCGCCGGGTCAGAATGGCATGACGGCGACAGTACGGGAGGTGGTTTTCATGGGCGAAGCCACGCGCTACGGTCTGGAAACCGCGAACGGGCAGGGTCTGCTGGTCAAGCAACAGAACCGGGCCGGATCGACGATATTGCAGCAAGGGACCGAGGCGCTGGTCACCTGGGCAGTGGCTGACACTCGCTTGGTGTCATGAGTGGACGTTCCGCTCGTCCTGCAGGACGCGTACGGCAAAGAGTTGATACGGGAGTATGGCCGGCACATCCATCCTGTCTGCCTTCCCGAGGCGAAAGCTCCCGGTAATAGCCGCGGGGGATGGGATTTGTTGCGGCTGGTGTCCACCATGCCGGCGGAGAAGGCGTTCCGGCCGTTGCAGGCAGGGCAATGCCCGCTGGTCAAAACATAGCCCCCGCTTAGCGGCGGCGGATCAGGACGTCCGACAGCATCTCCTGTGCAACCTCACCGCCGTGCTTCACCAGTTCGAAACGCCGGCCGACCACCCCCCGCTTGCCGTCGCTGGTCGCTCGCGTCGCCAGGATCGTGAGCCGCAGATGCACCGTGTCGCCCACCAGCAACGGCAGCTTGAACGTCAGCTGGGAGACGTTGAGCATGGCAATCGCGCTGCCATCGAAGATTCCGAGCTGCTGCATGAACCCCGTCATGATGGCCGGGCCATACAGGCCATGCACCAGCCGCTTGCCATATTGCGTGGTGCGGGCAAACTCCTCGTCCACATGGACGGGATTCCAGTCGCCCGACAGCATCGCGAACAGCGTCAGGTCGGCTTCGGTGATGGTGCGCGCCGAACTGGTGAACACCTGGCCCGGCTCGAAATCCTCGAGGAACATCGCGTGGCTGGTCATGCTGCCGTCTCCTGCAAAACCGCGTCCGCCATCTCGCGCAGGCGGACGCGCTGGATCTTCAATCCATTGGGGCTGTCGGTGCTCGGGAATGCGTCGACGGGGATGATCCGGGCCGGCACCTTGAACCGCGCGATCTGGTCGCGGCAGGCAGCGAGCAACGCTGCCTCGTTCAAGCGTGCCCCAGTTCGGCCGATGACGAAGGCGACCGGCACCCGTTCCGCATTTTTCCGTCCCGCGACCACCTGCACGCGCTCGACACCATCGAGGTTGAGCAGGAAGCCTTCGATTTCCTCCGGGTTGACCAGGAAGCCACCGAGCCGCAGGGCGTCGCCGAGCCGCGCCTCGTACACGAAGCCGTCCGGCGTGAGGTGGCCGAGGTCGCCGCTGCGGAAGAAGCCGTCGGTCGTGGTGGCGCGGGCGTTCGCTGCGTCGTTGTCGAGGTAGGTGGCGAAACGCGATGGCACCCGGAAACAGATCTCGCCCGACTCGCCGTGGGGCAAGGTCGCCCCGGTCTCTGGGTCGCGGATCGACAGCTCGGCTGCGGCGTTCACCGGGCGGCCGCCACCGAGAAACCGGTTGGCTCCC
>CAXTWC010000113.1:0-17847 GCA_964247805.1 uncultured Acetobacteraceae bacterium | reverse complement strand
CGTGACCGCTGACAGCCGCGCCATCTTCTCGTCGTAGGCGGAGAAAGCCGGGGGCGGAGGCCAGCGTGATCAGCGCCACCAACGCAAAGGCGACGTGGAAGTCGTACACGTTCGGCGGGCGACCTTGCCCGGCGATCAGCCCGAGCAGCGAGGCGGCAATCGAAATGCCGAACGAGATGGTCAATTGCTGGATCACGCCGCCGAGGCTGGTGCTTCGGCTGAGTTTCTCGGCGGGCGTATCGGCATAGGTCAGCGTGTTGGTGGTCATGAACTGCGTACTGCGGACCACGCCGAACACTAGCACCATCAGGAAAATGACCCAGTGCGGCGTGGCCGGCCCGACTAGGGTGAAGCTCGCGATCACGATCGCGCAGATCACGCCATTGACCGCCAGCAGCGTGCGGAAGCCAAACCGGCGCAACAACCCGGCGGAAATCGGCCGGACGGCCAGGGTGCCGACGCTGGCGACGAAGGTCAGCGTGCCGGAAGTCGCCGGGCTGAGGCCGAAGCCGATCTGGAACAACAGCGGCAGCATGAACGGTACCGCGTTCACCCCGATGCGGCTTACCCCGCCTGCCAGGGTGCTGACGCGGAAGCTGCGGATAGCGAACAGGCTGAGGTCCAGCGCGGCGTAGGTGCGGCCCCTCGAATAGGGAACGTAGCTCGCCAACAGCAGCAAGGACACCACGATGACCGCGACCACCAGCGGCACGGGCACGATCGGGTGGCCGATGTTCTCCAGCCCGAATTGCAGCAGGCCCAAACCGCTGCCGCATAACAGGAAGCCGATGAAATCGAAGCGCGCCGGGGTGGAGACGCGCTGGTCCTCCACGAACCGCAGGGCGAGCAGGATACCGATCAGCCCAATCGGGACGTTGACGTAGAACACCCAGCGCCAGTTGGCGTAGGTGGTCAGGTATCCGCCCAGCAGCGGGCCCATCACCGGGCCGATCACCGCTGGGATGGTCATGTAGGTCATGGCGGTGACGAGCTGGTTGCGCGGGAAGGCTCGGATCAGCACCAGCCGGCCGACCGGCGTCATCATGGCACCGCCAAAGCCTTGCAGCACGCGCATGACCACGAGCACCGGAAGGCTGCCCGCCATGCCGCACAAAGCCGACGCCACGGTGAAGATCAGTAGCGCCGACGCGAACACCCGGCGTGGACCGTAGCGGTCGGCGATCCAGCCGCTCACCGGCATGAACGCCGCCAGGCTGAGGATGTAGGCGGTGATGGTGACGTTCATCTGCAGCGCGGTCACGCCCAGGCTGCGCGCCATGTCGGGGATGGCGGTGGTGACGATGGTCGAGTCCAGCTGTTCCATCAGGAACGCGAAGGCCACGACCAGTGGGATCAGCAGGCGGAGCTTGCGGCTGCGCAGCGCGGCGTAGACTTGTTCGTCCGGCGCCGGGCTGTCCTGTTGGGTGGGCGCTGCCAACGCCCGCTAGGCCGGCCGGTCCGACCGCACCAGGAACAGTGCCGAAACCAAGGTGCCGACCCCGCCCAGCCCCACGATCCACCCCATCGTGAAGGGGGTGCCGTCGGCGAACCAGCCCACCATGGCGGCGGTCAGGATGCCGGTGCCGTAGTGCATTGCGCCCACGAATGCGGAGGCGGCGCCGGCCTTGTGCGGGAAGGCAGCGAGCGCGCCGGCCACCGAATTGGCCACGATGAAGCCGAGCATCGACACGTAGCAGAATAGCGGCACGACCAGGCCGTACATGCCGCCCCAGCCGAACCGCGCATCCACCGCCAGCGCGATCCCTGCCAGCGCCGCGATGCCACCGCCGAGGATCAGCATCCGGTTGATGCCGAGGCGCATGACCAGCCGGGTGTTGAGCAGGTTGGCCATCATCATGCCGGCGATGTTGATGCCGAACAGTAGCCCGTAGGCCTGCGAGGGCACCTTGTAATACTCGATGTAGGCGAACGGCGTGCCTGCGAGATAGGCGTAGATACCGCCGAAGAAGCATCCGCCGACCGCGGCGTAGCACAGCAGTTTGGCGTTGCTGGCCAACCCGACATAGCCGATCAGCGCCTCACTGAGCCGCTGGGAGGTGCGATTTTGCGCTGGCAGTGTCTCGGGCAGGGCGACCAGACCGATCAGCGCCAGTGTTCCCAGCCCGGCCAGGATCCAGAAAATGTCCTGCCACGAGCCGTGGGCGATCACCTGGCCGCCTAGGATCGGGCCGAGCAACGGTGCGATGCCCATCACCAGCATCAAGGTGGACAGCATCTGCGCCGAGCGTTCGCGTGCATACAGGTCCCGCACCATCGCCCGGGCGAGCACCGGCCCGGCGCAGGCCCCGACGGCCTGGACCACGCGCCACCCCACCATCTGCCAGGCGGTGCCGGACAGGGCGCAGCCGACGGACCCGATGACGAACAGCACTGCGCCAACCGCAATCGGCCCACGGCGGCCGAACCGGTCCCCGATCGGGCCCCACAGCAATTGTCCGAGGCTGAACCCGACGAGGAAGCCGGACAACGTCATTTGGATGTGGCCGGGATCGCTGTGCAGGGCCACGCTAAGCGCGGGCAGCGCCGGCAGGTACATGTCGGTGGAGATGGACGCGAACGCCATCAACGCGCTGAGGATGATGAGGAAGCGGAGCTTATCGCCCTGCCTCGGAGCGGCGGCGGTGATAGGTCTGGTTAAACCGGACATGACACCGTTATGTCACGGATTGCTGCAGTGCACAACGAGCCGTTGAGACATCAAGATCCTCCCCCGTCCTTAACGGGGGAGGTGGCGGCGCAGCCGACGGAGGGGGCGTAGAGGACCGTGCGTCACGCCCCCTCCACCATGCAAGTGCATGGTCCCATCCCCCGCAAGCGCGAGCGAGGACCTTCGTTAGCGGACGGGTTAGCCGAGCACCCCTCGCGACCGCAGTCCTGCGATCTCCGCCGCACCCAACCCGAGCACACCCTCCAGCACCGCCGCGCCATCCTGCCCGATCAGCGGCGCGGGGAGCGGGGGCAGCGCTGGGGTGCCGCCGAACGCCAGCGGACTCCGCGGAGTCAGCACCCGCCCGATCCCCGGATGCTCCACCTCGGCAAACATCGGGTTGGCCGTCGAGCAACGTGGGTCCTCCCGCACCAACTGGCCGAAATCCTGGTACGGCCCCCACAGCACTCCCGTCCCGTCCAATGCGGCCCGGACCTCTGCCAGGGTGCGAGCTTCGAACCACGGCGCCAGCACCGCACCGATCGCGTGCCGGGCGGCGAACCGGCCGCCCTCCGTGGTCATGTCCACATCCATCAGCGGCCCGACCATTTCGAGCTTGGCGGCCAACCCGGTCGCCTTGCCGATCGCTCGCCACTGCCGGTTGGAGATCGCCACCAGCATCACCCGACGCCCATCCGCCGTTGCGAAATCCCGCCCGAACGCGCCGTACAAATCGTTGCCGAGCGGCTGCCGCACTGCACCGTTCACCTGCACGTCGCCGATGTAACCGAGGTTGCCCACGCTCGCGAGCATGACGTCGGCCAGCGACAGCACGATCTCCTGTCCGCCGCCGCCTGCCTGCCGCACCCGCTCCGCCGCGAGCAGCCCCAGCGCCAGATACAGCCCGGCCGCGATGTCCCAGGCCGGCAGCACGTGGTTCACCGGGTCGGTGGTGGCGCCGGTGGCGATGGGGAAGCCGCTCGCGCAGTTCACCGTGTAATCGACCGCGCCCGAGCCGTCCGGATTGCCGATCAGCCGCATCATCAACAGGTCGGGCCGGCGGGCTGAGAGCGAGGCGTAGCTCATCCAACCCCGCGCCGGCAGGTTGGTCAGCACGATGCCACCACCTGGGCCGGGTGCGGTGATCAGCCCGGCGGCGATCTCCTGCCCCTCCGGCGTGTCCAGTGCCAGGGTGATCGACTGCTTGCCCTTGTTCAGGCTCGCCCAATACAGGCTGTTGCCGCTGGGTGCGAGCGGCCAGCGGTCGATGTCTATGTTGCCGCCGGGCGGATCGATGCGGATCACCTCCGCCCCCAGTTGCGCCAATGTCATGCCGCCGAGCGGGGCCGCGATAAACGCCGACACTTCGATGACGCGAAATCCGGCAAGCGGGCCTGTGTGTGGCAGATCGTTCATTCAGGGAGCTCGGTCAGGGATGGGACGGAGTTCAGCATGGACGCCGTTGCAGGGGAACCGCCGCCCCCCGCTTCTTCCTCTCCCGTTCTTCACGGGAGAGGGCCGGGGTGAGGTCCGCTGACCCCACCGTCACCCCGGCCACGCCACCACCAACACGATGACGACCGCAAGCAACCCCACGCAGCCCCGCCGATAGATCACCAGCGCACGATCGATGTCATGGGCGCTCGCCTGGTCCGACCCGCTGCCCATCCAGGCATCGTCCACCCGTTCGGCGCCGTATACCCGCGGCCCCGCCAACCGCAGGCCGAGCGCGCCCGCCATCGCCGCTTCCGGCCACCCCGCATTGGGTGAGCGGTGCCGCCTGGCACTCTGCAGCACGGTCCGGATCGCAGGCCAGGCTCGGCCCAGACTGCCAGCCGCCAGCAACAAGGCCGACAGCCGCGAGGCTGGCAGATTGACCAGATCGTCCAGCCTCGCCGCGGCCCAGCCGAACGCCTCGTGACGCGGGGTGCGGTGGCCGATCATGCTGTCCGCGGTGTTGATCGCCTTGTACATCGCGATGCCCGGCAGCCCGAGCACGGCACACCACAGGGCTGGAGCGACCACCCCATCCGAGAAATTCTCCGCCAGGCTCTCGATCGCGGCGCGTGCCACCCCCGGCGCGTCCAGGCTGTCCGGGTCGCGGCCGACGATGTGGGAGACGGCGACGCGCCCCTCCGCCAACCCGTAACGCAGCCCGGTCGCTACCGCGCGCACATGGGTCCACAAACCCCGCTGCGCCAACAACGACGCCGCGGGGAGTGCCAGCACCGCCCAGGCTGCCGGCTGGGGGAGGACCCGAAGCACCGCCGCCTGCAGTGCCCAGGCCGGCAGCCCGCTCAGCATCAGCAGGACCAGCAGCGCCACCACCCCCCGCAGCCGCCGTGCCCGGCCACAGTTGAGCGTGCGGTCCAGCCATGCGATGGCTGCGCCGATCGAGATGACGGGGTGCCCGATCCATCGCAGCAGGGCGACGGGGTAGCCGAATGCTGCCTCGACCAGTAGGGCGAGGAAGGCGAGGAGGGGTGTGTTGATGGTGAGCACGGGCATCCCTACCACCGCGGCCGTGATCGCGCATGGCGGCGGGCTGATCGCAGCGCGGCACCGGTTTCCCGCGGCCCCGGAGCCGTGGATCGATCTCTCCACGGGCATCAATCCGGTGCCCTATCCCGTCCCGCAGATCCCGCAGGCGGCCCTGACCCGGCTGCCCGAACCCGAGGAGGTGGCGGCCCTGGAGATGCTGGCCGCGCGTGCGTATGGGGTCGCTGACCCGGCCTGTGTCGCCGCGGCGCCGGGCACGCAGGCTCTGATCCATCTCCTGCCGCGGCTGATCGCTCCCGGACGCGTCGCTGTCGTAGGCTGGACCTATGCCGAGCACCGCGCCGCCTGGGTGCTGGCCGGCCACGATGTGACCGGTGTGCCGAGTGTGGCGCAGGCGGGTGGGGCCGGCGTGGTGGTGCTGGTCCGCCCGAACAATCCCGATGGTGCCATGGCGAGCGCGGCAATGCTGCTGGATCTGGCGGCCGATCTTGCCTCCCGAGGTGGCCTGTTGGTCGTGGACGAGGCGTTCGCGGATCTGGAGGCGTGCAGTCTCGCCGCCAGTTTGCCGCACCCGGGCCTGCTGCTGCTGCGGTCGTTCGGGAAAACCTACGGCCTGGCCGGTGTGAGGCTCGGCTTCGCGCTGGCCGAGCGGCATTGGGCGGCCCTGTTGCGCCAATCGCTCGGTCCGTGGGCGGTCAGCGGGCCGGCCTTGCACGCCGGGCAATTTGCCCTGGCCGACACCTTGTGGCGCGAGGCAGCGGCGGATCGCTTGGCTCGTGATGCGCACCGGCTCGACACGATGCTGGCCGGCGTAGGCTGTCGCATGGCGGGCGGCACCAAGCTGTTCCGCTTGTACGAACATAACGAGGCGGGACGGCTGGCGGACCGGATGGGCGAGGCTGGCATCCTGGTGCGGCGGTTTGCCGACCATCCGGCTATGTTGCGGTTCGGCATTCCCGGCGACCCGGCGGCATGGTCGCGCCTGGCGGCGGCACTCGGCTGATCACTTCTTGCGATACACCCCGGTGAAGGTCACGTTGTGGCCACCGCAATTCATGTTGTCCGACGCGAGCAGATAGGGCGGCAGCAAGGTCAACCGCACGCGGCAATCATCCGCATCCTGGCCGGCGAACACGACCGTGTTGCCTGATGGCGCCGCCGTGCCGCTCATCTCGCCGAGATTGGGGCCGTAAGGACGATCCTTCAGCGACGGGTTGGCAGACGGCCAATAGGCGTCTCCTTTCGCGGCCAATTGCGAACCGTGAACGCTGAGGGTGATCGTATCGTCTCCATCGGCCCAACTCCCCGCCCAGGCTGCCGGGGCCGGGTTGGCTGATGTGGGTTGGGCGGCGATCTCGTCTGGCCGGACATACCCGGCGCTGCCACCGCCCTTGCCGGGGTAGAACGCGCAGACGAAGCCGCCTTGCTTCGCTTGTGCCAGCACGACGTCACCCGGCACGACGTAGGTGCGCCCTTGGCAGGCAGGGCTATCGTCCGGGCAAGGGGCGGTGTCGCTCCGCAGATAGGTGCGCGGTGCACCCACCACTTTCGCCAGCCCGAACGACGTCCCCTCGGCCGCGAACATTCCGTTACGGCAGGTTGCATCGTCGGCCCAGGCCAGGCTGGGCAAGCAGAGGATGAGCAGAACGGTCCATCGTAGCATTGGAGGCCCTCCGGTTACACCCATCCTAGTCGAGAGGCCTAGGCGCGGTCGATCCGGGCCGCGTAACAGCCACGCTTGGCATAATGCGCGTGAAGATAGGCGACGGCCGGGTTGGCGAAGAACTGCGCGATGAGACCGGACAGGTGCGGCCCGTCTACTACGTCCGCATCAATCATCGAATGGCCGGCGTCAAAGGCACGCAGCGAGATCAGGCGGACTTGCAGCGATTCTGGCACCTCTCCCGTCATTGTCCGTGTTTCGGCCGTGCCCTCGCGGACATACACGGCGTGGCTGGCGCGATAGGGCGTATTGGCAGGCTGGTGCTGGTAATGCACGAGTAGCAGGGTCTCGCCGGGCTCTGCGTCGCTCAGGGCGATCCGGTCGGGAAAGCCGGGCTTGGTGGTGGCAACGCAACGCTTGGCGCCGTGTGCTGCAAGGGCCTCATCGGACAAGCCAAATAGCGGGCGGAAGGGCTCTGGAGACAGGCCGGTGATGCGGAAGCTCATGGTGGTTCTCCGTTGTTGACGGCGAGAGCATGGGCGCGCTGGTTGGGTGCGGCACTCCGGTTCTTGCTGTCGTTCAGCGGAAATCGCGCGTCGTCACCTTGATGTGGCCGTTGCTGAAGCGGCCGTCGGGCACGTAGATGTCTCGTGTGCGCCATCCTGCCGCCGCCACCTGTTCGCGCGAGTCCGCGCTGCCGGGGTGGGTGGCGCCGTCGCCGCGCCCGCGTTCGATCGGGAACGGCAGGGCGCGGCTGCCGACGGAGCGCAGTTCCTGCGACAGGTCGGTCAGGTGTTCCACGACGACATGCACGACCTCCCCATCCCGCTGTACCCGGCCGCGGCAGGCGATCATGCCGGCGGATAGGACAAGCCTACGCTGCTTCTCGAATAGGCTGGGCCAAAGTACGAGATTAGCGATACCCGTTTCGTCCTCGATGGTGATGAACATGACGCCCTTGGCACTGCCGGGCTTCTGCCGCACCAGCACGATGCCGGGGACCGTTACCCGGCGGCCATCTTTGGTGGCGGCGAGGGTGGCGCAAGTGACCATGCCGCGCGCACGCAGCTCCTTGCGGAGGAACGTGACGGGGTGGCGGCGTAAGCTGAGGCCGGTGGACTGGTAGTCCTCCACGACTTCGCGGCCTTCTGCCATGGGGGGAAGCGGGACGGCGGGCTCGGTGCGCTGCGACCCTTCGCCCCGACCCTGTCCCTCGACGGCAGGGTGATCGCGTCTGGAGTTCCTCCCCTGCGCAGCAGGGGAGGGGGACCATGCAAAGCATGGTGGAGGGGGCACGCGCACGGACGGCGCCCGCGTGCCCCCTCCGTCGGCTTCGCCGCCACCTCCCCCGTGAAGCAAAGGGGAGGAACGAACTGGCTCTCCTCCATCTACGATTGCCCTGCCCTTGAGGGGAGCGGTTGGGCGAGGGGTATACGCGCACAACGCCAGCAGTGGAGGCGGTGGCTCGCCCAGCCCGCGGATCGCCCACAACGCCGCTCGTCGGTCCGCCCCTACGGAGGTGAACGCATCAGCCTCCGCCAACCGCTCCAAGGCCGCGACCGGCATCGCCGCTCGCTGCCAAACCTCCGCCACGCTCCGGTATCCGCCCGCGCGCTGTGCGATTACTGCCTCCGCATGGGACTGTGCCAATCCCTTCGCCATGCGCATGCCCATCCGCACAACCATGAACCGCCCGCCCGAATCCTCCAGCGTGCAATCCCACTCGCTCGCATTCACGCAAACCGGCCGCACTTCCACCCCGTGCTCGCGCGTATCCCGCACGATCTGCGCCGGGGCGTAGAACCCCATCGGCTGTGCGTTCAGCAAAGCGGTGCAGAATACGTCCGGATGGTGGCACTTCATCCACGCGCTGGCATAGGCGATCAGCGCGAACGAGGCGGCATGGCTCTCCGGGAAACCATACGAGCCAAACCCTTCGATCTGCTTGAACGTACGCTCCGCGAATTCGGCCGTGTAGTGGCGTTCGATCATGCCGTTGATCATCTTGTCGCGAAAATGCGAGACGCCACCGGTCTGCTTGAACGTCGCCATCGCCCGCCGCAGCTGGTCGGCCTCGCCCGGTGTGAACCCGGCGCACACGATCGCCACCTGCATCGCCTGTTCCTGGAATAAGGGCACACCTAATGTTTTCTCCAGTACCTTTCTTAGCTCCGGGCTCGGATAGTCCGGTTGTTCCAGCCCGGCGCGACGCCGTAGATACGGATGCACCATGTCGCCCTGGATCGGTCCCGGCCGCACCACTGCCACCTGGATCGTGAGGTCGTACAGTCGGGCTGGCTTGTGCCGGGGCAGCATGGACATCTGCGCCCGGCTCTCGATCTGGAACGTGCCTAGCGTGTCCGCCTTCTGGATCATCGCGTAGGTGGCCTTGTCGTCCTGCGGGATGCTCGCGATGTCGTGCCTGATGCCGCGGTGCTGCTCCAGCAGGTCGAATGCGCGCCGCATGCAGCCCAGCATGCCCAGGCCCAGGATGTCGACCTTCATGAATTTCAGGATGTCGATATCGTCCTTGTCCCACTCGATCACCTGCCGATCCTTCATCGAGGCCGGCTCGATCGGCACCAGATCCGCCAGCTCGTCCTGGGTCAGCACGAAGCCACCAGGATGTTGGGACAGATGCCGTGGATGTCCGATCAACTCGTGCGCGATGTCCAGCGTAAGGCGCAGCCTACGGTCCGCCAGGTTGAGGTTGAGCTGCGCCGCGTGCTTCTCCTCGACCCCGTCCTCCGACCACCCCCAAACCTGCGAGGCGAGGGCTGCCGTGACGTCCTCCGTCAGCCCCATGACCTTGCCCACTTCGCGCACGGCCCCACGCGAGCGGTAGCGGATCACCGTGGCGCACAGCGCTGCGCGGTTCCGGCCGTAATGCTCGTAGATCCACTGGATGATCTCCTCGCGCCGTTCATGCTCGAAATCGACGTCGATATCCGGTGGCTCGCGCCGTTCGGCGGACACGAAGCGTTCGAACAGCAGGTTGCTTTCCACGGGGTTGATCGCGGTGACGCCCAGCACGTAGCACACTGCCGAGTTGGCCGCCGACCCGCGCCCCTGGCATAGGATTCCCATGCGCCGTGCCTGCCGCACGATCGTGTTCACCGTCAGGAAATACGGCGCGTAGTTCAGCTGGGCGATCAGCGCCAGTTCGTGGCGGAGCTGTTTCAGCACCTCGGGCGGGGCGCCGTCTGGATAGCGGTTCGGCAGGCCGGACCAGGTGTGGCGCTCCAACGCCTGCTGCGGCGTTTCACCTTGCATCTCGGCCTCGTCAGGATACTGGTAGCGCAGTTCCGAGAGGGAGAACCGGCAACGTTCCGCGATCTCCGCCGTGCGTGCGATCGCCTCGGGATAAGCCGCGAACAGCCGTGCCATTTCCCCGGGTTCGCGGAGGTGGCGGTCGGCGAAGCGCTCCAGCCGGTGCCCGGCGGCGTCGATGGTGCAGCCTTCGCGGATGCAGCTCATCACGTCCTGCAGCACCCGGCGCTCCGGCGTATGGTACAGCACATCCCCGGTAACGACGGTCGCCACGTGGGTTGCCTGCGCCATGTCGGACAGAAGGCGTGTCCTAACCCCGTCCCCAGGGCGGCGGCGCAAAGTCAGAGCCATGTATGCCCGGTCATCGAACGCCTCGTGCAAGCGGCGCAGGTTGGCTGCCGTGATGTCATCGGGCTCATCGGGCAGCAGGATCGCGAGCAGTCCCTCCGCATGCGCCGCCACATCGCTCCAGTCGAGAAAGCACGCGCCCTTTCCGGCCCGCCCCTTGCCCGCCGTAAGCAGCCGACACAGCCGGGAATAGGCCGCGCGGTCGGTGGGGTAAGCCAGCAGCGAGGTGCCATCGCGCAGATCCAACCGGCAGCCGACGATCAGCCGCATGCTCAGCTCGACCGCCCGCCCATGCGCCCGCAACACCCCGGCTAGCGTGTTGCGATCGGTGATGGCCAGTGCCTCGTGGCCCAGCAGTTTGGCTGCGGCGAGCAATTCCTCGACATGGCTCGCGCCACGCAGGAAGGAATAGTTGGAGGTGACCTGCAACTCGGCGTAGCGCGGGGTGGTGGGGGTGCTGGTGTCCCGCTCCGGACCTGGGCGGGTGGGGAAGTGTAGGATGTTTGCCGGGGTTTTAGCCATCGGCGAGGCGGGGCTGAAGCTTAGGCGTGCACCACGCAAAGCCCGAGATGGCGTTGCATGTAATCGAAACATCGGTCGTCATGCGGCAACGGCCAGCCATGGTCGATCAAAACACTCCATGCACGAACCACCGCAGATCGCCTGTCCCGGCATCCTGCCCGTCGCCGCGGCGGTACAGCCAGAACCGCCGCCCGCCTTCGTCCTCCACTTGCCAGTAATCTCGCACTGCAAGCGTCTCTGCATCCCGGCGCCACCATTCGCCGGTGATCCGCTCCGGGCCGTCGGCACGGCGCACCCGGTGGCGATGGCGCCGCCAGGTGAACGCAGCGGGAGGCTGGTCGGGTAGGCCCGACACCATCTCCACCGGCTGCGGCGGGTGCAACAGGCGAGTGGGCCGAGGCCATTTGGGCCAGCCTAATTTCCCGGCAGGCGCTACGGCGCTGACCCGGCATACCGAGCGCTCCGGCACGTCGCTCTGCACGGGGGCGGCGCGCCATACCCGGTCCGCCCCCAAGCGGTTGGAAAGGCGGTCCACCAGGGCGGCCACATCCGCCTCCGGCTCGGCGGCCAGATTGGCGATCTGGGTGAAGGCCAGCGGTTCGGCGAACGGCACCACCAGCCGCATCGCGTCTACGCCCAGACCCGGGTCCACCGTTTCCACCTGCTCCTCGAGCAGCCGGGCCAGGTGGCGCGCGTCGCGGGAAGGGCGGGCGGTGCCGATGCGTACGGCCTGTATCGTGCCGTCCACCCGTTCGAACACCAGGTCCATATGGCGCGCACCCTGGCCTGCCTGTTCCAGCGTGCGGCACACGCGGCGGGCCAGGCGAGCGATGACGGCACAAAAGCTTTCGGCCGTCAGCAACGGTTCGGGAAAAGCGAGCCGCGCTTCTGGTGTGCCTGGCGGTGTCACGGGGGTGATCGGTTCGGCGATCCTGCCCATGGCCTGGTCCAGCCGTGTCAACACGGCGGCGCCGAAGCGGCGTGCAAACGGGGCGCGGGGCAAGGCGAGCAACTGTGCCACCGTTTCCAGCCCTAGCCGGTGCAGTGTCGCCACCGCTTCGGTCCCTAATCGCAGGCTGGCCGTAGGCAGGGGGGCGATGGCCGCCTCCGTGCCGCCGGGGGGAGCTACCGTTACCGGGCCGGGAGCGTGGCGGGCGAGGGCGTGGGCGGCACCGGGCGTGTCGGCAATGGCCGCGTGGGCTGTGATGCCATCCTCGGCCAGGCGGGCGAGCACCGCCTCCAGCATTGCCGTCTCGCCGCCGTGCAGATGGGTGCAGCCGGTGGCGTCGATCCACAGCCCGTCCGTGTCGGGTGCAGTCAGCGGTGAGAGGCGCAGGCACCAAGCGGCGAGGCGCATGCGCGCCGTGTCGTCGCCGGCCGGGTCGGCATCGGCCACCAGCAGGCCGGGTACCATCGCCTGGGCGTGCGCCAGCGCCATGCCGGGATATAGCCCGAGTGCCTGCGCTGCCGGGTCAGCCGCTGCAATGATCGTGCGGCGGCCATCGTGCAAACGCGTCACAAGCGGGCGCGTCACAAGCGGGCGCGTCACAAGCGGGCGGGTGACGAGGGGGCCGTCAGCCGATGGCGTACTCGCGCGGTGGAGCCTGTCGGTGGGAAACGTCGGAAGCCAGACTGAGACGACCCTGCGCATCACAAGCCTCCACTGTCCAAGTTGCGGGGGCGCCGCCGCGGCAGCGCACCAGATCGAGTTGCCAGCGCGCCCGGGCCAGGCCCGGCACGTCCGGCGCATGAGGAAGCGGTGGCGGCGAGGGCAGGGCGGCCACCCGCCATCGGGTCACGGCGGCGTTGGGCTCGGCCAAGGCCGGGTCGGAGGCCTGGCGGAACCGGCGCAAGGCAAAGGCGGTCACGCCGGAGGCTTCGGCGGCCAATTGTAGACGGCGGGAGGCGGTCAGCCCCATTTTGCCGACTTCGCCCACCACGCCGGCGAGCCCGGGGTGGCGCAATGCCTCCTCCATCACCAGCAGTACGGCCGAGCCAGCCTCGGCGAATACTACCCGGTCCGGATGCAACCCGGCGGCGTGCAAGGCGGGGGCGAACAGGTCGGCCCGCATGACGGCCCACAGTACCGGGCCGCGCTGCTTTGCGAGCAGCCCGGCCAGGAGTAGGGACGCAGCGGCGCCGTGCTCGAGATCTGCGCCTTCCCCCGCGACCTCGTGTAGCGCCCCGGCTAGCAGACCTCCGCCGGGAAGGTGGCTGTCGATCGCGGGCACTCCAAACCGCAGCATATTGGCAGCATGGGGCACAGGTCGGCGTTCCAGCCGAGCAATCCGCGCGCGCAATGTGTCCAGGGGCTGCATTGCCAGAACACATAGAGAACATTAGGCCGCTTGGGAAGGTAGTCCCATTCCGACTCCGTCATAGCGGACAAAAAGCTTCAATGACTCAAGGCGATGGATTTGTTTCCTGAGTCGCCGTAGTGATCCCGGAGGTTATGGCCATGGCGAGGATGCAATGATGCCGTCCATCCTGGTTTGTGTCTGGAAAAAGCGGGAGGTATGTGCGCCCCACCACCGACGAGAGGGCGAGGAGCACCGCGCCCTTCACCTGACCCTTTACCGACGGAGAGGGCTGTTCAGGATACCAACCCGATACCGCTCTTCCCGAGTGTCAGGCACCCTGGGCCAAAGTCTGCAGCAAATCCCCAACGGCTGTGCGGATGCGTTCGGCGGGTTTGCGCTTGTAGTCGAACATCGCTGGACGATCAGCGTGGCGCACCAGCATGGATGCGTTGCACTCGAACACCACGAGCCGGCCATCCGGGCCGATCGCGCCGTCGATGCCGAAGAAATCGAGGCCGATGCGGGCCTGAATCTCGCCCATCGCCCGGCATAGATCTTGGCCGAGATAGGATTGGCAATCCCCCAGGAAGGCCGCTTCCTCTGCTCGCCAGCCCGGCATTTCGGCCATGCTGGTGCGGAAATAATGGCTCAGCCAGCCATTGCCGATGGCCATGTGAACCGGAAACGGCTGCCCGCCCACGAACACCAACCGCAGCTTGCGATACAAGCCGTCCTTGGAACGGAAATCCACGAACTCGGTGACATACATCTCGTCGCACGGCAACGCTGTCGCGGCACGGCGTACTTCGTCCGGGGTTCGTACAATGGTCAGATACTGTCCGCCATGGCTGCCGGCCGGCCGGATCAGCATCGGTTGATCGAATACCACGCCGGCGTCGGCCAGTTCGGCCCGGCGGAAGCGGACGGTCTGCGGCACGTGTAGCCCCTCGATGCCGGCCAGGCGTGCCGCGATGCGCTCGCGCACGGTTCCCGAGATCGTGGCCGGAGAATTGGCGATCGGCAGGCCAATGACGGGGGCCCATTGGATGGCGAGTGCCAAAGCCTGCGGGGCGGCATCCGGGTCGCTGACTGCGTTGAACATCACGTCATACGACGAAGCGATCTGCTCGCAGGGGTAGTCGAACCCGTCCAGCATGAACACCGGGGAGACGTCGAAACGAGACCGGTCGACGATGAAGCCAGTGGGAGTATTGGCCCCACCCGGCGCGGCCAGGATACCCACACGCAAAGCAGCGCGCCGCTGCGGGCTGCGCCAACTAGCCGTCATGCACCGCCCGAGTTCGCGCGTGCCGGCCTCGTGGTCGCCAGCCGACAGCAAGGCGTTGCCGAGCAAAGCAAGCAGCTCCGGGTTGCCAGCGTCGAGAGCCACGGCTTGCTGGTAGCATTCCAAGGACGCAGCGGGATTGGCGGTAAGCTGCTCCATATCGCCCAACTTTGCCCAGGCGAGCGGCTGGGACGGATCCAGTGCCGTGGCTTGCTGCAATTCCGCCTTGCCGGCCGCGTGATCGCCCCGGGCGAAGAGTGCATCCCCCAGCGCCAAATGCAGATGGGCCTGACCCGGCGCACGCGCCAACGCCTCACCGAGTGCTGTTATGGCCTCGTCGATTTGACCAAGTTCCCGCAACGCCTGGCCGAGATGGAAGAAACTGCCGTGTTCGCCTGGCTGCAGCCGTATTGCTTGTTCCAGTAAGGGTACGGCCTCTGCCGCATGCCCGTCGCTCAGCAGCGCCATGCCGAGATAGGTCAGTGTCTGTGCGTCAGGCTGTGCGGCGGCGGCCTGCTCCAACTGGTCTCGCGCCTCGCCGGGCATCCCTACGGACAGCAGGGCCAGCCCCAGCCGGACCCGCGCGCGAACCCGGTCCGGCGCCAAGGCGATGGCGCGGCGGTAGTGCGGGATTGCCTCGGCCGGCCCCTGGATGGCCCAGTACGCCTCGCCGAGTGCGATTGCCAAGTCTGGATCGAGGGCGAATTCTGCCTGTAGTGGCAGCAGTAAGCCCAAAGCCGCCGCCGGGTCGCCGCTGACTAGGCGGAGCAGGCCTAATTGACGCCACACCCCGGAATGGCCGGGATGACTTTTTAGCACCTCCCGGCACAGACGCTCGGTCTCGGCCAGATCTCCGTCAAGGAAACAAGCGGTTGCACGGTCCAGCGGGTCGGGAAGGATGCCAATGTCCATGTCTAGGCCGCCACTGTCTGGGCTGGAGCGATGCGGTCGCTCAGCAGGGTTTCGAATGCATCCAGGATGCGGGTCACGAAAGGGTTCTTGTAGGCGAGCTTCGGATCCGTTTCTGGGTGGACCAGCATGGTTGCGTTCGCCTCGAACACCAGAACGCGCCCGTCCGGCAGCAGGGTGAAATCGATACCGGCGTAGTCGAGGCCGAGACGCCTGCCGATCTCCCTGATGGCCCGCATGCCTGTTTTGCCCAGCACTGCCTCCGGCTGCTCGAGGAACTGGCTTTCCTCGCGGCATTTAGCCGGGTCGGACAGCATGTCGGCAGTTACGTAATGAACCAGCCAGTCTGGAGAGATCGCGAGGTGATACGGATAGGGCTCACCGTCGACATAGATGACACGGTATTTGCGCCAATACCCATCGGCAGAGCGGTAGTCGCGGAAGGGGCTGACATACCAGGCAGTCGAACTGTCCCAATCGACTGCCTGGAGTTGGTCCAGCGCGTCGATCCGCAACAGCCCGTCTCCGCCGTGAGAGGCAGCAGGGCGGACCAGCAAGGGGAAGCTGAAATCGGGGCGGGACAATGGCTCGGAGCCACCCACGCGCAGCACCGGGGGGATGTCTACCCCGGCTATGGGTTCCAGCAGTGCTGGCAGGCGATCACGCCGGGTCAGCGAGACGCGGGCGGGGTGGTTCAGCGCGGGAGCGGGGCAGCTACGCAAGAACTCGCAGGCGGCTCCAAAAGTGGGCCCGTCCAGATCGGGGTCGCCTACGCTGTTCAGGACGATGTCGTACGGCGGTAGGGACGCGGTGGTTTCCGCCGTCGTGTATTCCAGAAACCAGGTGCTCTGAGTGTTGGATTGCTGTGGCAGCAGGTAGCGGAGCGGGATGTTGCCGTAGCCCGATGCGCCCAAAATCAGCACCCGGCGGCGTTCCTGCGGCGCTTGCGCGGTGAAGACGCACTGCAGGCGATAGGCGAAGTCCCGGTGGTATTGGCCTTCTTTCTTGTGGCCCTGGTCGAATAGGATGCAGGCGAGATTCTGGTGAGCAATCGCCATCGTCGGCGCAACCGCCACAGTGAGCCGGTACCAGCGTGCGGCCGCGTCGTAGTACCCGGTCGTGAAATAGACGGTTCCTAGGTTGAACAGCACCGCCGGCACGTTGTGCTCAAGCGCGAGGGCGGCGGTTTCCTCGGCGCGCGCCTCGATCTCCTGACCGACGGCGCGGTAGGCCAGGGCAAGTTCGCGATGCACCTTGGGATCGGCGGGGGTCAGCTCCGCGAGAGCGAACATGGCAAGTAGAGCCTGCTCCGGCGTTGGGCGGAGTGGGGCGTCGGGAGCATCGGGTGCGAGGCGGGCCGCCAGCATGGAGCCTCCTTCCGAGGACGTGCACACGGAAGGTAGACGGGGCGGATGAACCGAAGGTTAAAACGCGCGGTCTGGCAGCACGAAAGCTCCGACTGCCATCTAGCGGTCTCGTGTCAGCCGTCAGCCCTCTCCCGTGAAGAACGAGAGAGGGAAAGGAAGCCGTGCGGCCGCTACATGCGGGAGAGCGGCTGGCGGTTGAGACAGGGCAGACTAGGCGGTCTTGTCTCCGCTGTTCCCCAACGCTGCCTGCGCGGCGGCAAGCCTTGCCACCGGAACTCGGTAAGGGGAGCACGAGACATAATCCAGCCCCGCTTCCTCGCAGAACGTGATGGATGCCGGGTCACCGCCATGTTCGCCGCAAATGCCCATCTTGAGGCTGTTCTTGGTCTTGCGGCCTTTCTCGACGGCGATCTTCACCAGTGCGCCAACACCCTCGATGTCGATCGACACGAACGGGTCTTTCGGCAGGATACCCTGGTCCACATAACTGGGTAGGAACTTGCCGGCATCGTCACGGGACAGGCCGAACGCCGTCTGCGTCAGGTCGTTCGTGCCGAAGCTGAAGAAGTCGGCCACCTCGGCAATCTTGTCGGCCGTAAGGGCCGCGCGGGGCAGCTCGATCATCGTGCCGACGGAGTATTCGATCCGCTTGCCCGTTTCCTTGAACACCGCTTCGGCCACCCGATCCACCTGCGCGCGAGTGATCTCCAGTTCCTTTTTGGTGGCAACTAGCGGGATCATGATCTCGGGCACCGGTGCCTTGCCCGCTTCCTCTGTGGCCGCGATAGCGCCCTCGAAGATCGCCCGCGCCTGCATCTCGTAGATCTCGGGGAAAGTGATGCCCAGGCGGCAGCCGCGATGGCCCAGCATCGGGTTCGCCTCGGCCAGCTCCACCGCGCGGCGGCGCACCGTCTCCACCTCCTCGCCCATCGCGCGCGCCACGTCGGCGAGCTCGGCGTCGCTGTGCGGCAGGAACTCGTGCAGCGGCGGGTCGAGCAGGCGGATGGTCACCGGCA
>CAXTWC010000112.1:0-17905 GCA_964247805.1 uncultured Acetobacteraceae bacterium | reverse complement strand
TTTCTGACCAGCTCCACAACCATCGACATCAGCACGACCGGCAGCGTCCTCAGTGGCAACGCGTCCGTTCCAAGCGCGACCGTGTTGCTGGATGGCCAGAACGGGTCGTACGTCACGGGCGGAACGACGTTGTCGACCGTGGTTGCGGCCGATAACTCCAATAGCTCGATCACCAACTCGAATCCGAACGGTGGCCTAATCGCCATCACCGGTGCGGGCGGCAACGTGCTGAATGGTGCGGCTGGTGCGAACCAGTTCATCACCGGCACTGGTGGCAACGACTTCGTGTTCCTGGACGGCGTGTCCAACAGCTTGACCAGCAACGGCAGCGACGCGGTTCTCGTCGGCGGCCCGAGCACGGTTACGGCGGCCGCGGGCGGCGCGGACAACATCTTCATGACGTCCAGCACGACCCTTGCCTTTATCAATGGTTCGAAGGCGCCGACGGTCGACAGCGTCACCGGGGCTGCAGGCGGGACCATCACGCTCGCCGGCACGGGCAGCACATCGGTCACGTCCGGCGCTGGCCCGGAGACCTTCTTCGTCGATACGTCCGCGGGTAACGTAACGCTGAACGGGTTGTCGCAGACGAGCGATACGTTCGAGTTCATCAAGGATGCGAACACCAGCACCGCTGCAGTGACGGTGAACAACTTCGCAACCGGCGATAGCGTGAACGTTCATGGCTATGCTGGCTACAACGTGACGGCTTCCGCTACTAATCCGGCTGGTTCGGTGCTGGTGCTCAGCGATGGTTCCCAGGTCACGTTCAGCAATGTCTCCGTTGCGGCACTGCAGCAGACGGTGAAGGTGGTCTAACCACCCGCTACCGTCTGACTAAGCTTGGGGCCATAGGAGGGACGTTCAGCGTCCGCCCTATGGCCCTTAGCTTTTAGCGGCTAGGCATAGACAACTGTCATCGTCTCCGCGACCAGGGCCGGGCGGTCCTTGCCCTCGATCTCGACCGTGGCATCCGTCGTTAGCCGACGGCCGCCTTCGACTGGATCGGATGCCTTCAATACCAGGTGCGCCCGCACCCGCGCCCCGGAGGGCACCGGATTGGTGAAGCGCACTCGGTTCATCCCGTAATTCAACCCGCGTGACCGCTGCCGGATCCGATACACCGTGCTCACCATCAACGGCAGTAGCGATAGCGTCAGGAAGCCGTGGGCGATCGTCGTGCCCCCTGGCAATTCGGCTGTTGCACGGACCGGGTCGACATGGATCCACTGGTGGTCGCCCGTCGCATCGGCGAACTTATCGATCATGTCCTGGGTGACCGCGATCCAATCGCTGGCTCCCAAAGACTTGCCGACATAGGCATCCATGCCGGCAGGTGTGTCGATTTCGAGCATTTTGTCGCCGTTTCCCTTGGTTGTTGCCGAGCAACCATAGGCAGGTTCAAGGGGCGGTGCGACGCCCAGGACGAGCCAGCGGGTGATGCGCCTCGACCAGGCGCTGGAGTCGCTCTGGCTGAACGTGGGTGTAGATCTGCGTCGTTGAGATGTCGGCGTGCCCCAGCAGCATCTGCAGGCTCCGTAGATCCGCGCCGCGGGCGAGCATGTGCGACGCAAAGGAGTGGCGGAGCACGTGCGGTGACACCCGCGCCGGGTCGATCCCCGCCGCCAGGGCGACCGGCTTGAGCAGCAGCGCAAAACCCTGCCGCGTCATGGCGCGCTGCTGGTCGCGGCCCGGGAACAGCCAAGGGCTATCCATTCCCGCCATCATGACCGCCGCCGCTTGCCGCGCAGCTTCGCCGAGCGGGACGAGGCGCTCGCGTCCACCCTTGCCGCGGACGGCCAACATCGCGGCGCCACTCGCCAGCGCGGTTCGCTTCAGCGCCAGCAACTCCGACACCCGCAGCCCGGTGGCATACAGCAGCTCGAGCGCCGCGGCGGCCACCAGCCCCGACCGCCCTGGCCTTGCCGCAGCTTCTGCCAGCAAGGCGGCGAGTTCGGCCTCATTGAGGTATTTCGGCAATGACCGCGGCATGCGGGGCGAATCGAGCGTTTCCGTCGGGTCGTCGGCGCGGATCCCCTCCTGCAGCAGGAACCGGTGGAACTGGCGCAGGCACGACAGCCGCCGCGCCGCCGTCCGCGCAGACAAGCCGGCTGCATTCAGGCCAGCCATATACCCAAGCAGCGTGCCCGCCGAGGCCACCGCCGGGCGTTCGCCTTGCGATGCCGCGAAGCTGGCGAAGTCCGCCAGGTCAGCTGCATAGGCCGCGATCGTGTTGCGGGCAGCGCCGCGTTCGGCCGCGAGCATCTCGAGGAATGCCTCCGCGTGCCGGTCCACGGGTCAGTGCGTGCCGAAGCGGTCGTTGGGCAGGACGTGTGCGACAGGCTGCGGTGTCTGGTGCGGCGGAAAAGCTCCGAGCATCAGCACGCCGACGGCGCCCAGCACGATGAGCGCCAGGATGACGATGAGAACGATTTGGCGCATTCGCCACCCTTGGCCGTGAACAACCGGCCTGTGCTACCGTCGGGAACCATGACACGCAACACCGCGCTCGCCGGTCGTCCGTCCGGCCAGACGGGACCGTTGCCAAACCGACCGGCCACGCACCCCGCAACTCGGACGATCGTGCTCGTTGGGCTGATGGGTGCCGGCAAATCGGTCATCGGCCGGCGGCTGGCAGCCCACCTGGGCATGGATTTCCGCGACTCGGACGTCGAGATCGAGGCCGCCGCCGGGCGCAGCGTGCCCGAGTTGTTCAGTCAGTTCGGCGAGGCGCATTTCCGCGCTGGCGAGCGCCGCGTAGTCCGCCGTCTGTTGGAGGGGCCGCCCATCGTGCTCGCCACCGGCGGCGGCGCGTTCATGGACCCGGCGACTCGGGCTGTCATCCGTGGCCACGGCACGTCGGTTTGGCTGCGCGCGCCGCTACCGTTGCTGCTGCGGCGCGTCGCCCTGCGCCGTAACCGTCCGCTGCTGGCCAACTCGGACCCGGCGGGAACGCTGCGGGCTCTGATGGAACAGCGCTACCCCATCTATGCGGAGGCCGACATCGTGGTCGATTGCACCGACGACACACCGGATCAGACGACTGCCCGGGTCGCCTCCGCCCTTGCTGCCTGGCGTGCGCCCGATCGCTTGCCGGTGCGTACCTCGGCCGGCGGCTACGATGTGCTGGTGGGTGACGGGCTCCTGCACCGCGCGGGCGCACTGCTGGCCCCCGTGTTGCCGCAGAAGCGGGTGGTGGTGATCACCGACGCCAACGTCGCCCCGCTGCACGGCGCCACCCTGGCCCAGAGCCTGGCCGCGGCCGGGTTCGAGTCGCGGCAGATCGTGGTGGCGCCGGGTGAGACGTCCAAGTCGCTCACCTCGTTCAGTGCCCTCGCGGAGGAGGTGCTGGCCACGGGGGTTGAGCGGCGCACGGCGGTCCTGGCCTTGGGCGGTGGCGTGGTGGGCGACCTCGCCGGGTTCGTGGCAGCGGTGACCCTGCGTGGCTTGCCGTTCGTCCAGCTGCCGACCACGCTGCTGGCACAGGTCGATTCGAGCGTTGGCGGCAAGACCGGGATCAACACAAGCCGTGGCAAGAACCTGCTGGGTGCCTTCTACCCACCCCGCATGGTGATCGCCGACACCGCCACCCTGGCCACGCTGCCCCCTCGGGAAAAACGCGCTGGATACGCCGAGGTGGTGAAGGCGGGTTTGATCGGCGACGCCGGGTTTTATGGCTGGTGCGAGCAGGAGGGCGCCCGCGTGGTGGCGGACGACCGCGACGCCCAGGCCGAAGCGGTCTTGCGGGCCTGCGCGTTCAAGGCGGCGGTGGTGGGCGACGACGAGCGCGAGGAGCGTCCGAACAACGGCCGCGCCTTGCTCAACCTGGGTCACACGTTCGGCCACGCAATCGAGGCGGATTGCGGCTACGGGGTCGTCCTGCATGGCGAAGCGGTTGCGGTCGGATTGGGACTCGCCTTCCGCTTGTCCGCGGCGCTGGGGCACTGCGACGCGCAACTGGCGGGGCGGGTGGAGGCGCATCTTGCCTCGGTCGGCCTGCCCGCCGACCTCGGCATGCTGAACCGCCGGTTCTCCGCCGCCCGGCTGATGGGGCTGATGCAGCGGGACAAGAAGATGCGCGACGGCCGGCTGCATTTCGTGCTGGCACGAGGAATCGGCGAGGCTTTCACCGCCGCCGACGTGCCGCCCGAGGCTGTAGAAATGGTCCTGCGCCAGGCCGGCTGCGAGGCCTGACGGCCTATGGCCCCGGTGTGCGTGCGAGCAGCGCGTCCCTGATCTCCGTCAGGAGCTGCTCCGACTTCGTGGGCGCGGCCGGGGCGAACGCATCTTTCCGCTGCAGCCGGCTCAGCGCCTTCACCACCCAGAAGATCGCAAACCCGACGATCAGGAACTGGATCACGGCATTGAGGAAGATGCCGACATTCAGTGTCACCGCTCCCGCCTTCTGCGCGGCGTCCAGCGTGGGCTGCACGGGGCCGCGCAGGGTGATGAAGATGTTGGTGAAGTCGATCCCGCCGACGAGCAGCCCGATCAGCGGGGTGAAGATGTCCTTCACGAGGCTGTTCACGATCCCGGTGAATGCGGCGCCGATGATGATGCCGACGGCTAGGTCCACTACGTTGCCACGTAGGATGAAGGTCCGGAACTGACTGAACCAGCTTGGCGTGTGGATCGGGATGGGTGATTGCATCGGGCTTCCTGTGTCTACGGCGAGGCATTGCCGCACGAGATCCAACCCTTGTGCAACGAACGATCTTCACCGACAACTGCACACAGACCGTTCTGTCTGCATTCAAACCCGGAGGAACCGACGTGAACGACGCAAAGACAGCCCTTGGCCAGAAGATCGTCGCCGCCAAGAAGGCGAAAGGCTGGACCTGGCCGCAAGTCGCCGAAAAGCTGGGTTACTCTCCTGTCTGGACCTGCGCGGCCTGCCTAGGCCAGATGTCCATGACCCCCGAGACGGCGGAGAAAACCGGGCTGATGTTCGACCTCAGCCCGGCGGAGGTCACGCTGCTGACCGAGGCGCCGTACCGCGGATCCCTGCCGACCGCGGTCCCGACCGACCCATTGATCTACCGCTTCTACGAGTTGGTCAGCGTCTACGGCACGACCTGGAAAGAAATGATCCACGAGGAGTTCGGCGACGGCATCATGTCGGCCATCGACTTCGACATGACGATGGAGCGGCAGCCGGACCAGAAAGGCGATCGGGTGAAAATGACCATGAGCGGCAAGTTCCTGCCCTACAAGCGCTACTGATCCAGGTCAGGACGAAACGGCCGCCAGCATACGGCGCATGATCGGGATCGCGTAGTTCAGGCGCCGGTCGAGCTTGGGGTCGCCAAGCTGGAGCATGTGTGCCGCCGACTGGCGTAGCTGAGCCATGCCACTCTCGGAAAGGTCGAGCAGCGCCCGTTCCTCAGCCTGATCCAGCGACAGCTCACCCGATAGCTGGAAAAAATCCGCGATCTTGTCGGCTTGTGTTGCGGCCGGGAAGCGCTCGTCGCCGTTTTGGTCGCACACCGCCTTCAAACTCCGCCCCTCTGGAAGGCCTGGCCACCGAGGCCCAAGGCCGCTGAAAAACATGCGATTTGTGATGGCGGGGGTGTATCAGGCATGGTTGGGGCCGCTGAGTCCGTACGACTACTTACGGCCGGTCAGCGGTTGGGAGAGGCAATGAACACAATGCGGCGGCCCGGCACCAAGGATCGTCGTCTGCCCAGCTTCGTGCCCCGCTTCATGCCCAGATACGCCATCGTCCTGAGCCTGCGATGGTATCTGATGGCACTGACCGCCGCCGTCATGCTGCCGCTCCTGCTCCTCGCCATCGTCGAGGCAAGAGACGCGATTCGTGCCCGCCGCTCCGAAGTGCAAATCCAGATGCGGCTGCTGCTCTCCGGCGCCGCCAATGGCGTGGAGCAGGGCCTGGAAGCCGTCGTCGCGACGGCCCAGCTGCTCGCGGTGTCGCCGAGTCTCGCCGCCGGTGACTTGACCGCATTCCGCCATGAAGCCGATGAGTTGGCCGCATCCCGCAAGGTGGACGTGCTGCTGCGCGACCCATCGGGCGCGCAGGTGGTGGCGACCCGTGTGCCGCGGGGCGCCCCGCTGCCTACGCTGCCACCGGAGGACCGCCAGGCGAGGGCGATGATGGCCGTCAACCGGCCCTACGTATCCGACGTCTACACCAGTGGAATGACGCATCCCTTCCTGACCCGGATCATCGTCCCGGCAAAGGTCGGCAGAGGACCCGCCGCAACCTTCTCCAGCGGCTCCGTTGGATCGGAGGTGGCCGGGTACGAACTCGAGATCGCGTTCACAGCCGATGTGTTCGCCAGCTGGGTGAATTCCGGCGGATTGCCTCGTGGCTGGTTCATCACCGTGCTCGGCCGCAACGGCCAGGTCGTGGCGCATACCCCGAACCCCGACCAGTATGTCGGCCGCGGCACCGCGACGACCGTGTTCGGGACGCTCGAGGGCGCGTCCGGGCCGTGGCAGGGCTTCGACCTGGACGGCCTGCCGGTAACCGGCGTCTACACACCCCTGGCGAGTGGATGGGCCGTCCTGGTCGGCGCCCCCAGCCAGTTGCTGGCGCAGCCGATGCGCACCGCGTTGTACTGGCTCACCGCCGTCGCCATACCGCTCATCCTGGCGGGGCTGATATTCTCGCTGCTGCTTGCCCGCCGCATCAACGGCAGTGTCGCCGCCCTGGGTCGCACCGCCCGGGTCATCGGCCAGGGTGGGTCGGCGGTATCCGTGGCGCTCCCCGTGCGGGAGCTGGCCTTTGTGCAGGACGCCCTGTGCACTGCAGGCCGGGACATCGCGGCGCGCAGAGTCACCGAGCGGAGCTTGCTCGGCGACGTGCAGGCGGGCCGGGACCTGCTGCAGGCGGTGGTGGACGGATCCAGCGACCTCATCTTCGCCCGAGATGGCGCCAACCGTCTGCTGCTGGCGAACCAGGCGTGCGCCGAGCGGTTCGGCTTCCAGAGTGGCGCCGAGGCGGTGGGTCAGACCCTGGATGGCGTCCTCCTGCCGAGCGTCGCATCGTTGTCCGGCGGTGAACAGGCAGGCGTGACGGCGGTCGAAGGCCGGGTCTTCGAAGTGAGCCACTCGCCCCTGCGTGGCGGTGACGGCGAGGTGGCCGGCACCATCTCGATCGCGCGGGACGTCACCGAACGCGTAGTTGCCAATTCCCGGCTGCAACGGCTGCAATCCGACCTGGCGCGGGCAGGGCGACTGAGCGCCGTGGCGGCGATGGGCGCGGGGTTGGCGCATGAACTGCACCAGCCGCTCTCCGCTGCCGCAAACTTCCTGGCCGTTGCCATGCGGCGTCTGAAACCCGCCGACGGCGCACTCCCTGTTCCCGCAAGCGCCGCCGGTCCGGTGTTGGAGGCGATGGCGGAAGCGTCGGCCCAAGTCCTGCGCACGGGCGAGATCGTCAAACGCCTGCGCGGCTTCATCGGCGAGGCCGAGATGCAGGAGGTGCGCTTGGCAGCACTGGTGCGGGAGGCCTCCGAAGCCGCATGGCGCCACACCGGGTCGGACGGGTCCCGGCTGCATTTCCAGCTCGACGAGGCGTTGGAAGCGCTGGCCGACCCGGTCTCCATCCAACAAGTCGTCTCCAACCTCGTGCGCAATGCGGCGGAGGCGGTCGCCGCTGGCACGCCCGGTGCGAATTCCGGAGGCGATGTCTGGGTGGTGCTGGAACCGGCGCCTGACGGTTCGGCCATGGTCAGCGTATTGGATAGCGGCCCCGGCATCGATCCGCAGGCGGCGGAGCGGCTGTTCGACGTGTTCAGCGGCAGCGGCAAGGAGGACGGCTTGGGAGTGGGTCTTGCGATCTGCCGCACCATCGTGTCCGCCCATGGTGGTTGGATCACCGCGGGCAACCACGCTGGCGGCGGGGCGGCGTTCATGTTCACCCTCCCGCCGGTGCCGCCCTCGCTGGCCGCCCCGGCCGCCAACGGCCTGCGCGCGGCTTGATGTCCGCTCTTCGCCCCCTGGTCCATGTCGCGGACGACGACGATGCCGTGCGCCGATCGCTCCACATGCTGCTGGACGGCGCGGGCTACCGCGTCACCGCCTTCGCATCGGGGGAGGCGATGCTGGCCGCGCTGGACCGGGGTGATTTGCCCGCGTGTGCCGTGGTGGACGTCCGGATGGGGGAGGGCATGATGACCGGGCTGGACGTGCAACGCTCTCTGGCGGCACGTCCGGGCAGCGGTTTTCCGGTCATCATCGTCACCGGCCATGGCGACGTCCCCCTCGCGGTGGCGGCGATGCGGCTCGGGGTCAGCAACTTCATCGAGAAGCCGTATCCGGCCGAGACCATGCTCGAGGCGGTTGCCGAAGCGGTGGCCTCCGGGGCCCCCCGCCCGAGGGAGCTTCCGGCCTTGACCCCGCGCGAGAAGGCTGTGTTGGCCGCTCTCGTCGCGGGGCGGTCCAACAAGGAAATTGCCCGCGAGATGGGCATCAGCCATCGCACAGTCGAAGTGCACCGCGCGTCCTTGATGACCCGGCTAGGCGCCCGCAACCTGGCCGAAGCCGTCCGCATGGGTCTCGCCGCGGGCTTAGGGCAAGGATAGCGAACTCTCCCCGAGAAAGAGGGAGCAGGTAGCGAGACTATTCAGCCGCCAGCATCGTGACCATTCCCGCCGAGTGCCCCATCAGCAGGTCGCGGAACGGCCCATTGCTCCGCTCCAACTGGCCGGGCGTGCCGTCCTGCAGGATGCGGCCGGATTGCATCACCACGATCCGGTCGAAATCCTTCAGCGTGGACAGGCGGTGGGCGACCGCAATGACCGTCCGCCCCTGCATTAGCCGATTGAGCGCACGTTGCACCGCGGCCTCCGACTCGGCGTCCAGCGCGCTGGTGGCTTCGTCCAGCAGCAAGATCGGGGCATTGCGCAGGAATGCCCGCGCGATCGCCAACCGTTGCCGCTGTCCACCCGACAGCTTCACGCCGCGGTCGCCCACCGGGGTCGCGTAACCCTCGGGCAGCTCTTCGATGAACTGGCGGCAGCACGCAGCTTCCGCAGCGGCACGCACTTCCTCGTCGGTGGCGTCGGGACGGCCGTAGCGGATGTTCTCCAGCACCGACCGGTGGAACAGCGACACATCCTGCGGCACCACGCCGATTGCATCGTGCAGGCTGTCCTGCGTCAGGTCCGAGATATCGTGCCCGTCGACCAGGATGTGCCCCGACGGCACGTCGCGCAGCCGTTGCAGCAGGGACAGAACGGTGGATTTGCCGGAGCCGGAGCGCCCGACCAGGCCGACCCGCGTGCCGGCCTCGATCGTGAGGCTGAACTGGTCCAGCACCGACTGGCTGCTCGCCGGGTAGGAATAGGTGACGTCCTGGAACTCCACCCGGCCGCGCGGGCTCTCCAGCGCATGTGCCTCCGCCGCGTCCCGCAACTCGTGCGGCAGCAGAAGCGTCGCCAGCGCCTCGGATAGGCGGGCGACGTGCTGGATGGTATCCACCAGGGCCACGGCCAGGTCCCGCGTGCCATGCAGGATGGTGAAACCAAGAGTAGTCACCAGTACGACGTCGCCCGGCGTGGCGCTGCCGGCCTCCCACAGCATGATCGCCCAGGCCAGTAGTCCCGCGGTCAACCCGGCGGTCACGGCGGCGTGAAGCAGGCGCAGCTTCTCCAGATAGCGCAGCGAGCGGCCGCGCGTGCTCATTTCCTGTTCCACACGGTCGCTGAACCGCTGCCGTTCGAGCATCGTCGCCCCGAAGGCCCGCACCAGCGGCATGTTGTTGATCACGTCCACCAACTCGCCATCCACCGCCGCGGCGTCCGCTGCATATTGGTGGTGCAGCGGCCGGCCCCGATCGGCTAGCCGGCTGAGTCCGTAGGCGAGCACGCCCGACACCACGACCAGCGCCAGCGCCATCAGCGGGCTGACCGTCAGCATGACGGCGATCGAGCCGGCGACCGCCAGCAGCGGCGGCAGCACGTTCCAGGCGAAGGTGTTCTCGACCGTGTAGATCGCGTTGCCGGTGGCGGTGATCCGACCCGCCAGCGTGCCCGGCGGGCGGTCGGCGAAATACGCCGGGGAGTGGCCCGTCAGGTGATGGAACAGGTCGCGCCGCAGATCGCCCGTGACATTGACGAAGCTATGCGACGCCGCCCAGCCGCCCACCCGCCACAGCATGTTGTCCGCCGCGATCAGCACGGCCAGCAAGCTGAACGCGGTCCATACCGGGCCATGCGCGCCCGCAGTCAGTGTGTCGACCAGGTGCTTGACCGAGTACTGCGACGCGATCGAGCAGCCGACCGCCAAGATGACCGAAACCAGCACCACGGCGTGCCCGATCGCGTGCCGCCGCACATAACGAAGCATAAATGACACAGGTCGTTGCGAAACATCGACTGGTTGCGGATCGTCTCGGCCCATCGGTCACACCTCTGTGCAATACGGACGCATAAGCGGGCGTTTCGTGCTGCCAACAATTTCGTGATGGGTCACGTTGCCTGGCGTAACCCGTTGTTTAGGAGATTTGCCCGAGAGTGCGGCGGATCGATGGCAGAAGCGCCCTAATCATGCCTCGATCGGGATGATGATGCAGCGCAGTAAAAGGAGATACCCCACGATGCGTATCGCGCAGATCGCTCCCCTCCACGAAGCCGTGCCGCCGAAGCTGTATGGCGGCACCGAGCGCGTTGTTTCTTTCCTGACGGAGGAGCTCGTTGCGATGGGCCATGACGTCACCCTGTTCGCCAGCGGTGACAGCATCACTTCGGCCAAGCTGGACCCGATCTGGCCCCGCGCGCTGCGGCTCGACCCGGCGATACGCGACCCGATCGCGCCCCACATGCTGCTGATGGAGGCCGTGCGCCGCCAGGCCGAAGACTTCGACGTGCTGCATTTCCACATGGACTACTGGTCGTTCAGCCTGTTCGGCCGCCAGCGCACCCCATTCGTGACGACGTTGCACGGCCGGCTCGACCTGCCGGAGCTGCAGCCGGTGTTCAACACCTTCCCCAACGTGCCCGTGGTTTCCATCTCCGACAGCCAGCGCCGCCCGTTGCCGCAGGCGAACTATGTCGACACGGTTCTGCACGGCTTGCCCGAGAACCTGCTGACGCCGCAGGGTAATCCCCAGGGCTACCTCGCCTTCCTCGGCCGCATGGCCCCGGAGAAGTGCCCGGACCGCGCCATCCGCATCGCCCAGGCGTCGGGCATGCCGATCAAGCTCGCGGCCAAGGTCGACGTCGCCGACAAGGTGTATTTCGAGAAGAACATCCGGCATTTGCTCGATCAGCCCGGCGTCGAGATGATCGGTGAGATCAACGACAAGCAGAAGCCTGCTTTCCTGTCCGGTGCCGCTGCACTGCTGATGCCGATCGACTGGCCCGAGCCGTTCGGCCTGGTGATGATCGAAGCCATGGCGTGCGGGACGCCGGTAATCGCCTTCAACCGCGGCTCGGTGCCCGAGATCGTCGAGGACGGCGTGACCGGCTTCATCGTCGAGGACGTGGAGAGTGCGATCGCCGCCGTCTCCCGCCTGCACACGCTGGATCGCACCCGCGTTCGCCGCCGCTTCGAGGAGCGGTTTACCGCCCGCCGCATGGCCAAGGACTACCTGGCCGTCTACCGCAGCCTGGCCGGCGAAGACCGGTCGGTGTTGCGCGCGATACGCTAGCTCGTTGGAGGGGCAAGCTTCCGCTCAGGCTGTCGCCGCGCTTTGGCACGGCGCCGGACTGCCAGAGGACGCGCTCGGTTGGCTTCGGCTGACCGGGTGCGATCCCGTTCTGCCCTCCTCCTTCGCCATAGGGACAGCCGCGCAGTCGAGCCTTGCAGCAGCCGGATTAGCGGCCGCTTCACTGTGGCGGCTGCGCGGTGGAGAGGCGCAAACCGTCGGCGTGGACATGCGCGACGCCGTGGCCGAGTTCCTGTCCGAGCGGCTGTACCGCGTAAATGGCCAATCACCGCCCGATCCCTGGGATCCGATCGCCGGGCTATACCCCACTGCCGACGGCTTCGTCCGGCTGCACACCAACTTCCCGCACCACCGCGATGGCGTGTTGGCCCTGCTGGGCTGTGCTAACGATCGCGCCTCGGTCGAGGCGGCACTCGCCGGCTGGAGCGCTGTTCGCTTCGAGGACGCGGCCGCGGCCAAGGGGCTGTGCGTAACCGCATTACGGCCCTTTGCAGAATGGCAGGCCTCTCCGCAGGGCCAGGCTGTCGTTGCCTCGCCAGTGCGGATCGATCGTATCGGTGAGGCTCCGGCGGAGCGGCCAGCCCACGCCGCGCGCCCGCTTGCCGGGCTGCGGGTTCTCGACCTCACCCGCATCATCGCGGGCCCCGTTTGCACGCGTACTCTCGCGGCGCACGGTGCTGAGGTCTTACTGGTGACAGCCCCGCACTTGCCGTCCATCCCCGCCCTGGTGGCGGATACCGGGCGCGGCAAGCGGTCCGCCAGCCTCGATCTGCGAGACCCGGCACAGCGCGAAAGGCTGACCGGTCTCGTGCGTGGCTCCGACGTGTTCGTTCAGGGCTATCGGCCTGGTGGGCTTGCGGCACTCGGATTCAGCCCGGAAGCCCTCGCTGCGTTGCGGCCAGGCATCGTTGCCGCGTCTCTCAATGCCTATGGCGACGAAGGCCCTTGGGCGTCCCGCCGCGGCTTCGACTCGTTGGTGCAAACCGCATCCGGCTTCAACGCCGACGAGCGCGATGCGGCCGGTGACTCCCTGCCGCGCCCGCTGCCCTGTCAGGCGTTGGATCACGCCTCGGGTGCGCTGCTGGCGTTCGGTATCATCGCGGCCCTGCATCGCCGGGCAACGGAGGGTGGCAGCTGGCATGTCCGCGTCTCACTGGCGGGCACCGGCAGGTGGCTGCGCAGTTTGGGCCGTGTGGCTGACGGATTTGCCCTCCCCAAGCCGGATTTCTCAGACTGCACCGAACTCAGCGTGAGCCCGCTAGGCCAGGTGACTGCCGCACGGCACGCGGTCC
Source organism: uncultured Acetobacteraceae bacterium (assembly GCA_964247805.1). Taxonomy (GTDB): domain Bacteria; phylum Pseudomonadota; class Alphaproteobacteria; order Acetobacterales; family Acetobacteraceae; genus LMUY01. The sequence continues at coordinate 4,981 of CAXTWC010000112.1, read as the reverse complement.
GCCTGAGTGCCACGTCGCCCCTGTGGACGCGACCGACCGTGCCGCTCGGGACCCATGAGGCGGTGTGGGCCTAACGCTCACCCTGAACCGACCGGGACCTCCCGCGCGGCCCAGGGCGCATGGCGGAACTGTTGGGTGAGGTAGTCGATCAGCGCCGTCACCCGGGCCGGCCGGAGCGTGCCCGGGGGTGTGACGATGTTCAACGCGCCCTGCGGCCCTTGCCACTCCGGCAGCAGTTCGACCAACTTGCCATCGCGTAACAACTGCCACACCAGGAAGTCCGGGACCCTGGCTAGACCCACGCCCGCGAGCAGCGCCGGCAGGGCGACATCGGCGTTATCCAGCTTGATCCGGCCGGACACCCGCACGCTGCATTCGCCCTGGTGCGGATGCCTGAAGTGCCAAAGCTCAGGCGCGGTCAAGTGCGAGAACACGAAAGTATCGTGCTCGGCGAGGTCGCTCGGGTGGGTGGGTGGCCCGCGCCGCGCCAGGTAGCTGGGCGAGGCGACCAGCGGCACCCGGATCGTGCACAGGTGCCGGGCACGCAACGCCGAATCAGCCAGCGCTCCAATGCGCAGCGCCACATCCACCCCGTCCGCCACCAGATCCACCAGACGGTCACTCAGCCGAATATCCAGCACCACCTGCGGGAAACGCTCGAGGAACCCCGGCAGGATCGCACCCAGGTTCTGGATCCCAAACGATACCGGCGCGGCGAGGCGGACCAAGCCGCGCGGCTCGTTGGTCTGCGTGGCTGCCTCGTCCTCCGCAGCCTCGCCCTCGGCCAGGATGCGCCGGGCCCGGTCCAGCGACAGCCGCCCACTTTCGGTGAGCGACAAGCGGCGCGAACTGCGGTGGAACAACGGCGTGCCCAGCCGTGCCTCCAGCCGGGTGAGGGCCTTGGACACGGTAGCCTTCGATAGGCCCAGATCGCGGGCGGCGCCGGAGAACGAGCCCAGGTCGGCTATCCGCGCGAAGATCGCCCAGGCCTCCAAGTCGGGCAGGCTGGCCATGTCACTTCCAGAAACGATGCGTTTCCATCGTAGCCATTTCTGCGACGATACAGAAGGCGCATGTAGTGGCTCGTCCAAAGCATTCGGAGGAACTACGCCATGATCGAACTTCGTCCCTTCAGCAGCCTGGGTGGTGCCGACCACGGCTGGCTGAATGCCAAGCACCATTTCGCCTTCGGCGGCTACCGTGACCCGGCGCGCTCCGGTTGGGGCAGCCTGCGGGTGTGGAACGACGACCAGATCGCACCCAAGACCGGCTTCCCACCGCACCCGCATTCGGACATGGAGATCGTGACCTACGTCCGCGAGGGCGCCATCACGCACGAGGACAACCAGGGCAACCGCGGCCGCACCGAGGCAGGCGATGTGCAGGTGATGTCCGCCGGGTCGGGCATCGCGCACTCGGAATACAATCTCGAGAGTTCCGAGACGCGCATCTTCCAGATCTGGATCATCCCGGACGCACGCGGCGCCGCCCCGTCCTGGGGCGCCAAGCCGTTCCCCAAGGGTGATCGCTCCGGCCGCTTCGTGACCTTGGCCAGCGGCCTGCCCGGTGACGAAGGCGCGCTGCCAATCCGCACCGCCGCCCGGGTCGCCGGCGCCACGCTCAAGGCGGGTGAGACCGCAACCTACGAGCTGGGCGCTGGCCGGCACGGTTACCTGGTGCCGTCGACCGGGGCCATCGAGGTCAACGGCGTGCGCGCCAACACCCGCGACGGCGTGGCGATCAAGGATGAAGCGACCCTGCGCGTAACGGCCATCGAGGACGCCGAGATCGTCCTCGTCGACGCTGCCTAACCCACTCTCTCAGGAGACCGAGCATGGCTAAGGTTCTAGTGCTGTACTATTCGAGCTACGGGCACGTCGAGCAGATGGCCGATGCCGTCGCCGCCGGTGCGCGGGAGGCCGGCGCCACGGTAGACGTCCGCCGGGTGCCCGAGACGGCCCCGGAGGAGGTGGCGCGTGGCTCCCACTTCAAGCTGGACCAGGCGGCGGCGATCGCATCGGTCGCCGAGCTCGAGAGCTATGACGCGATCATCGTCGGCACACCGACCCGGTACGGCCGCGTCCCGGCGCAGATCGCCAGTTTCTTCGACCAGGCCGGCGGATTGTGGGCGCGGGGTGCGTTGAACGGCAAGGTGGGTGCCGCCTTCGCCTCCACCGCGAGCCAGCATGGCGGGCAGGAGACGACGTTGTTCTCCGTGATCACCAACCTGATGCATTTCGGCATGGTGATCGTCGGGCTGCCGTACTCGTTCCAGGGCCAGTTGAAGCTGGACGAGGTATCGGGTGGCAGCCCGTACGGCGCGACCACGATCGCAGCTGGCGACGGCTCCCGCCAGCCGAGCGAGAACGAACTGGCGGGTGCTCGTTTCCAAGGCAAGCACGTTGCGGAAGTCGCCACGAAGCTGTTCGGCTAGCATCGTAAAGAGCCCTCTCCCCCTGGGAGAGGGTTGGGTGAGGGACCTTCCAACTAGCTCGTTCGTCTGTAGCGAAGCTCCCTCACCCCGACCCTCTCCCAGGGGGAGAGGGGGAAGTGAAAGCGGCCTCCAAACCAGCCGCGAGCGTAGCCACGCTGGCGGCCCACCCGGAATCGACCTGCGAGACTACGGGTAGCGGATCGTCCACCAAACTGCCGATCGCCGCCGCCAGTGCTCCCGCCTCCGGCTCGCACAACCGAGCCCCTGGCACCCCAGCCAACTGTTCCGCCAACCCGCCGACCCGGGTTCCCACCACCCAACGCCCGGCCGCCAACGCCGCCGCGGCAACCCCGCTCTGGCTTGCTTCACGATGCGACAGCACCAGCGCGTCCGCCCAGCCGAGCAGCGTGCCCACCTCGTCCTCCGGCACCCAGCGATTTTCTACGGTAACGCCGGGTAGGTGGCGGAGCGTCTCCAACTCCGGACTCTCGGGCCCGGTCCCGACAACACGCACCTCGAACCGACCCGGCGCAATCCGCCCCAACGCGTCCGCCAGCAGGTCCAGCCCCTTGTAAGGCAGCAACCGCCCGAAGCTGAGTAATCGGATGGGCCCGCCATGCGCCATCGGGGCTGCGGTCGGGCGGCCGTAATCCAGCGGCGAGAGCCGGGTCTGCAACAAGGGCCGCCGCTGCGCTACCGGGGCCAGCTGTGCCGCGACGTGGCCGCTCAGTGCCACCAAGGCCCGCGCCCGACGCAGCAGGCGCCACTGAAACACCGCCTGCAGCGGGAGGATATCGCCGGGATGCAGCGTGGCGTCGTGAACCGCGACCGCAAACGGCACCCTTGCCCAGCCCAGTCCCGACGCCATCAGCAGGTCGAGCGGAGCCGGCATCGCGCAGATTGCCCCGTCCAGCTCCAACGCGCCCAGTCGACGGCCCAGAAACGGGGCTTCGAACGGCGTGGATGCCAGCCGCCGCGCCCAGCCGGCCAGCCCGGTATAGGTGGGCAACGGCAGGTCGCATTCCGGTAGGCCGCCCTGCATGATCTCGGCATTGGTGGACAACGACAGCACCACCGACACGCCCGGCACCGCCCGGAGCGCTCGCGCCAGCTCCAGCGCGTAGCGAGGCCCGGCGCCGCGGCGGCCCCATTGCCAGACCAGCAGCCTCACAGCCCGATCGCCTGCAGGGCGGCGGCCAGCGGGGCGGGGCCGAGACGCTGCCGCGCCGCCACCTGCGCGCGGGCGCCCAGGGCGATGCGCGCCGCCGGGTCGTCCGCCAACCGGCGAAGCTGGGCCGCGGCGGCATCCACGTCCGCCTCCGCCCAGACCGCACCCGGTGCCTGGAACACCCCGCGCGGATCGACCGCCGGGATCAGCCGGTAGGGCACGAGTGCTGCGGTTTGCTCGTCGGTAAAGTCCGTGTTGCCGGACCAATTCGTCAGCACCACCGCCCGGCCCAATAGCATTCCCTCCGCGGGCACTAGGCCGAATCCTTCGCTACGGTGCAGCGACAGCACGATGTCGGCGCAGGCGGTCAGCGCGTGGTTGTCGGCAAGAGGCAAGGTGCGGGTCTCGAACCGGATGTTGGCGGCGCCCGAAGCTGCCTCTTTCAACCGTTGCAGGTCGGGGCCGAAATGTCCGGCATGGCCGATCTTCATCACCAGTATCCGGTCCGCCCTGTCGCCGAACGCCGCCCGGTGCGCTGCAATGGCCGCCAGTGGGTTCTTGCGAGCGAACGAGGAGGCCAGGCTGAACGAACACAGCGTCACCACCGCCTCCGCCGGCAGTCCGAACGCCTGGCGGTCCAGCGCCGACGGGGCAGGGGGGCGGGACGCCACGCAATACGGCACCACCCGCACCCGCCCGGGCAGCAACGGCTCGATCGCAGCAGCGGTGAAGCGAGACGGCGCCCAAACCTCGTGCACGAACCGCACGCCGGTCGCCCAGTCGGCCGGAGCTACCGGCAGCTCCCACGCCCAGCACCCGATCACCCGGCGCCCCCGCAGGAACCCACGCGGCATGCGCAACAGGGCGGCGGCCACGTGGGGGGCGTTCACGTGCAGGACCAGGGGGGCGCCGGGTGGGGGGGCGTCGCTGGCCGCCACGGGCACGTCCTCCGGCTCGCCGGGCAGCCGCAAGCCGGCGCGGATGGACCAACTCGGCACGCCCAACTGCGCCAGGCCGGCCAGCATCAGTCGTGCTCCCTCGCCGAGACCGGAGGCACGGGCGAGTTCGCCGGCCACGATCACGCCGTGTTGCGCAGGGGGCGGGCGGCGGTCCGGGCGGGGGGCCAACGCTGCGGTGCCCCGCGCCAACCAGCGCCGCCGCGCATCGGCTGGCAGTGCGCGCCACAGCCGGTGCAAGGGGTGGAGGCCTTCGGACATGCGCCGTTCTGCCGCCGGCTCAGGCAGGCCGCAAGCCGCTAGATCCTCCCCCGTCCTTCACGGGGGAGGTGGCGGCGCAGCCGACGGAGGGGGCGCAGGGTCTGTGCCTGTGCCCCCTCCACCATGCTTCGCACGGTCCCCCTCCCCCGCTGCGCAGGGGAG
>CAXTWC010000111.1:0-17956 GCA_964247805.1 uncultured Acetobacteraceae bacterium | reverse complement strand
CAACGCCGGTCCATCCGTTCGCGGCGGTCACGGTCGAGGATGTGGATGTTGGCCAGACGGCCACCGCAACCGTGACGGTCGAGGCGGCCATTGGCGCCGTGGCGAACGACACCGGGACCGTCGGGGTCGGACGCTACGTGGTGTCGGGCGCGGCAAGCGATATGCAGGCGGCCTTGCGGAGCCTGGTCTTTACCGCCACGCCCGGGCAGGCCCCGCCGGGCGAGACGGTCATGACCGAGTTCTACCTGGGGTGTAGACGATGGCTTCACGACCGCCCTCGAGGTCGGGACCAGCGTCGCGACAACCTCGGTCGCCTGCTACGTCACCGGCACCCGGATATCCAATGCTTGGGCAACCCGCCGCGCAGTTGCCCTGCGGGCAGTCAGGGTGCGGCAACCCGGCCGATTTCTGCTTGTCGGGCTGGATGAACTGTCCGAGTGTTGCCGCGCGGCAAGGAGCATAGTCGATGCCTGAGGAACCGAGCGCTGCGGTAAGGCGCAAGCCGCTGGCGCCTCGACATCGATACCGGGGGCTCGGTGCGCATTGAGTGCTACACTGGCCGCGCCTTTCGCTATTCCGACCCTGGATCGGGAGATCAAGTGGCTCTGCAAATATGCCCGGCAGAACGGCATCCACGTTTCATCCACCTTCATTTTCGATGGTTTGGTGCAGCCGAATATGAGCAGCGGCGATGCCGTTCCCGATTGGGTGTCGCGTCTCGTCGGCCCGAAATGATCCGCGCGCTGTTATCTCGATTACTCCTGGCTTCGGTTTGCATCGCGCCCGCCGCGTACGCGCAGGAGCTGCGGATCGGTGTGCAGGCGCCGTTTGTCGTCGACCCCCATCTATTGTTCCTCGGCCCGAACATGGCCGCCTCCCGGCAAATTTTCGACAGCCTGGTGGGGCGCGATGCCGACGCGCGATGGACCCCGTCGCTCGCGGAAAGCTGGCACCAACTGGACGACCTCACGTGGGAGTTCAAGCTGCGGCACGGCGTGGTGTTCCAGGACGGTTCGCCGTTCACCGCGGCGGACGTGGTGGCAACGTTCGACCGCGTCACCACCCTTCCCAATAACCCGGGCCCCTACACGCCAAACCTGCGCACCATCGTCAAAACCGAAATCATCGACCCGTTCACGATCCACATCCACACCGACCGGCCCAATCCAACGCTGCCGGGCCAACTCACGAACATCTTCATCGTGTCGGCCCATCTGGCAAAGGACCCGGCGGAGACATCGTCCGCCCACATCGCAGTCGGCACCGGCCCCTACAAGCTCGTGAGCTTCCGCTACGGCGAGAGCATGACGCTGGACCGCAACGACGGCTATTGGGGGCCAAAGCCCGGCTACGCGCACGTGCAGATCCGGGTGATTTTAAACGACGCAGCGCGGGAGGCGGCGCTGCTATCAGGCGACATCGACCTGATGGAAAATGTGCCCCCGGACGACGTGGCGCGCCTGAAGGCGAACCCGGCGATCCAAGTGTTCAGCCGCCCGGCCGACCGTGTGGTGTTCCTGCTGCCCAACACCGGCGCCACGACGCTGAAGTTGCTGCAGGACATGGACGGCAAGCCGCTGGACACTAACCCGATGCGCGACCTGCGCGTAAGGCAAGCGATCTCGACCGCGATCGATCGCAATGCCCTGGTCGCCCGCGTGCTATCCGGTCAAGGCGTGCCAACCATGCAATTCGTCCCCGAAGGCTTCGCGGGATGGATCCCGAGCCTGACGGTGCCAAAGCCTGACCCCGCCGCCTCCCACGCACTGCTCGCCGAGGCGGGGTACCCCAAGGGCTTCCGCATGACCCTGGCCTGCACCAATGACCGCTATGTCAACGACAGCCGGATTTGCCAAACCCTGGCGCAGATGCTGAGCCGCGGTGGCATAACGACGGCGGTCGAGGCCATGCCCAGCAGCATGTTCATGTCGCGCACCCGAATCGGCAAGAACGAAATGCCGATGCTGCTCTACGCCATCTCCCTGTCCTCGCTGCGGGACGTCGCCTACATCCTGGGCCTGGTGGCCCATAGCAGTGACGACGCGGCGGGGTTCGGCGACGGCAACCGCGGCGGCTTTTCCGACCCCGCGTTGGACCGCGTCATCGAGGCCGCCATCATTCACTCCGATGCCGGCCGCGAGGCCGCGCTGGAGGCCGCCCAGCAGGCAACGGTGGCCCGTCTTGGCATGATCCCGCTGTACGACGAGTTCACCATCGCCGCCGCGCGCACCGGCATTACCTACGTCCCCCGGATCGACGAGCAGTTGGTCGCCATGGGGGCCAGCCCGAAAGGTACACCATGAGCGTCTCCCGCCCCACGCTGTACGGAACACGGCACGCCATCTCGGCCGGCCATTATCTGGCGGCCTCTGCAGGCTTCGCCATCCTGGAGGCGGGCGGCAACGCGATCGACGCCGGTTGCGCCGCCGGCATCGCCCTCGGGGTGTTGCTGCCGGATTTGGTGAACGTCGCCGGGGTAGCACCGATCATGATCCGGCTCGCCGACGGCACGCTCGAGACGATCGCCGGGTTGGGCCACTGGCCCCGCGCATTGCCGGCCGATCTATTCCAAGCCGCCGGCCACATCCCAGATGGCGTGCTCCGAACGGTGGTTCCTGCGGCGCCCGATGCGTGGATCACCGCACTCGAGCGGCACGGCACGATGCGCTTCGCCGACATCGCCACCGCGGCGATCAAATGCGCCGCGGAGGGCTTCGCGGTGAACCCCCTGTTGAGCCACACCATCAGCAGCCACCGTGACGCCTACGCCCGCTATCCCAGCAACGCCGCCATCTTCCTGCCCGGCGGCCAGGTTCCGCAGCCCGGCGACAAATTCGTGCAAACCGACCTCGCCCGCACCCTGACCTACATGGCCGACCAGGACCGTGCCGCGCCCGATCGCGCCGCCGGGCTACGGGCCGCGCATGACGCCTTCTACCGCGGTGACATCGCCCGGCAGATCGTCGCGTTCCAGGAGGCGGAAGGCGGCTATTTGTCCATGCAGGATCTGGCCGAGTTCCATTCCCGCATCGAACCCGCCGTGGTGCGGCGCTGGCGCGGTCACCAGATCGCGGTCTGCGGCCCCTGGTGCCAAGGCCCGGCCCTTCTGGAAGCGCTGTTGCTGCTGGAACAGGCGGGCATCGACGGGCTAACGCACAACTCGGCCGAATACCTCCACCGCCTGGCCGAAAGCGTAAACCTGGCCATGGCGGACCGGGAGCACTTCTTCGGCGACCCGGCGTTCATCGACGTGCCGATCGACTACCTGCTAGCGCCCGAAACCATCCGCCGCCGCGCCGAGCTGATCCGCAACGGGCAGGCCTTCGGGGAGATGCCCCAAGCGCAAGACGGCCCACCCGCTCAGCATACCCCGAGCTTGGCCGACATGCCGACCGTCGAGGCCGATACCAGCTATGTCTGCGCGGTCGACCGCTGGGGCAATGCGTTCAGCGCGACCCCCTCGGATGGATCGTGGAATTCACCCGTGGTGCCGGGCCTCGGCATCATCCCGTCGAACCGCGGTTCGCAGAGCCGCCCCGACCCGAACCATCCAGCCGGCGTCGCACCCGGCAAGCGCCCGCGGCTAACGCCCAACCCGGCGATGGCGATCCTCGCCGATGGCGGCGTTATGCCGTTCGGCACTCCGGGCGGCGATGTGCAAATCCAGGCCATGCTCCAGGTGCTGCTGAACGTGCTGCATTTCGGCATGGAGGTGCAGGACGCGATCGAAGCACCCCGCGTCGCCAGCTATTCCTTCCCGTCCTCCTTCGCCCCGTTCGACTACTTCCCGGGCCGCCTGGCCGCGGAGGCGCGCATCGCCCCCGAGGTGCGCGGCCAACTCGGCGCGTGGGGCCACACCGTGGCGGATTGGCCCGATATCACCTGGCTTGCCGGCTGTGTGGAGATGATCCGGACCATTCCGCAAACAGGCCTGATCGCCGCCGGCGCCGACCCCCGCCGCCCTGCCTATGCGATGGTCAGCTAAACGAAAGAGCGAGGGTCGCCTCACGCAGCGCGTGCAAAACCCGGTTGCGCGCGCGCGTCGCGGCGACGGTCGCAAAACGCGCCGCGTCCGAGCCGGGCGCCGTCTTGGCGAGGGCACGGATTGGGTCCAGCACCGGCCATGCAAGCTGCGGCAAGGCCGGATCGGGGCTAAACCGGTCGCCCTGCGTGTAGGCCATCGGCACCAACGCCCGCGAAACCTGCATTAGCGCCCGGTTGAGCTGATCGACGGACGTCGCAGCTCCGCCATTCGCATCCCCACCCCGATCTTCTCCCACCCGCGGGAGCGGGGAAAGTAAAGCTGTCGATCCGACATAATCTTGCGCAAGCTCACGGAGCCTCTCTGCTTCCACGATTACCTGGTCGAGCGGCAGCCGATCGCCCAGCGCGCGCAACTCCTGCAACAGCGCCGTGCAATAAGCAGCATAATCCAACGGCAGAACGGGATCTGTCAGCAGACGCCAAAGCCCGTGTAGGCAAACTTGCGCGTCACGCACCAGGATCGTCTCGTCCACCTTGTCCAGCAAATCTTCCGGCGTATGCCACCAGGGGGAATGCGGCATGATCGGGCTCTCCCACGGCTCACTCATATCGCCGAAGATTGCCGGCAGCCCCACACCCGAGAACGACATATCGGCACCGCGAGGCATCCGGGCATGGCCCAGTTCCTGCCCGGCCTGGTGGCGTACCGCCTCCGCCGCCAACGGGCGCAGCTCACTCATGGATCCGGTATTCGCCAAGTTTTCCGCGCCCATGGCACCGGGCGAGTCGATGTTCACATGGGCCACGCAACGGCGATTCAACTCGTCCCAATGCTCGTCCACATACCAGGTCGAGCCGGAGAAGCGGCCGTGGGAATGGCCTGACCAGAAACACAGCCGCAGCCCGCGCCGCCACTGGTCACGGTGCAGCGCGCAGAGCCGGGCAAGTTCCAGCATCGTCGCATTCGCCGTGCCATTATCCATCACGCCGAAATGCCAGGTATCGTGATGCCCCGAGAACAACACGAACGGCGCATCCGGCGCGCTTTCCCAATCCGCAACCAAGATCGGCGTTTTGCGCCAGCCGGTATCGACGGCGGCATGCAGCGTCACCTGCACCGCCCCCGTTTGCAGGCGTGTCCGCAAGGCAGCCCCGTCCGCCGCCGACACGGTACACACGACTGTGCTCGGCAACATCCCGGCCGTCTCCGGCGTCGGGCTGCCCCACACCGGCGAGATGCACATCTCATGCAGCAATCCCTGCGGGCTGATATGGATCTGCCCGGCCGCACCGGCGCGCGACGCCCGGAGCGCCATGCCCGGCGTCGCAATCCCGTCCACCAACACGATCCGCCCACGCCAGTCGGTCGCTTCGGTATCGACCAACTCCGCCGTAAGCCCGCCCGGTTGTGCCGGTTGCGAGAAGGAGTGCGTGATGGCGGCAAGCGTCTCCCCCGCAACCTCCACCTTCGCCGGTCCCGGCAGGCTGATATAGGCATCGTGCTGCAGCAGCTTGGTTTCAAAACCGAACGTGCGAAGCTGCTGGGCCACATAGCGCAGGCTCTCCGCCTCCTCGGGCGTGCCCGATAGTTTTACGTGCCGGGCAAAGCTGCGGACATGCGCCATCAGTTCGTCGCCGCTCACCTCCGCGCAGGGAGAGGCCGCTTCCGGCATTAGGTGCTTCCTAGTGAACGGCATGAATCAGCGAGGCCACCGTCGCCTCCTGCGGATAGCCGTCGTAGCTCAGACCCTTGCGCATCGCCCAAGCCGCCCGGAGGAAATAGACCGGGATCGCCGCGACATCCTTGCCGAGCGCAATATCGGCTGCCTGCCCCAACAGCTTGTCACGAGCGGGCTTGTCCAGCGTCACGGTCGCCTCGGTGACGATCTTGTCGAACTCGGGGCTGGAATAGCGGCCAGCATTACCCGCGCCGACCCCCTTGGCCGCATCGAAGGTTCCGAGGCAGTACTGCAGCTGCGACATCGGCTCCGCCGTATCGGAAGAATTGCCCGACAGCAGGGCACTGAACTCGAGCTTGTTGACCCGGGGGAAATACACGCTCTTCGGCATGGTATCGACCTTCATCTTGATGCCGAGCCGGCTCCACATCTGCGCCACCGTCTGCACCACTTGGGCATCGTTTGGGTAGCGATCATTGGGGCCAACCAGCGTCAGGCTGAACCCATTCGGATATCCCGCCTGCGTCAGCAAGGCTTTGGCGCCGGCAAGATCGAACGCGGGCGCCTTCAATGTGGTGCTGCCTCCCGCCACCCAATCCGGCGTGAACTGCCCGCCAGGTACGCCCTGGTTCTGCAGCACGCGCGTGACCAGCCCGTTGCGATCCACCGCCATGGAGAGCGCCCGCCGCACTCGGAGATCCTGCAGCGGATTGGTCTTCATCGGTTGGCCGTCCGCGTCAGCCACTTGCGGTGACACGGCACGATCGACATCGAGGTCGATGTAGATGATCCGGTCACTCGGGATCGAGGTCACGGTGATATCGGGGCGGTGTTCGAGCGTTGCGATATCGTTGCTCGGCACTGCACTGATCACATCGACGCCGCCGCTCAGCAGCGATGCCACACGGCTGGCATCGTTGGTCAGTGGCTTGTAGGTGACATGCTCCCAATCCGGCTTGGTGCCGAAATACTGGTCGTTGCGCACCAGCTCCAGGCGGTCCCCCGGCACCCAGCGGACAAATTTGTACGGCCCCGTGCCGATAGCGGCGCGGCCGGCATTATAGTCCTGCGTGGTCGCAGTCGCGCCCACTTTGCGGGACACGATTGACACGTTCATCAGTTCGTTGGGCAAAATCGGGTCGGGTGCGCCGGTGTCCACCACCACCGTCAGCGGATCGGGCGCCGTGACGCCCACCACATGCTTCAGGAATTGCAAAAAGCTCGCCGGGCTGTTCGGCACGTTGCGCGCGCGCTGATAGCTGAACACGACGTCATCGGCGGTGAGCGGCGAGCCGTCATGGAAGGTGACGCCAGGGCGCAGCTTAAACGTCCAATGCGTTTCGCCTGTCGGCGACCAACTCGTCGCCAGGTCCGGGATGATGTTCTCTTTCGGATCCATGGTGACGATGGTGCTGTAGAGCAGTTTTGAGATTTCGGTATTCGGCGTCAGATGAAAGAAATGCGGATCGAGCGTGGTCACTTCTGACGCCACGCCGACGGTGAGGTCCGCGGCCACAGCGTTTCGACCGGCGAACAGCGCAAGCGAGCACATCGCCAGCACAGTGGCACAACGCTTCATACAACCGCCTCCATCAACATCCGCCCGAGCAACGGCTTTTGCATCGCAACAGAAAATCTTGCCCAGGCCAAGGCCATTTGTCGCGGACATACAAACGGCGCGCGCGTTGACCTGCCGGGCGTTTAACGGTCGGATGCCGGCGTGCAGAGGTGAGTGGACCGAATTGGCCGTAATGAGATCGACGTTCGGGCGAGCAATAATCCTGGCCCTCATTCTCGGTAGCGTCCTCGTCGCAACGGATGCACGAGCGGCAGACCTGCGCATTGGGCTCGCGAGCGAACCGGATTCCATCGATCCGCATTTCCACGATTACGGTGGTAACCTCGCCCTGTCTTTGCAGATCTTCGAACCGCTCATTCGGATGGACGTGAATGGCACGCTCATGCCGGGTCTCGCGACGGATTGGCAGGCAACCGACGATCATAGCTGGACATTTCACCTGCGACCCGGCGTGGCGTTCCAGAACGGCCAGCCTCTGACACCGGAAGACGTCGCGTTCACCGTCCGCCGGGCGGCGAACGTGCCGGGCAGCCCCGCCAGCTTCGGGCCCTATGTCCGGACCATCACCGATGTCGCAATCCCCGACGCGCATACTCTTGTGATGCATACGAAAGGCCCAGCGCCGCTGCTGCCGAACTTTCTCGCCAATATCGGGATCGTATCCCACCTGGTGGGCGAGGGCGCCACAACGGCCGACTACAATTCCGGTAAGGTCGCAATCGGCACGGGGCCATACCGTCTGATCGCCTGGCGCCGTGCCGATCGAATCACCCTGCAGCGCAACGACGCCTATTGGGGGAAGCAGCCGGCCTGGGACACGGTGACGCTGCGATTCATCGCCAACCCGGCCGCACGCGTGGCCGCGCTGCTCGCCGGCGATGTTGACCTGATCGACAGCGTCTCGGTGGAAGACGTGGCGTCGATCAAACGCAACCCGGCCTTCCAGACGCGCCAAGCGGTGTCGGAGAACATGATCCTCTTGGAGCCGGACGTCGCAGACCACAAGCCGCCCTTCCTCACCGGCCCGAACGGGGAAACGTTGGACCAAAACCCCTTGGCCGATGTGCGGGTGCGGCAGGCTATTCAACTTGCCATCAACCGCGCCGGGTTGAAGCGCCAGATCATGAACGATCAGGCGGAAGTGGCGGACCAGATCATGCTACCAGGCATGTTCGGCTACGATCCCACCATTACCGCGCTGCCCTATGATCCCGTCCGGGCCAAAGCCCTGCTGGCGGAAGCCGGTTACAAGGATGGATTGCGAGTGACGATGCACTGCCAAGGGGACCGCTATCCCGGCGGGCCGGCGATTTGCCAGGCATTGGCGCAGATGCTCACCCGCATCGGGCTGCATACCGACCCCGAGGTGCTGCCGCATTCCGTCTTCATTGGCCACGCCAACAAGCACGAATACAGCCTGTTCACCGGCTTCATGCTGGTCGAAACCGGCGAGCCCAGCCTGCCGCTCTCCGGTGTTTTCGCCACCCCCAACACGTCGCGCGACTGGGGCGTGTTCAACCGCGGGCAATACCACGACCCGGCGTTCGACGCCCTGATGGAGTCAGCACAGACCGAGATGGCGCCGCAGACACGCGAGGATATGTTGCGCCGGGCCATGCACCGCTTGCTGGACCAAGCCGCATTCTTCCCACTGCTGCACCCGCTGAATATTGAGGCGATGCGAACCGGATTCGATCACCAGCCCCGGCCCGACGGCTTCGTCTTCGCGGCCGAGGTCACATCGAAACGAAATTGAAGTTTGGCATACCGATTGCTAGTTTCACCGTGAAGCGCAGAGGGAGATCCTATGGCTGACCGTCACGAGATGCCGCTTCATCAGGCCCGGGTCATCGGCACCAAGCACATGGTGGCGTCCGCCAACCACCTCGCCGCGCAGGCGGGTCTGGCCATCCTGGAGGCCGGTGGCAATGCGATCGACGCAGGCGTCGCCGGCGGAATCGCGCTCGGTGTGTTGCAATGCGAGTATGTGCACTTCGCCGGCGTGGCGCCGATGGTCATCCACATGGCCGAAGCAGGCCAGACCTATACCATCGCCGGCCTCGGTCACTGGCCCAAGAAGGCGTCGGCTGCCTATTTCCGGGATCACTATGCCGGGCGCATCCCGAACAACCTGCTCCGCACCGTCGTGCCATCGGCGCCCGAGGCATGGATCACGGCCCTGCAGCGCTTCGGCACCATGAGCTTCGGGGAGGTTGCGCAGCACGCCATCCGGTTCGGCCGCGAAGGCTTCGCCGTGCAGACCATCACCCACGAGGTGATCAGCGGCCGCGCCGAAGCCATTGCCGAGTGGCCGGAGAACGCACGGATCTATCTCCCGAACGGCAAACCGCCGGTCCCGGGAACACGGTTCTTCCAAACAGACCTGGCCAACACCATCCAATACATGGCGGACCAGGAAGCCGCTGCCGCACGATCCGGCGGCCGCAAGGCGGGGTTGACCGCGGCGCGTGATGCATTCTACCGCGGTGAAATCGCGCGCAAGATCACCGACTACCACACCGAAAACGGCGGCTGGCTGGTGCCGGAGGACCTGGCCGATTTCCACGTCGACGTCGAAGCGCCGCTCGTCGCACGGTTCGGTGATTTGGAAGTTCGCGGTTGCGGTCCTTGGTGCCAAGGCCCCGTGCTGTTGCAGGCGCTGAACGTGCTGAACGGGTTGGACCTGCGCTCCAAGGGGCACAACACCCCCGACTACGTCCACACGCTGATCGAGGCCCTTAAGCTGTGCTTTTCCGACCGGCACCATTATTTCGGTGACCCAAAATTCGTCGACGTCCCCATCGCGGAATTGCTCAGCCCAGCCTATGCAGAAATCCGCCGCGCCATGATCGACCCAGACCGCGCCTGCCCGGAAATGCCGCCGCCGGGCACAGCGGAGCAGTTGGGCCTCAGCGCCGCCGGCCTGGCAGACGCGGCCCCGAGCAAGGAGTTCGTCGAGCCCGACTTGGACACTTCGTATGTCTGCGCCGTCGACCGGTTCGGCAATTGCTTCTCCGCGACGCCAAGCGATAGCTGCCTGTACAGCCCGATCATTCCCGGCACGGGGCTCGCACCGTCGACCCGCGGCATGCAGTCCTGGACTGACCCGGCGCACCCCGCCTGCCTCGAGCCGGGCAAGCGCCCGCGGCTGACCCCGAGCCCGGCTCTGGCGATCCGCGATGGCCGCTGGTTCATGCCGATCGGCACCCCCGGCAACGATGTGCAGCCCCAGGCGATGCTGCAGGTTCTGCTGAACATGGTGGTGTTCGACATGCCGCCCCAATTGGCGATCGAACAGCCGCGCTTTGCCACGTTCAGCTTCCCAAGCTCCTCCGATCCGCACAACTACTACCCCCGCCGGGTCAGCCTGGAACGCCGGTTTACCGACGAGACGGCCGCCGCGTTGGAGGAAAAGGGCCACGCCGTGAGTTGGTGGCGGGAGTGGGAGTGGAAGGCCGGGTCGGTCTGCGCCATTCTCGCGGACCGGGATACCGGCATGATGGAAGGCGGCGCCGATATCCGCCGGCCCGGCGGAGTGCGGGGCTGGTAAGCACAAACTTGGAGGACACGTGATGGCAGATCAGCCCCCGTTCGACACGGCCTTGCTCGACGCTCTCATGGCGGGGGCGGGTCTCGATCTGCTTTTGGTGACCAGCAAACACAACGTGCAGTACATGCTCGGCGGCCACCGGGCGTTGTTCTTTGATTACATGGACGCGATGGGCGTCAGCCGGTACGTCCCCGTCATCGTGTACGCCCGTGGTGCCGCGGCACAGACCGGATATGTCGGGCACCGCACCGAGACCAATCAGGCGCAGATCGCCCCCTTCTGGATGGATGCGGCACAGACCACCTCGTGGGGTTCGGTCGACGCAATCGAGAAGGCGGTTGCGTATGCCAAGGAGCAGGGCTTCGCCATGGGCCGGATCGGCATCGAGGCGGCGTTCCTGCCGTTCGACTCCGGGCAAATGCTGACCCGACTGACGACCGGCAGTGAGTTGGTCGACGCGCTGGATCTGCTCGAGCGCTTGCGTATGCGCAAGACCCCACACGAACTCGCGCTGTTGCGCACCGCGTCGGAGCAGGTCGCGGCAGCGATGCTGGACGTGTTCGCCGGCTGCGCCCCTGGCATGACCAAGCGTGACCTGACGGACCAGTTGCGCCAGCACGAAGCGGTTCGCGGGCTGACCTTCGAATACTGCTTGATTGCCGCGGGGAGCAGCCACAACCGGGCGCCGTCCGATCAAGTCATCGCAGCCGGCGACGTGATCAATCTCGACTCTGGCGCCAATATGCACGGCTACATCGGCGACATCGCACGTATGGGGATCGTCGGCACGCCGGATAGCGAACTGGTGGATCTGCTAGGGCTGGTCGACGAGTTGCAGCAAGCCGCTTTTCGCGCCGTGCGGCCCGGCGCCATGGGAGCCGAACTCTACGTCGGGCCCGAGGCGCTGATCGCCGCGTCTCCGCTGCGCGAGCACCTGCATTTCGTCGGTCACGGCATGGGCCTCGTTACCCACGAGGCACCCCATCTCACGCGCAAGGGGCCCGTGCCCTATCACGACGACGACGCGCGTCTGCCGCTGGAAGCCGGCACCGTGCTTTCGATCGAGAGCACCCTGCGCCATCCCACGCGCGGTTTCATCAAGCTTGAGGATACCGTCGCCGTGACGGAAACAGGCTGCGAGATATTCGCCAACGAGCACCGTGGCTGGACACAAACCGGGACCGGCAAGCGGGCCGCCCTTGCGGCGTAGATGATCGGCTGGCTACTCCAGCGGCTATTGCAAGCCGCTCTCGTCGTGCTGGCAATGACGGTCATCGTCTTCATCGGCGTGCACCTGATCGGCAACCCGGTCGACATCCTCATTTCCCCCAACGCCGACCAGGCCGAGAGGGCGCGCGCGATCCAGGCGCTCGGTCTGGACCAACCCCTGTGGCGGCAATACGCGACCTTCCTCGTGGGCATCCTGCACGGCAATCTCGGCGTCAGCTTCGTCTTCAACGAGCCGGCGATCGGCGTGATCGCAGAACGCCTGCCCGCAACGCTGGAGCTCGCCGTGACGGCGATCCTGCTGTCCGTCGTGGTCGGGCTGCCGCTGGGTTTATACGCCGGGTTGTATCCCCGCAGCGTGTTCGGCCGCGTCGCCATGGCCGGCAGCATCCTTGGGTTCAGCCTCCCCACATTCTGGGTCGGCCTGATGATGATCATGCTGTTCGCCGTGCAACTCGGCTGGCTGCCGAGCACCGGCCGCGGCGCCACGCGCGAGTTACTGGGCATCCAATGGTCGTTTCTGACCGTGGACGGGTTGCGCCACCTGATCATGCCCGCGATCAACCTGGCGCTGTTCAACATCTCCCTGGTGCTGCGCCTGGTCCGCGCCGGCGTGCAGGAAACGCTGCCGCTGGACTACATCAAATTCGCCCGTGCGAAGGGGCTGAGCCCCACCCGGATCATCTTCGTGCACGTGCTGAAAAATATCATGATCCCCGTCGTCACCGTGGTCGGGTTGGAGTTCGGTTCGACCATCGCATTCGCCGTCGTGACGGAAAGCGTGTTCTCGTGGCCCGGCATGGGCAAGTTGATCATCGACAGCATCAACGTGCTCGACCGCCCCGTGATCGTCGCTTACCTCATGATGATCGTGCTGCTGTTCGTCGCCATCAACCTGGTGGTCGACATGGCCTATACCCTGCTCGACCCCCGGGTGCGGCTGCGGGCGGGCGGATGAGCGCCACCGCCCTTCCCATCGTCGTCCCGCCCGCCGAACGGACGCAAAGCCCGGCGCGACAGATCATCACCGGCTTCCTACGCTCCCCCGTGGCAATGGCTGGCCTTGTTATTCTGGGCCTGGTCGTTCTGGTCGCAGTGTTTGCCCCGTGGATCTCGCCACAAAACCCGTACGACCTCTCGCAGCTCGACATCATGGATGGGCGGCTGCCACCCGGCTCTCCCAGCAGCGTAGGTTTCACTTATTGGCTTGGTACCGATGATCAGGGGCGGGACATCCTGTCCGGTATCTTCTACGGGTTACGCATCAGCCTCGGGGTCGGTGTCGGCTCCGCCGTGCTCGCCGGGTTGATCGGCACACTACTGGGCTTGATCGCCGCCTATATCGGTGGCCGCACTGACACCGCCATCATGCGGCTGGTGGACCTGCAACTGTCCTTCCCGTCGATCCTGGTCGCCCTTATGATCCTCGCCGTGCTGGGCAAGAGTGTCACGAATGTCCTGCTCGCACTGGTTATCGTGGAATGGGCGTACTACGCCCGCACGCTCCGATCGACCGCCCTCGTAGAACGGCGCCGCGAGTATATCGAGGCAGCCGAATGCCTCGCCCTTCCGCGCTACCACATTCTGCTGCGGCACCTGTTGCCGAACTGCCTGCCACCGTTGATCGTGATCGCCACCCAGCAAGTCGCCCGCGCCATCGCGCTCGAGGCAACGTTGAGCTTCCTCGGCCTGGGTGTGCCGATCACCGAACCCTCGCTCGGCCTACTCATCGCCAACGGCTACCAATACATGCTGTCGGGGCTGTACTGGATCAGCTTCTTCCCCGGCATCGCCCTCCTGGTCGCGGTCGTGGCGCTGAACCTGGTGGGGGACCGATTGCGCGACGTGCTCAACCCGCGAACGTCACGATGAACGCAGCGCTACTGCCCGCGTCCGTCACGCAAGCAACTATAGAATTGCGAGACCTGAAAACCCATTTCATGACCCCGAACGGAACGGTGCGCGCGGTGGACGGTGTGTCCTTCTCGGTGCGTCCCGGCCAGATCCTTGGTCTCGTGGGCGAGTCTGGGTCGGGCAAGTCCATCACCGGGTTCTCCATCATCGGGCTGGTTGATCCACCCGGCGGCATCGTCGGCGGCAGTATTCTTTACCGCGGCCAAGATCTCGCCCGGTTGACCGAGCGGGAACAGCGGTCCCTGCGCGGCAATCGCATCGCTATGATCTTCCAGGATCCGATGATGACGCTGAACCCCGTCCTGCGCATCGATACGCAGATGATCGAGACGGTTCAGGCCCATACCAACCTGTCCCGCGCCGAGGCCCGTGCCCGCTGCCGTGACGCCCTCGGCATGGTCGGCATCCCCAGCCCGGAGGAACGGCTGCGCGCCTACCCGCACCAATTCTCCGGCGGCATGCGGCAGCGCGTCGCAATTGCCATCGCGCTCCTGCACCGCCCCGACCTGATCATCGCCGACGAACCGACGACCGCGCTGGACGTCACGATCCAGGCGCAGATCCTGGCGCAGATGCAGGCCCTGGCCGAGGCGCATGGCACCGCGCTGATCTGGATCACGCACGACCTCTCCGTGGTAGCGGGCCTCGCTGACGACATCGCCGTGATGTACGCCGGCAAAGTGGTCGAACATGGCGGCATCGCCTCCGTGCTCGGCCAGCCGGCGCATCACTACACCGAGGGATTGCTCGGCAGCATCCCCAGCCGCAACAAAAGGGGCGCGCGGCTGCGGCAAATTCCCGGCATGGTGTCCTCCCCGCTGAACAAGCCGAGCGGCTGTGCATTCCGGTTGCGCTGCCCCCGTGCTGACGCCGTCTGCATGACCGAACCACCGGTGACTCTGATGCCGTCCGGCCAAGCCGTGCGCTGCTTCCACCCACTGAGCGCGCCAATCGTATGACCCAACCGCTTCTTGCGCTGAATGGCGTATCCAAACGCTTCGGTCCGGCGCCGTCGCTCGCCGGGCGGCTGGCGCGCAAGGTCCGCCGCTCGCACGCACCGCAATCGGTCGTGCACGCCGTGTCGGATGTGGACCTGCAGATATACCCCGGTGAAGTCGTCGGCATCGTCGGCGAATCCGGTTGCGGCAAGTCCACGCTTGGCCGCATGGCGTCGGGGATCATGCAGCCGTCCAATGGGGACGTATTGTTCGGCGGGCGGCGCATGGCGGAAATGAACCGCAGCGACGCGCGACGGGCCCAGCTGTCGGTTCAGATGATCTTCCAAGATCCCTATGCCAGCCTCAATCCCCGAATGCGCGCCGCCGAGATCATCGGCGAGGCGCCGCGGTTCCACGGCCTGATCGGCCCCGACGGCTTCGATGATTACGTCTGCCACCAAATGCAGCGCGCCGGCATCGACCCGAGTTATCGCTCCCGCTTCCCCCACCAGTTCAGCGGCGGCCAGCGTCAACGCGTGGGGATCGCCCGGGCCCTCGCAGTGCAGCCCGACATGCTGGTGTGCGACGAAGCGGTTGCAGCCTTGGACGTTTCGATCCAAGCGCAGATCATCAACCTGTTCATGGATTTGCGCGAGACGCTGAACCTGACCTACTTGTTCATCAGCCACGACCTTGGGCTGGTCGAACATCTATCGGACCGCGTTGCCATCATGTATCTCGGCCGCATTGTCGAACAGGCGCCCACCGAGGAAATATTCGGCCGCGCCAATCATCCCTACACACAAGCGCTGCTGGCCGAAGTGCCCCGTGTCGAGCTTGGCCGCCGCCGCTACTCCCCCATACAGGGTGAATTGCCGAGCCCCATGGCGCCGCCCCCGGGGTGCCATTTTCATCCCCGTTGCCCGCAAGCGATGCCGCGCTGCCACGAGGAGAGCCCGGCGCTCAAAACTGTGGCGCCCGGGCACCTGAGCGCCTGCCACCTCAATGATATGACCTAAATCAACCAATCTGGCGCCGGCCGCGCCGTTGATCACGGTGTGCAGCGCGTCCGACTATGGGGCCACGCTGCCCGTCAGCCAGTAGGCGCCAGATTTCGTGGCAAGCACGACGATGCTGATAGCCAGGCGGGCCAGCGCACGCGCCTTGTTCAACGGTCAGTGGTTCGCGAACCCGGGTCAAAATTCTTCACCCAACGCCGCCCTGGGACAGCTCCGCGGGGTCGCCCGGCACCAGGCGGATCGCCAGGAACACGATGGTGGCCACGATCCAGACCAGTACCAGCGAGACGCCGATGCGTGTGGAACACGGCCTGCCGCAGGTGGAACACCCAGGCGGTGTCGCCATCGGCCGCCCAGCGGCCGGTTAATACTGCGTCCCTCGCCTCTAGCTGTGCCAGAAGTCGAACACACGAGGGCTACTTCCTTAAGCGGCAACAGCTTCCGAAATCAGCAAACGGTGCAGGGTGTCATAAAGTGCCTCGCCCGTCATTTGCGAAGGGTCATAGCCACTCTGGTCAGCAATGTCGCCATATCGGACGGAGTCATCGGCAGAGGCGCCTACAAAGGCCATTGACCAGCTTTGAAAAGACCGACACGGAACCTGGGTAAAACTGAGCACCAGACAGTCACCGTGCCGAGGATCTTGTTGTATCCTCTCGAAAGTCTGGGCTACGGCCGCACAGCGTCCCTCTAGAACTTGGCCAAAGTAGCCACTGTTGAACAGGAGAGCGCCCGTGACGCCGACCACGACATTGTTCCGGCGGCTCGCCGACAGAATGTCGTTAATCGAGGCAGCGTCTAGTTCACCCGACTCAAAACGATTCCGGCTGTAATATATCAACCGATGAATACTGGCTTTCATGATTACTCCTGGGGATAGGTTTAAGTGCCGAGCGCAGAGAGCAAAACTGCCGTTTCCGTGGCAGGTAACGGACGCCCGGTGAGGTAACCCTGTACTTCGGTGCAACCACCAGCCCGCATGCGGGCAAGTTGCTCGTCGGTCTCGACCCCCTCAGCAGTCGTCATGATCCCGAGGCTGGCCCCGAGAGCTGCAACCGCTCGGACGATCGCGTCCGCGTCCGTGCTGTCGTCTGACCCTCGCACGAACGACTGATCGATTTTGATCTTGTCGAACGGAAATTTCTGCAGATAACTCAGGGATGAATACCCTGTGCCGAAATCGTCCATGGAAATGCGCACGCCTAATGCCTTCAACGCGTGCAATACCTGGAGAACCTTACTCGTGTTATCGAGTAAGGCACCTTCGGTTATCTCTAGTTCCAGGCGACTTGGATGTAGACCTGTCGACGCAAGGACGGACGTGACGGTGTGGACCAACTCCGTGCCGCGGAACTGGATAGCGGAGACGTTGACGGCGATTGAGACTGGCTTCTCCCAAGACGCGGCCTCCTGGCATGCTGTGAGCAGCACCCACTCTCCGATCGAGGCGATGAGACCGATTTCCTCGGCAAGGGGAATGAAATCGGCGGGGGAGACCAGGCCACGGGTGGGGCTGCGCCAACGAAGCAGCGCCTCAAAGCCGACGAGCGCATTCGTAACCAGGTTCATTTGCGGCTGGTAGACGAGTTCGAACTCTTGCAGCGCCAACGCCCTGCGCAGATCGATCTCCAGACACCGCCGGATTTGCATTTCTGCATCCATGCCTTTGTGGAAGAACCGGAATCGACCGCGTCCGTCGAGCTTGGCTCGATACAGCGCCAAATCCGCGCGCTGCAGCAGAGTGTCCGCGCTATCCCCGTCATCGGGTGACATGGCAATACCAACGCTTGCACCGATATTGAGCATGTGATCGCCAACCAGGTAGGACCGGCCTACGAGGTCCACCAAGCGAGCTGCCAAGGCCTCTGCCGCTTGAGGTTGCTTCCCGTTGACTTGAAGAATCGCGAACTCGTCACCGCCAAGCCTCGCTACAAGATCGCCTTCGCGGGACACACTGCGAAGTCGTTCGGCAACTTTGGTCAGTAGTGCATCGCCTACCGCATGGCCTAGGGTGTCGTTCACCGTTTTAAACCGGTCTAGATCTATGCAGATCACTGCAACAGGAG
>CAXTWC010000110.1:0-18057 GCA_964247805.1 uncultured Acetobacteraceae bacterium | reverse complement strand
ATCGTATCAGCGGCTTGTCCCATGCCCGTCACCCCTGGCGCATAATTCGGGCTAGCGCGGACCTGGGCGGAGGACCTGAAGGGCACCGGCATTCGTGTAAACGTGCTGTCGCCCGGAGCGACGGCGACCGAACTCGCGAAGGCGGCGCTAGGCGAGGAGGGCCAGAAGGCCTATGGCGCGATGACGCCGCTCCAGCGCATGGCCGACCCGGCGGAAATCGGAGCCGTGGCCGCCTTCCTTGCGTCGTCGGACAGCAGCTTCATGACCGGCAGCGAGGTCGCCGTCGACGGCGGCCTAGCGCAAATCTGACGCGCTACGCCCGGTCAGGCTCCATCCGGCATTCGGAGCCCGAGCGAGCGCGGTAAACTCAAGAAGATTACATATGAGCCACGCCATTATCGGCTTCGGCATATCGGCCAGGCCCTGGCCAAGGCATTTGCCCGTAAGGGCATCGAGGTGTCTGTGGCGACCAAGCGCGACCCGGAGAGCTTTGCATCCGCCGCGGCCGCGATCGGACCCACGATTATTCCCACAACACTGGCCGAAGCCGTCAAGGCGGACATCGTCTTTCTGGCCGTCAGTTTCGCGTCGCACCAGGATGTCGCAAAGGCGCTGCCCACCTGGCAGGGGAAGACGATTGTCGACGTGACCAATGCCTACGGCGTGCCCCCTGAGGAACTGGGAGGACAGCCTTCTTCCAGGTTCGTCGCCCAGGCCTTCACTGGTGCAAGACTGGTCAAGGGCTTCAACCATTTGGGTGCTGCCAGCCTTGACCAAGACCCGGCTGTAGTACCGGGTGGCAGGAGAGTCGTGTTCCTGGCGAGCGACGATGACGATGCTGCAGTTGAAATTGCTGTGCTCGCAGAAGAACTTGGTTTCGCGCCGATCAAACTTGGCGGGCTTTCTGAAGGCGGACTGCTTGTGCAGGCGCGCGGAAATAGCTGGGGTCGGCTTATCTTCAAGGACCTGGTCAAGTTCGACTGACGAACCGTGATCGCAATCTCGACGTGATCCGGCCTTGTGGGCCACACCGTGTCCGATCTGACCGGACACGAGCCGATGTAAGGAAAAGGAAAGATTGCAATGAGCATCGAAAAGAATGTTCAGACTGTGAAGAACTTTTTTTCAGCAATGGGCCGCGGCGATAAGCAAGGGCTGCTTGCATTGGTTGCCGAAGATTTTGAGTGGATCATTCCGGGAAAGGACTGGCCACTCGCCGGAACGCATCGCGGGCACGCGGGGTTGACTGACTTTCTTAAAACGGCTTCCGAAACGGTCGAAACCTCTACAGAGCCTACCGAATATGTGGCGCAAGGAGACCGGGTTCTGGTCGTCGGCGTCGCCAAGGGGAAAATCAAAGCCACGAATAAGACGTTCGAGGACGATTGGGTCTTCGCCATTACTGTTCAAAACGGCAAAGTGGCGAACATCCGGGAATATATCGACACGCAAGCACTGGCGCAGGCCTCCGAGATGGACGCCCGCTCAGGCTCTAGTACATCGATACGTTGAGCAGTGGCACGTCTTGCCGAAACACTAGATTGCGGTAACGGCTTTCAGAGAGGATCGGTTATGCTTGATCATGAGAAGTTCATCAGAGAACTCTACACCTACGCAGAGGGGAAGGGATTAGATACGGAGAGGTTTGTCTCCATGTTTTCTGACAAAGGATACATGTTGGATATGGCTTCCGGCACGAAGTTCCGCGGGAAAGCTATTGGTGACTCGATTGCCGCCTTAGCAAGTGCATTTCCCGACGTTCACCGTGAGTTACTTAGCATCTACGTCGCGGAGAACGTCGTCGTTGTCGAAATCGCAATTCGAGGAACGCATAAAGGTGAGCTGGGCCTTGCTTCTGGAACTCTAGCTCCAACAGGCAAGACAATAGATGCGCCGGTTTGCGATATATATCACCTTGAGGGTGGGAAGATCGAGTCCTTTCATTGCTACAACTTGCCTTCTGTAATGCTGCAGCAAATTGGCGAAAAGGAGATGAGGTTATTATGACCTCAAAACCCCGCATTGCCATTGTGATTGGCTCGACCCGGCCCGGTCGCTACGCCGACAAGGCCGCTGGCTGGATGCTGAAACAGACCCAGGCCCGTGACGACATCGAGGCGGAGCTCGTCGACCTTCGCGACCATCCGATGCCTTTCTTCAATGAGAAGGGGCCGCCAATATCGACGCCCAGCGAGAACGCCGAAGCATTGCGCTGGCAGAAGACGCTGGCCCGATACGACGGCTTCGTTTTTGTGGTAGCCGAATACAACAGCTCGATCACGGGCGTGTTGAAAAATGCGCTCGACCAAGCCTATAAGGAGTGGGTACGGAAGCCGTTCACT
Source organism: uncultured Acetobacteraceae bacterium (assembly GCA_964247805.1). Taxonomy (GTDB): domain Bacteria; phylum Pseudomonadota; class Alphaproteobacteria; order Acetobacterales; family Acetobacteraceae; genus LMUY01. Next base: position 15,715 of record CAXTWC010000110.1, on the reverse strand, counting down.
GCCATTGGTTACGGCGGGGCCGGGGCGGCGCGGGCGATTGAGCATCTACGCCAAATTACGAGTGCGCTGAAGATGGTATCGACCGCAAACACCGTCAACATTGGCGGTGCCGACTTCATGTCGACCTCGCCGATGGGCGCAAACAAGCCCATCGAAGATATCGAGACACACCTGCAGGGCAAGGCCAAGTCGGCTTTGGATGAGCTCGTCTGGTGGGCCCACGCGACGATGGCGGCGAAAGCCGCTGAAGTTTCATCGCAGCGCGATCCGAACGAGCTGGCGGCATAGCGCTCGCCATCTGCGGCCATTGGGTTGGGGGGGGTAAGACGGTGGCTCAGCCATGCATCGCCCCCTCGTTCGCCGCCCGTTCGTTGAATGCCCAACCGTAAAGGAGCTCTCGTTGTACGACCAATCCAAGCTGTCCGAGTTGATCCGGTTCGTACGCGTAGACGCGGGCTCCACCGTCATCGACGTTTACCCAGGCGCCGGCGACTGGACGTGCCTCTTCTCCGACGTCGTGGGACCAGAAGGTCGGGCTATAGCTTCGTCCCGACCGAAATTGCCGCTGTATGGAAGATCAGCTCGGCCGCATGCAGGCACTCTCGAAGGAGCCGGGCCGAGAAAACGTCGAAGCCGTCTCGGCGGACCTCGTCGCAATGCCTGAGGTCACGCAATCAGCGGATGTCCTTTGGCTGCACCTGTTTTACCACGATCTCCACACCAAGCTGATCGGGGCCAAGGGCGCGACTGCGGCCGACTTCAATCAAGTCGCTTACGAGCGGCTGAAGCCCGGTGGATCCTACGTCATCGTCGACCACGCCGCCGCCGCCGGGGCGGGCACGAGCGACACCCAGTCGCTGCATCGGATCGATCCAGTGTCCGTCCGCGACGGAGTGGAGGCGGCCGGCTTCGTGCTGGATGCGCAAAGCACCATACTCGCGGACAAGAACGATCTGCACTCGATCAAGGTGTCCGACCCCACAATCAAGGGCAAGACCGATCGGTTCGCCTGCCGCTTCGTGAAGCCCTGACGGGTCACTTGCGGGCTCACGAGGAAATGTGCATCGCGGGGCGCCGAACGGCTATCCAGCTTCAGGCATCGCTCTCTGATCCGCAAGCGACCTAAAGTGGTCGGAAGCGGCGGCCTACGGTTTCCAGCCGGGTAAATTGCATTTGCTTCCGCTGCTATCGGACCTCCGCGATGTAGGGCTAGCATCTCTCGACGATTGATGCCGTAACTCGCCAAGCATTTCAGAACCCCTCGTGTTGGCAGCAGGGGAGTCCTCGACGCGTGTACGAGCACAAATGAGAGGAGAGAATGGGGAAGGGAGGTTTGACCGGCGCCGTGCGGGCGCTGTCCCCTCTCGGGTTGCTGCGGTCTAACCGGGGTCCGTCCCGCTCCGCATCCCCGCCTTGCAAAGCCACGGCGCCTCCGGCTCGCAACACTGCCGTGTCGCTCCGCTCCCGCACCAAGCCACGCTGCTCGGGGGCGGGCAGTCCAGCTCTCCGGTTTCCTTCGACCGCATCCGAGAGGACGACGCCTGGCACGGAGCCGGGCAGACCTCTCAGGATGAATGATGAAGGAATGAGATCATGGGCATGTTCGTCAACCGTGTCGAGCTGATCGGCAACCTGGGATGTCAAACGGCCTGGAAACAGGACCCTCTATTGGAGTGCGCCCCTGGGGGTGGACAGAATGGACGATTTGAATTGACCCCCTTTGCTGGGCTTCCGGAGAATGGAAGCCATGACGAAGCACCGTTCACATAGTGCCGCGTTCAAGCGGCAGGTTGCGGAGGAGTTCATCGCTGGCGAGACGCTGCACGCGCTGTCCAAGCAGCACGACATCTCGCGGCAACTGATCCGGATCTGGGTCGGCAAGTTCGAGGCTGGCGCCTTGGATGACGACGTGCAGGCAGCCGACCTGATGCAGGAATACGAAGCGAAGATCGCGGCCCTAGAGCGTCTGGTCGGACGGCAGGCGTTGGAGATCGAACTGCTAAAGGGGGCTTTGAAGCATGCACCCCGGCCGAAAAGCGCGAGTACCTCCGTCGTCACCGGCCCCGTGGCGTCTCCGTCAGCAGGGGGTGCGAGCTGATGGGGATCACGCGATCCACTTTTTACGACGCCTCGGCAGCCACGTTGCCTGACGATGCCATTCTCGCCAGGATCGGCACAATCTGCGACGAGTTCGAGTGCTACGGCTATCGGCGGGTCGGGGCGGCGCTGCGCCACCAGGGCGTGGTGGTGAACGGCAAGAAGCTCCGACGCCTGATGCGAGAGCACGATTTGCAGCCAAAACAGCGCAGGCGCTACGTCGTGACAACCGACAGCGACCATGCCGGACCAATCTATGCCGACCTGACCAAGGATATCGTTCCCGATCGCCCTAATCAGCTCTGGGTAGCGGACCTGACCTACGTCGCTATCCCCGGCGGCTTCGTCTACCTGGCTGCCATCCTGGATGCCTGGTCGCGCAAGGTCGTCGGTTATGCCATCAGCCGCTCCATGGATGCCCGCATCGCCGTCGCGGCGTTGAAGGCCGCCGTCAGGAACCGGCAGCCTCCAAAGGGCTGCATTCACCACTCCGATAGGGGGTCGCAATACGCGTCGGAAGTGTATCGCGCGTTGTTGGCCGCCCATGGCCTGGCGGGATCGATGAGTCGCCGGGGCAACCCCTACGACAATGCCAAAGCGGAGAGCTTCATGAAGACGTTGAAGGTGGAGGCCGTCTACCTGGCGGCCTACGAGACGTTCGAGGACGTCACTGCCGACCTTCCGCGCTTCATCGACGACGTCTACAACTCAAGACGGCTGCACTCGGCGCTGGGATACCTCAGCCCCGTGCAGTTCGAGGATCAACACGCCCGGCAGACGGTCAAAACAGCGGCTTGATTCTGTCCACCCCCAGGGGCGCACTCCATATCGGCGGCCAATTGGGACCCCCTTTTGGGTAGGCTTGTGCCGGTAATCCATAGGAGGGACCCGCGCGCCGCGGCGTGCCCGTCCAGAGGCTGACGCAGCGGCGCGCGGGAGGTGCCTGTGGTTTACCGGTGCAAGCCGGGGCACACGGTTAGGCTCGGTTCTTGAACCGCCAGCTCTCGTTGCCGGTCTCGACGATTTCGCAGTGATGCGTCGGGCGGTCGAGCAGCGCCGTGGTCATCTTGGCGCCGCCGAACACGCTGGGCCACTCGCCAAAGGCCAGGTTGGTGGTGACGATCACCGAGGTCTGCTCGTAGAGGCGGCTGACCAGGTGGAACAGCAGTTGGCCCCCGGACTGGGCAAACGGCAGGTAGCCAAGTTCGTCTAGCACGACGAAATCCATGCGGCAGAGATAGTCCGCCATCCGGCCCTGGCGGCCGGAGCGGGTCTCCGCCTCGAGCCGGTTCACTAGGTCGACGACGTTGAAGAACCGGCTGCGGGCGCCGTCGCGGATGCAGGCATACGGCACCAGGCTGGGCCGTTCGGCCTCGAACACCGACCACACCGTCTGGTCGCGCAGCTCGGGATGGCGATTGGCCCGGGCATACGCGACGCACTGGTCCAGCAGCCAGGCGTTCAGCTCGTCGTAGCTCTTGACCCGCAGCCGCGGCAAGAAGAATCGCTCCCGCACCAACCCCACCTGGTTCTCCATCTGGCCTTTCTCCCAGCCCGATGCTGGGGTGCTGGCCACGGGATCGACCAGGTAGTGACTGCACATCTGGAGGAACCGGCGGTTAGCCAAAGCGCAGGCCTTGGCCCGCGAGCTCGCCCCGCAGTTCCTCGATCGTCATGTCGCGACGCGCCTCGAAGGCGCGAAGGATCGCTCCGGCATGCGCTTCAACCGCGCCGCTCCGGCGATCGCCACCCAGCGGCCCGGGCCGGAGGTCGCCGGACTGCCGCTCCAGCGTCCGCCAGCGACTGATGCTGGCAGCACTCACCTTGAAGCGCGCCGCGGCCGCGCGGTGGCTCAATCCCTCATCCCGAACAGCGGCCACGACCCGTTGCCGCAAATCCAACGAAAGCGCCTTCGACATCCTAGCCGGACTCCCGCTCGGCAGGGAGTGTGAATCGGAATTCAGCCAATTCGGGAATCGCCTGCGATTCGGTCAGTTGGGGTAGCGCTCTAGTTCCTTGTTAAGCCTGAGCCGTTCTGTCCGATGCAGCACAACCTCGGTCATCTATCGGTCTTCAAGGGCTATCCGTGATGCGGTCCGTTCGCAATCGTTGAGTGCATCCATTTTCTCCCAGACCGCTTCGTGAGCTTGGGCAAGTGCGGGATGGTGTTGGTCATGCCATTCGCGTCTAATTTTGCGCCGCTGACGGGGCGAGCTTCGATCCCATAGGAGCGGCATCAATCCCTGGTTCAGTTGGGCTTGGATCTCCTCTGGAAGCTCATGGAAAGTCCTGTTGCTATCGAACCAAGGATCGACGGCGACGTCGGCGAGCTGCCAAGATGTGTTAGGGTCGCTGTCAGCTTTGCCCACGGTGACCTCCATGTCAGACGCCTCGCAGAGCATGCGAAAAACCCTGGCCCACTGTCTCCGATGCCGCCGGCAGGGTCGTCAGCCAGCTAGTCGGATCGGCACTACTCCGGCGCTACCGGCATCAATCCCGTCTAGCGCATCGCCCAGCCTCTGCAATGCAGCGGCAACCTGCGGCCGGTAACGACTTCGATTGTAAGTGGCAGCAAGCGCAGAGCGGATCGAAACGTGGTTTAAGGCTGCTTCGACTATGTCCGGGAGTTCGCCCAGCTCACCGAGCATCGTGGCACCGGTGCGACGCAGATCGTGGCGGGTCCAATCAGCCGTGCGGGTTGCGACATGGAACCGCTTCGTCTCTCGATCCCAGTTTCCGAGTTCAGACCCAGCAGTAGTGTAAAAAATCAGCGCGTCCGGATTGAGCTTTCCACCCTTGGTCAATTGCGCGTGAAGCACCTCTATGCCTTGCCGGGAGAGTGGCACGACATGGGGTTGTCCGTTCTTCGTCGTCGGAATGGTCCAAGTTCCGGCAGCTGCATCTACGTGCCGCCATAACGCAGTACAGACTTCGTCATGGCGCGCCGGCGTGAACAGGATGAAAAGCATTGCAGCCGAATAGGGGCGGTCGGATCGGCGTAGCGCCGACAGCACCACGGCCAGTTCTTCACGGGATAGAATTCTGTCACGCCGCCGCGTCGTGGCAGGTGGGCGGATGTTAGCCATGTCAGCAGGTACGTATTCCCGCCCCGGTGCCGCTGCCCAACGCAGGATCGGCCGCAGATAGCGGACTGCAGCGGATGCCACCTGACGGGCCAGGTAACCGTCGGCCTGGAGTTGCAGATAGCCGCAGCAAAGCGCTGCCAGTGGGCCAGATAGGAATGGCTTGAACACGTGCTCAACCCGGCGTTTTACCTCCGGCCACGACCGGAGTTCTCCGCCGCGCTGCCTTCCGTAAACGTCGATCAAGGCTTGTAAGGTGCCAATTCCTTCGCGCGCAGCATCACCCAACGCCCGGTTGCGCCGCCGATCGGCTACGGGTCCGCACCCTCATCCTTCAACTTCACGTGCAATGCCCGTGGATTGTCGCGTGCCTCGCTGATCGAGAGCGTCGGGTAAGTTTCCAGTGGAAAGCGTCGCATCCGATTGAAACCGTCGCGGCAGGCCAGCACCCAGGACTTGCCGCCTGCCGGGGTAAGCCGTAGCCGCAACCCGCTACACCCTGCGTCGGACAGATCGCGCCTGACCTTGCTGGTAGTCACTTCGCGGGCGGCTTTGTTGATGGCGGCTTCGTTCAGCTTAAGCGACATCAGTCCAGCGTTCCCGGGGCTTCTTCCGGGCGTCACCCGTTGCCCGACCGCGCGCCGGCGCCATCAAATCAATGAGTTATGATTAATTTGACCGGCCTGAGGGCTGGCCAAGTGCCTAGGCATCGCCTAGGCATCATAGATCGTTCGCGGCATCCGGCACCTGGGCCGCTTCCAGGCCGTCTTCAATCACATGCCTGGAGATCTCGAGGCGACAGTTGGCTCAGGCATAGTCACGAAGTCATCTATGAGGCTGCGCAAGCGGTAGGCGCTTGCGTCACGCGTCGCCTCGGCAATGACCTGCCGGCGTCGGCGTTGTAGCCAGTCCTTGTTCAGCGCAAACGCGAGTGCAGGTTAGCCGCCAAGCAGCCGCACGTGCTCCAACGCCGCCTCCAGCAGCCCGGCCGTGGGCACGCAGTGCATCAGGCCACGCCGCTCCCCCTCGGAGGCCGGCATTGACCGGCCGGACAGGACCAGGTCGGCGGCGAAGGCAGAGCCACCAAGTTCAGTCAGGATGGCGAGGCCGATCGGTGTTGGCATGGCGTGCTCGATCTCCGGCAAAACAAAGCGGGTGGTCTCGGCTGCGACAACGGCATCCGCCAGCAGCGCCAACATCGCACCCGCACCCGCGCCGACCCCGTTGACAGCGGCGACAAACGGCTTTGCGAAGGAGAGGGCGGCGTCCAGCAATGCTGAGAGTGTTGCGCCGCGTCGCTCGGCCAAGGCCAGCGGAAGCAACCCGGTCGAGTTCTTCAAATCCGCCCCCGTGCAGAACACGCGAGCCCCGGCGTCGGTCAGCACCGGAGCCTGGATCGCGGCATCGGCGTTGGCGGTCACCGAGGCGCTGCACAGCCCGGCGCCCACAGCCTCATCAATGGCGTTCGCGGCGTTCGCGGCGTGCGCGCGGTCGATCGTGACGACCAGCTCGCTACCATGGCGCTCGACTGCGACACTGCTCATGCGCGGATCACCAATGCGTCGGCAATGTGCAGCCCGTCGGGGCAGACGATTGCAGGGTTCATATCGATCTCGCTCACGGCACCGCCAAGATCGGCAGCCAGCCACGACAGCCGCACCATGGCATCGGCCAAAGCAGCCACGTCGGCACGGCGCCGCCCGCTAGCCCCGTCCAGCAGCGGCCAGCCCTTCAGTTGGCGGAGCATCGACTCTGCCTCCAGTGTAGAAATAGGGGCAGTTGAGCGCCATTACGCGTCGGCCACCGGCACCAACGATCGGCACACCGATCGCGTTTGACTTCAGGGTGGTAGATCCGCAGGTTCACGACAAAGCCCTTCGCGTTGACCGCGCCCAAGCCTGTGGCCGTACTGTGGAGCGGAGGTTGCAATGACGACCGGACGCTGGGTCCGGGCTTTCTGTCTAGTGCAGGCATCATCGTGTTCCGAGATCGGGCCCTTTGCTGCGTGCAGTCTCGCGTGCGGCCGCCTACGGCGAGTTTGCGCAGTCCCAGCGCCCGGCTCCGCATCGCCCCGATGGAACGGGTCTTAGCGCGGCACGAAACGCGCTCGGCGCCGGGTCGACGGCGCTGACGGAACAGGCGAGTAAGCGCGTGTTTGCCGCCTACGGCCTCCCAGTCACGCAGGAGAGTCTGGCGACGGCGGCCGAGGCAGTTGCGTTTGCACGCCGGCTCCGTGGCCCGGTGGCGCTGAAGATTCAATCGCCGGACATCCCCCAAAAGACGGAGTGCGGTGGCGCTAGTTCTGTGATGACCCGTAAGGTGCTGACCGGTCCCGTCGCTGAGGCGCTAAGAAGCCTCGCAGACAAATTGTCTGGGCTGCTCGCCTTGGAACCAACGCTCAATCGCGAATAGGTGAACTTGGCGGCACGGCTTGTCGCTCACGGCTCTGGATCCCAAGGCGTTGTTCGAGCTCGAGTGATGCATCACCTTACGGGCAGATGAACCCAGTCCCCCCCGGTGCGCGGAAGCACCCGACGGATTGCGGGATGAAGTGCTTCGGTAGCCACAGGATGACGCTCGGCGCGAAGATCGTAAAAACGATGGTGACGAGGAAGACCAGGTAGATCGGCATGCTCGCCCGCAATGCGCTGGCAAAGCGAACGCCCACGAACTTGGACGCCATCAGCAGCACCAGCCCGTACGGCGGGGTGATCAGCCCGAAGGCGAGCGTCTCGATCAGCAGCACGCCCATGTGGACGGGGTTGATGTTGCCGCTCTCGGTCAGGCTCGCCACCACGGGCATGAAGATGATGATGGTGGGGATCGGCTCGATGAAGTCGCCGACCACGGTGAACAGCAGCACCAGGCACAGCATGATCAAATGGGGGTCGGTACCCGCCACCTGCGTCAGCCAGTCCGACACCACCATCGGTCCGCGCAAATAGGCGAGCAGCCAGCCGAACGCGGCGGCCGCGGCGATGGTGATCAGGGGCAGCGAGTAGATCAGCCCGGCCTGGCAGAAATCGCTCGCCAAATGGCGCACATGGCCGCGGTTTAGCGCCGGGATGACCACGACGATGATCCAGACCACAGCCACCACCCCTGCCTCGGTGGGCGTGAACCAGCCGGTCAGGATGCCGCCCAGCAGGATGACGGGGGTCATCAGCGGCAGCACCGCCCGGCCGCCCGCACGGCCGATCTCGAGGAGGCTGGCGCGGCGGCGGCGGATGCCGGCCGGGCCGAATAGATAGCAGTGCAGCATCAGGCCCAGGCCGATCATCAGGCCCGGTAGCATCCCCGCCAGGAACAACCCGGCGATCGACACGTTGCCGACCGCGCCATACACCACCGCGGTGATCGAGGGGGGCACCAGCACCGCGATGGTGGACGCCGCCGCCACCAGCGCCGCGGTGAACGGCGCGGTGTAGCCGTCGCGCTGCATCGGCTGCCCGAGCGTGCGGCTGAGCACGGCCACGTCGGCGGTGGCCGAGCCGGACATGCCGGAAAAGAACATGCTGAACACCGCCACCACTTGGCCGAGCCCGCCGCGGATGTGGCCCACCAGCGCCTGCGACAAATCCGCGATGCGGATCACCACGTCGGCCGAGGTCATCAGTTCGCCCACCAGCAGGAAGAACGGCACCGCCAGCAGCGCCTCGGAATCCACGCCGTTGAACATCTGCTGAATGATCGCCGGCAGCGCCACGTCGGTGAACGCCGCCCCCGCCAGCACGCCCGCCATCAGCGCGAAAGCGACCGGCACCCCGGCGTAGCCCAGGACCAGGAACAGCGCGATCATCACGCCGAGGATCGCCGTGTTGCTCACAGGATCAGGCGGCGGTGACAGGCTGCGTGTGCGGCGCGGCGCTTTCGAAGCCGTTGCGGCAGCCCTGCACCATGCCCTCCAACGCAAACAGCGCGATCAGCGCGCCAGAGAGCGGGATGGCGGCATACAACGAGGCGATCGGCGTCATCGAGGGCATGCGGAAGCTGCTGAAGCCGCCCAGGAAGTTGCGGTATCCGAACACCACCATGCAGAGCGCCACCGCCAGCACGACCCCGCGGATGATCAGTTCGAGCAGCAGGCGGGGGGCGCCGTGCAGCGCATCCGCCGCGGCCGTCAGGGTCAGGTGCTCGTTGCGGCGCGTGGCCACGGCGGCGCCGATGAAGATGCCGTAGATGAAAAACGTGTCGGTCACCTCCTGCGCCGAACGCAGCGGGTGCCCGGCGAGGCGGGTGAGGATGTCGAGCAGCACCGTGAGGCTGAACCCGAACAGGGTCAGCCCGCACAGCGCCATCAGCGCGCGCTCCAGCGGGTCGAGCGCGCGCCAGGTGAGCGAGCGAGCGGCGCTCACTCCCGCACGGCGCGGCTGAGGCGCAGGACTTCCACCGCGTGCGGGCCGAGCTTTGCGGCGATGGCGTCCTCGAGCGGGGCGGCAATCTTGATGAAGCCGCTGGTGTCCACCTCGACGAACTTGACGCCCAGCGCGGTCAGCCGGGCGCGCGCCTTGTGCTCCAATTCAATCGCTCGGGGCGGTTCGACCTTTGCGACCTCGTCGGCGGCGGCTTGCACCCAGCCCTTCTGTTCGGCCGACAGGGTTTGCCACAGCTTGTCGCTGACCCAGAGCACGTTGTCGTTGGCCTCGTGGTTGGACATCGAGACGACGGGGGCGACTTCGTAGTGCTTGCTAGCCGCGTAGACGTCGAGCCCGTTCTCCGCGAGCTGCACCACGCCCGTCTGCAGCGAGGTGTAGACGCTGCCGAACGGCATGTGCACGGTTTGCGCGCCATAGGCGGCGAACAGCTCGTCCTCCGTCGACGTGGCCTGCACCCGGACCTTTACGTCCTTGATGTCCTCCACGCGGTGGATCTCCCGCGTTGCGCCGTAGAACTCGCGCAGGCCGAGCGTGCCGAGGGCGAGGGCGTGCGCGCCCGTGACGGTGTCGTCGAACATCTTGCGCACGGCCGCAACCAGCGCCGGGTCGCTGACCGACTTGACGAGGATGGCCTCGGTCGGGAACAGGTAGTGCAGCGACAGCACTCCGGCCTCGGGCGAGAGGGTGGCGGAATTGGCGGTGCTGACGATGATGAAGTCGATATCGCCGCTTTTAACGAGCTGCAGCTCCTGCGGCTCGCTGCCGAGTTGGGCTGCGGGGAATTGGTCGACCGCCATGGTGCCGTGACTGAGCTCGGACAACTTGGCCGCGAACGTGTCGGCAGCGATGCCGAAACCGGTGGAGTGTGGTTGCTCGTAGGCGAAACGGTAGTGCTTGGTCTGTGCCCCCGCGGTAGCGGTAGCGGCCCAGAGGGCTAGAACGGCTATGACAGCCGGCCTTGCGATGTAGCGCTTCATTTCCGTCTCCTCCGAGCCGCGCTCTTCGGCACGGCGTCATTACGAAGTGAAACAGGAAGTCGAGCGGGTGAGAAGCGAATTTTGGGGACGATGACTTTGTCGCGACGGTCAGGCGTAGCGGAGCCGGTTTGGCTTCGGATTATGCTCGCTGATTAGGCAACACCGACTGTGGTCACTCTGGATCCGTTAAAAAGATTGCTTTGAAGACCTGATATGGACGGCGTTGAAGCGCCAAGGTTCCTACATACCGGCCCTACAAAAAACGCAGTAATGTCTCAGCCGGAAGCGGATGGTCCGCTGTGGAGAAGGCCGGTGCACAAAGCAGACATCGCCTCCAGCCGCACAACCGAGCGGAGTCGACACTGAGTGGACTCCTCTGGCCACAGCCATTCGCAGCCGGACATCGTCAGATGTGACTCGCGGGCGGGTAGCGGTCCAGGTTCGGAACCTTACTTGGTGGAACATCAATCGGTGATGGGCGAATTTGACCCGAATGACACGGCGTGGACGGGGCAGTGCATGCGCGTGGAGGATTTCCGGTGTGACACCGTGTTTCACCTCTCGACTGGCATCCAATTCTGCGACCAGGTGACCGGGCGCATCATCCCTGGCGAGGTTGCACCCCTTCCCATGCCCGCTTTCCCGTTCATCGGCACGAATGGCGTCGCCGCCTCGGATCTAATCGGACGCGAGCAGGAGTTGATACACCACTACAGAAGCGTGGTTGCCGCCTTTGCCCGTCATGGCCGGGCAGCACAACTGCAACCGAGATCACCGTACTTCTGGCTCAAGCCTGCCATTATCGCGAACGGTTCGGTCCTGACAGAATGCCTCTGGTACGACACGGTTCCGGAAGCGGAGGCGCTGCTGCAGGTGCTGGTCAGCGCACCGGAGACGCCTGACGGCGAACTGTGGGACGACCTGGACCAGGGTTGGCAGATACGCATCGTCAAGAGCGATGATTTGGTCTGTATTGCCGAGTGGAATTGGGTGGAACAACGCCAGCCGGTGAGCGGGCAGGCATTCGACCCGATGCAGCTGTCTCGTGAAGCCAGCGCCGCACTGGCGAGGCTTCGTGTCGTGCATCGCGTCCTCGTGGATGCGTTAGGCCGTGATTGGTGGAGCTGACATGCGGGCGTGAGGAACCCCCGCCTGCCGCTCGGCATCGGAAAGCTCCTTTTCAGAAGTCGCGGCAGCGGAGTTGATCCCGCGCCGTCCCAGCAAGAAGCCAGCTGGAAGTCTGCAAACCGTTAGGTGCACCCTCATCAGCCGAACGGCCCGGTCGGCGTCCCGGTCGACTAAAGCTTCTAGGATCGGCTGATGGTTCTCCGCGATGACTGCCAGGTCCCCCGAGCGCGAGTCGTCGAGAGCCGATGCCATCAGCACTTGATCGGCGATCAGCCCCGCGCACAATATACTCGTTGCCGGACAGCATCCATATCGTCGGATGGAATTGCCGGTCCGCTTCGACGAACGGCCGCAACGCGGCCCCGCGAGGACGCGCGGCGAGCTTGCGCATGCGGTCGATGCACGCATTAAACTCGGAGCAGCCTAACGCCGGCCGCGAGGACACCGGGCAGGATCCCTCGATCTGTTCCGCCCGCATCCGTGAGATGGCGAGCCTGCCGGCCGTGCTACGGTCGTTCCGCGTGGACTGACCGCGGCGGGTCTCACCGTGCGCCGGCGGGCACGGCAACAATGGAGGTTAAGTGATGCCGGCAGGGGTCGAGGCGTTCGAGGTCAAGTGGCCGGCGGAGCAGCTCGACGCGCTGCGCGCCTCGGTCCGGGGGTTCGCCATCCCGGTCTCCCCGGTGGAGCCGGGCGACTGGCGGTACGGCTGCCCGCCGGACGTGCTGCAGCGCCTGTGCCGGCACTGGTTGGACGGCTATGACGCTGCGGCCGCCGTGCGCGACCTGAACTGCTACCCGCAGTTCACCACCCGGATCGAGGAGGTGGACGTCCACTTCCTGCACGTCGTGGGCGAGGCAGGGGGCAAGCGGCCGCTGCTGCTGGTGCATGGCTGGCCGGGTTCGGTGTTCGAGTTCTGGCAGGTGATCCACAAGCTGGCCTTCCCGAGCCGCCATGGTGGCCGGGCAGCCGATGCCTTCGACCTCGTGGTTCCGACCCTGCCGGGCTTCGGGTACTCTGGGCGGCCGCGCTCGCTACTGGGCGCGCGCTCCACCGCGCGGCTGTTCGACACGTTGATGCGAGACCGGCTCGGCTACGGCCGCTACCTCGCCCAGGGCGGCGACTGGGGGTCGGCCGTCTGCACTTGGCTAGGGGTGGAGCACCCGGCGGGCGTGCGCGGCATCCATCTCAACTACCTGCTCGTGCAGCCCGCCGGCATACCGCAGACCGCGGAGGAGCAAGCCTGGCAGACAGCCCGGGACAAGGCGCAGGCGGCGCTCGGCGCTTATGCGCAGCTCCAGGGCACCAAACCGCTGTCCATCGCCTACGCGATGCAGGCCAACCCGGTGGCCCAGCTGGCCTGGATCGTGGAACGCTTCCACGACTGGGCCGACTTGCGCCATCGCCCGCTCGAGGACGTGTTCACCGACGACCAACTGCTGACCAACGCCATGATCTACGTCATGACGGACGCGTTCACCCCGGCGGCGTTCTACTACGCGGCTGCGGCTGCCGAGGACTTGCGGCAGATGGCGCCCGGCCAGCGGGTGACGGTGCCGACCGCGATGACGGCCTACCCCGACCCTCGCATGCCACCCGCGCCGAGGAGCTGGGTCGAGCGCGGCTACGACCTCCACCGTTGGCGCGAGGCGCCTCGGGGCGGCCACTTCGCTGCTATGGAAGTGCCAGACGACTTCGTAGCCGACCTGCGTGACTGGGGTGCGGAAACGTGATGACGAGCCATTGCCCCGGACCAAGGGACATCAGCAACGCTCCTGCCGGTATTGGCTTCGGCTCGGGCAGGCGAGCATATGTTCTCATACCGGAACGAAGACTTCTGGACGCGCAGTATGCGTCGATCAGCGAGAGGCTGCGGTGGAGAAGACCGAGCGCGGTGTCCTGGTGAGATGCTGCAGCTGACGCTGCTGGCGCCGTAGCTGGTGGAGGCGATCACGGAGGACGGCAGAGGGGAAGTGGACGTCTGTACGCCTCAGCTGGACCAATCAGGTGGGGGTGGGCCAGCGGACTGACTGGCCGACTGCGGACCGGCCGCTTCGGAGCACCGGGTGGAAAAGCAGACGTTGAACTACCGTCCGTATGATCGAGCGAAGTCGACACATCGCAGCCCTTTGTGCCCGACCTACCTGGGGTGGTGTTGGTGGAAGATTCGATCCGCTGCAAAGCATGAAGGTAGTGACATGCCGGCCGGGTATATAGGCATGCTCCGGCAAAGGTGGACAGCGGCTTGGCTGGCTAGCCAGCCATCTCGGTGAGCACGCGTTGGAACGGCTGGTCGGAAATGGCGAGATCGCCTTCGAAGGGATTGCTCAAGGCCACGATCACCAGCAGCACCAGCGCACCGGATAGCGCCAGCAGGGACGACATGGCGAGCTGCATGGCAAGCTTTGGCGCGCCGAGCAGCGAGGCGAATACCACGCTGATCCCGCCTCCGGCGATCAGCACGAACCACACGATGGCCGGGATAGAGGTGCGGGCCGCGATCAAGCGCTCCCGCCGAGCCGTGCCGAGCGCCGTGACCTTCTCAAGCAGGAGAGCGTTGAGCGTGGCATCGGCGGGGTCGTCTGGGCGGGTGTGCAGGGCACCCTGCGTCAGGCGCTGCAGGGCCGGCACCTGCACGGGGACGGACTGTCCCCGTGCCTGTGCCGGCCACTCGTCCGCGACCACGTGCCGCATGTAGGCGACAATGTCCTGCCGCATGCCCGCCGGCCCAGGTCCGCTCAGTCCGGACAGCAGCTGGAACACATCTTCCACCAGCGACGCTTCGTGGCTGGTGACGGCTTCTGCCCTGTTGTAGCCCTCGAGTGCCAGCATCGCGACAAAGGCGAGGAGAACGGCGTAGGTCGTTCCCACGACCGTGAACACCGCGGACGCGACGGCGTTGTGTTCCGTCCGCACCTCGTGCGGAATCAGCCGGCGGGCCGTCACTTCGACGATCATGGCGCCAATCACGGCACCTCCCGTCAGCCACAGGCCGGACTGCCATAGTGGCAGTGCCGCGACTGCCTGGGGATCCATCATCACCATCCGGTCCGCCTTTCCGAGTCGTGTAGTCTACCCCCGATGAAGCTCGCACGACACGCGATGCCCAAAGAGCCCGGGCCGACCAGTGGTTGAGGCACAAACCGTGCTGAAGACAGCATGGGTCTTATCGTAGAACGTAGCTGGGCTCAGCCAGGGCGACGCGCTGGCTCTATCCTACCCGTGTCGATGAACTGACGCTGCCGCACGATCTTGCCATCCTCCACCTCCCATATGTGGGAGTAGTCGACCTCAACATGCTCGCCTGTCACTCGATTAGTCCCTTTGAATCGACCAACCGACACGACCTTGCCGCCATCGCAGATGAATTCATGCGGCGTCAGCGTGTAAGGCTCCCACTCCTCCATCGCCGGCCGCAGCATGTCCTCCACCACCCTCTGTGAGCCTCGGCCACCGACCTTTTAGTCCATCATCGTGATCCACTCGATGTCGTCGGACATCAGGGCCAGAGCACCACCCGCATCGCCGGCGGTCAGTTTCGCGTACAGCTCTTTCACGATTTCAACGGGTGGTCTCCGTCGTAATGGGGTGGGCCGGACCGGGCAGCATGACGGCTCTTTCCGACATGGTTCTCTTCTCAGGCAGGTTGGGATCAAGGCCGGTGGTTGTTGGGCTGGTCACCGCGTCCGAAGCGGCACGGCGCCAGCCTTCGGCCAAGCCCTCCATGCCCGACAGCTCTGCACGCTCGTCCGGCTTCGCCGCACCGTGCAGGAAGCTCTGGGCGAGCCGCCTGACCGACCAGGCTGGGTTCGGGCGCGCCGACAGCAGAACGGCATCGCCATGGCCGATGGTGCCCTCTTGCATCACCCGTGCATACCAGCCGGACCGGCCCGACCGCACCATGGCCCGAGGCAGCCGCCTGTCGCCGAAATACAGCGCCAGCTTGAAGCAGGGCTGACGGAATTGCGTCACCTGAAGCCGCGCCGAGCCGACGTCGAGCACGTCGCCGATGCAGGTCGTGTCCTCGTCCAGGCCGGACACGGTCAGGTTCTCG
>CAXTWC010000109.1:0-18445 GCA_964247805.1 uncultured Acetobacteraceae bacterium | reverse complement strand
ATGATCTACGAGGGCACCAACGGCATCCAGGCGCTCGACCTGGTCGGCCGCAAGATGCCGGCGAACATGGGCCGCTCGCTGCGCCGCTTTTTCCACCCGGTCAGCGAATACATCGCCGCCCACCGCGACGATCCGCAACTCGGCACCATGGTGAAAGGTCTGGAGCGGGCGTTCGGCGCGCTGCAACTCGCCACCGCGCAGATTGCGACGACGGGGCTGAAGGATCCGGAAGAAGCCGGCGCCGCAGCCACCGATTACTTGCGCTTGTTCGGCCTCGTGGGGCTCGGCTTCATGTGGGTGCGGTCGGCGGAGATCGCGCAACGCAAGCTGCCGACGGCCAATGGCGACGCCCGGTTCTACCAGGCCAAGCTGCACACCGCGCAGTTCTTCGTCGACCGGCTGCTGCCACAAACGGCGTCGCTGTATCTTGCGATCAAGTCGGGCAAGGGAGCGATGATGGCGATGGACGAGGCGATGTTCTAGCGCCGCTCCGCTCAGGCCGGGCGAATGGCTCGTCCCGGCCTGAGCACGCAATAAGACCGAGCCATGTGGCTGGCACCGGCAATGACTGTCGGTGCCGGACCGCAGGGCAATCGGCAGTCGCGTCGTTCCTCCCCGGCTTACGGGGAGGAACGTTAGGTCAAGCAAGCCGCGACGGTTGGTCTAGCCGCGTGATCGCGAGGTTGCCGGCTCAGCGGCGCCACCACCCTCGCTTCTTCTCCGCAACGGGCACGGAACCAACAATGACCGGAGGCGGCAGGATTGCACTCACAGGCTCAGTGGACTCGGGCTCGCTAGCGGCCACCAGCGCCGGTTCCGGTGCGTGACCATTCGATAGTGGCGCCTCTTCTTCAATCACGGCGGGCTTAATCACAGCGGGCTCGATCACAGCCGGCTCGGCTATCGTCGGCTCTACTACCGCCGGTTCGACCGCCGTCACGGCTGGTTCCGGTTCCGCGGCAAGTTCGGCCGGCTGTGGCGCCGGGGCGTCTGGCTCGGCCGGAACGGTGGCTTCACCTATCTCTCCTTCCTGCTCGGGCCGGTGTTCCGGCGCCGATACGGGCGGTGGCTCGGGCGAGGCGGGCGCCGGGTTGGGCGAGGCGACCTTCACATCCGGCTCGTCCATCATGTCGAAGATGTCGAACGCCTGTCCGCCGAACGGATTGGCCGGGGTCGGCCCGGTATAGGTATATGCCGCGGGGGCAGGGGGCGCATCGAACGAGGCAACCGCCTCGCCATCGCCCTCTACAGGCGCCTCGCCCTCGCCAGGCTCGCGGCGACGACGACGGCCACCGCGGCGGCCGCGACGACGGCCGCGGCCGTCATCCTCGCCACCGGCCTCTGCAGAGACCGGCTCCTCGGCGGTAGCGTCGCTGGACACCGGCTCCACGACCTCGTCGGAGGCTACGGCGGGCTCGGCGGCGACTGGGCTGACCTCGGGCTGCTCCAGATTGGCCGGGTCGACGGTGGGTGCGGCGAGTAGGGCGGGTGCGTCGTCACGGCGACCACCACGGCGACGGCGGCGGCGCTTGCGGCGGCGGGTGTCGGCTTCCTCGGCAGTCTCGCCGGCGACCGCGGTATCCGCCTCGGCCTCCTCCTCGTCGTCATCGCTGGCCGAATCTGCCTCTTCCTCGGCCAGATCGTCTTCCTCCGGAGTCGGCGCGAGGGCCGGCATCGGCGCCGGGGCATACAGGGCGTCCGCCGTTTGCGCCCGAACGCGCTCGATCCGGGTCTGCGGCGGCAATAGGCTCTCGTCGGCGGCGAAGGTGACCTCCATGCCGTAGCGCGCCTCGATCTCGGCCAGCCGGGCACGCTTGTGGTTGAGCACATACAGCGCCACGGCCCCAGCCACATGCACGACGATGGCAGCGGCCCGGCGCTTGGACCCTTCCTCCTCCACGGCACGCAACACGGCCAGCGCGGCCATCTCCGTCGTGCGCACATGCCCGGTCCCGCCACAATGCGGGCAGGTGGTGAAGCTGGTCTCGGCGAGCGACGGGCGGAGGCGCTGACGGCTCAGCTCCAGCAAGCCGAAATGGCTGATCGACCCCAACTGGATGCGGGCCCGGTCGTCCTTCAGCGCGTCCTTGATGCGCTTCTCGACGGCCGCGTTGTTGCGCCGGCTCTCCATGTCGATGAAGTCGATCACGATCAGCCCGGCCAGGTCGCGCAGCCGCAATTGGCGCGCCACCTCGTCGGCGGCCTCGAGGTTGGTCTTGAGCGCCGTCTCCTCGATCCCGCGTTCACGGGTGGAGCGACCGGAGTTCACGTCGATGGCGACCAGCGCCTCGGTCTGGTTGATCACCAGGTAGCCACCGGAGCGCAACTGCACCGTCGGTTCCAGCATCGCGTCGAGCTGGGCTTCCACCGTGTGCTTGGCGAACAACGGCTGCGGCTCGTTCCACAGCACGACCTTGCGGGCATGGGCCGGCATCAGCATGCGCATGAAGTCGCGCGCCGCCCGCCACCCCGCTTCGCCGTCGACCGTCACCTCCTCCACGTCACGGGAGTAATTGTCCCGGATGGAGCGCTTGATGAGGCTGGCTTCCTCGTGGATCAGCGCTGGGGCGACGGAGGCCATCGTGGTCTCGCGGATGCTGTCCCACAGTTCGAGCAGGTATTCGCAGTCCCGCTTGATCTCCGCCTTCGGCCGGGCGGCCCCGGCGGTGCGCACGATCAGCCCCATGCCGCGGGGGATCTGCAACTCGGCGGTGACTTCCTTGAGGCGGCGGCGGTCGGCGGCCGAGGTGATCTTGCGCGAGATGCCGCCGCCCCGGGGAGAGTTCGGCATCAGCACCGAGAACCGCCCGGCGAGCGAGATGAAGGTGGTCAGCGCCGCGCCCTTGGTGCCGCGCTCCTCCTTGACGACCTGGACCAGCAGGATCTGGCGGCGGCGGATCACCTCCTGGATCTTGTAAGACCGCATGTAGCGGGCCGGCGGGCGGGAGGGACGCTGCTCGCTGTTGCCGGCCTCCTCCACCTCGTCTTCGCGGCTTGCGTCGTCCTGGCCCGGATCCTCCGCCAACTCCGGCGTGACACCGTCCAGCATCTCCGGCGGCGGACTCGGCGGCAGAACTTCGACGCTGCCCGTCACGGCATCGTCCATCGCAAGCGGTAGCTCGCTCTGGGGCGCCGGCTCGGTATCGGCAGCGAACAGAGGTGTATCCGACACGGCCTCGACGTCGGTGAGGGCCGATTCCGGCTGCATGGCAGTCGGCTCGGGCGGGGTCAGGTCGGGTGCCGCAGGCTCCGCCATCTCCGGTGCGAAATCGACACCCGGCGGGTCGCCCGGCTCCTCGCTCAGGCCAAGAGCGTCCTCGTCCTCCACCGCCTCGTCACGGGCGACGATGAAATCCTGCGACACGGCGGCCGCCAGGGCAGCCTGCTCGGACGTGGATCCCGAGTCCTCTTCCATAGGGAGCGGCGGCTCGGCGGCCATGTCGGTGTCGGAGGGCTCGCCCGGTTCGTCGCCAGAGACCTCGTTGGCGGAAAGCTCACCGCCGGCCCCCTCGGCCCCGCCTAGCTCATCATGGGGCATATCATCGCCGGGCGAGTCGGTGCCGGCAGCTTCGGCGGCTTCGGCAGCGGCGTCCTCGGCTTCTTCCTCGGCGCGGGCTTCGGCTTCCTGCAGCTCCAACAGGCGCTGCCGGTCGGCGACGGGGATCTGGTAGTAGTCCGGGTGGATCTCGCCGAACGCCAGGAAGCCGTGGCGGCCGCCGCCATACTCGACGAACGCCGCCTGGAGGCTGGGCTCCACGCGGACGACTTTGGCCAGGTAGATGTTGCCTTTGAGCTGCTTCTTGGCGGCGGTCTCGACGTCGAAGTCTTCGAGTCGATTACCGTCCAGAACCACCACGCGGGTTTCTTCCGCGTGGGTTGCGTCGATCAGCATACGCTTCGTCATTGAAGGGGGAACTCCGGTGCGCCAGCCGGCCCCGCGCAACGGGCGCAAGGCGGCGGCGGCCTAATAATAAGTAGGAAAGGGCAGAACCGGACCTCGAGGACTCGCCGCCGTCGCGCCACCCGCCCCAGCCGTTCCACATGTCGTATGTGGAAGCGGACAGGCTGAAGGGCGGGTATACGGTCTCGGCGGCACTCATTCGGCCTTGAACGGTCCTAGTCGATCGGCCGCGCGAGCAAGGGCTGCGAAACCGGGGTGGGTCGGCGCCAACCTGGATCCGCGAACAAGCGTTCTGGACAGGCCCCCGTGCGACAGACCCAATCGGGCCGCGCAATGCGGGCAGGGAGGGCATTCCGGTCGTGGGTGCTGCCGCCAAATCGACAGAACAGCGCTTCCACGGGGCAGACCCCACCGCAGCGCATCAAACATGACGGAAACATGCCAGCCCTGCAAGCCCAGCTTCATTGTGGCTCCACAGCAACACGGGGCGGCCATAATCAAGGCTCAACGTCACGGAACGCACCTCAAGTGTTAGAGTGAGGAGCGTTGGAGCAAGTGCCATGGACCAAACTTTTGTTGCACGGCGCGCCTTGCTGGGGGCCGGCGCGCTCGCCCTAATGACCCGTCTCGCCCATGCCACGAGCCGCAAAACCGTCCCAAACCTGCCGTTGCGCACCCTCCCATTGGTGGTGCTCGACCCCGGTCACGGCGGCAAGGATCCTGGCGCCATCGGCATCACCGGGACTTACGAGAAGCACGTCGCCTTCGCGGCGGCCACCGAACTGCAACGACAGCTCGAGGCGGACCGCCGGTTACGGGTGGAGATGACGCGGGGACGTGACGTGTTCATCCCGCTGGAGGACCGGGTCGCGTGGGCGCAGCGCCGCGGCGCGACGCTATTCGTATCGATGCATGCCGATGCGGTCGGCGACCACACGGTGCGCGGTGCCAGCATCTACACCCTGTCGGACACGGCATCGGACGCGCAGACCGCCGCGCTGGCCGTGCGGGAGAACAGCGCCGACCGGTTCGCTGGCACCGCGTTCGCCAATCAGCCGCCGGAAGTCGCCCATATTCTGGCCAGCCTGGTGCGGCAGGAGACTCGGGCAGGATCGGTACGAATGCAACACGGATTGGTGTCCGCGCTGGACCGCGACCTGCCCATGTTGCAGAACCCGGCCCGGCACGCCAGTTTCGTCGTGCTGAAGGCGGCCGACATCCCATCCGTTTTGGTCGAGATGGGATTTATGTCGAACGCGCAGGACGAAGCTGCGTTACGTCGGCCAGAGCATCGTGCGATTGTAGCTGCGGCGATGAAGCGGGCCGTGTACGCCTTCTTCGACGGGCCCGGCATCCGCATGGCGGGGTGAGTGTCGGGTTAGGAGAGTTTGGAGCCGATGGGTGATCTGAGAGCGGACGAGCGCCTGGTGCCGCCCGAACGAGTGCCGCAGCCCGGCCGGAAAGCCCATTCCGCCATTGTCCGTCCCCGCCGCTCGCCTTTGCGGTTCATCGGCCGCCTTGCCGGAATCGCGATGACGCTGGTCGCGGTCACCGCCATCCTGGGCGGAGCCGTGGCCTATCACGCGTTCCAAAACCTATCTGCCGAGTTACCCACCGTCGACGGCCTGCGCCAATACCAGCCGCCCGTGATGAGCCGGATCTATGCCGGGGACGACCGCTTGATCGCGGAACTGGCGAAGGAACGGCGCATCTTCGTGCCGCTGACCGCCATCCCGGACGTCATCAAGCAGGCCTTCGTCTCCGCCGAGGACCAGAATTTCTGGACCCATAAAGGGGTGGACCCCGGCGCGATGGCCCGCGCCGCCTTCACCGACCTGATGCAGATCGGGCGCAACCGCCGCCCGATCGGCGCCTCGACCATCACCCAACAGGTCGCCCGCAACATGCTGCTGGGCACCAACCAGCTCACCATGTCGCGCAAGGTGAAGGAGGCGGTGCTGGCGATGCGGATCGAGCAGGTGCTGCCGAAGGAGCGCATCCTCGAACTGTATCTGAACGAGATCTATTTCGGCCTGCAATCCTACGGCGTGGCAGCGGCGGCGCAAACCTACTTCAACAAGTCCCTCGACGAGGTCACCCTGCCCGAGGCCGCCTTCCTCGCGTCGTTGCCCAAGGCGCCGAACAACTACAACCCGTTCCGCTTCCCCGAAGCGGCACGGGCCCGGCGCGACTGGGTGCTCGACCGCATGGTCGACGACAAGGCGATCGGCGCCGAGCAAGCCGCCGCCGCCAAGACCGGCCCGGTCGTGACTGGCCAGTTCCATCGCCCGGAGGTGGTCGCCGGGTCTGACTGGTTTGGCGAGGAAGTACGCCGCCAGATGGTGGACCGGTTCGGCGGCGAGGCAGCGACCGAGGGTGGCCTAGTCGTGCGCACCAGTCTCGACCCGGCGTTGCAAACGACTGCCGATCAAGTGCTGCGCAAGGGCCTCATGGCATACGACCGCGCCCATAGCGGGTATCGCGGCCCGGTCGCCCGGCTCAGCACGGCGGCCGCGCTGCACACGGGTTGGGCGCGCTCGTTGGCCACCCTGCCGCGGCCGCCGGGTATGTTGCCCGACTGGCAGTTGGCCGTCGCGCTGGATGTGACCGGGGCGGAAGCCAAGCTCGGCTGGACCGATGCCGCTGGCGCACCGCACATGTCTTCCATGCTGCTGGCCGATACCGGCTGGGCCCGGCCGAACCACAACGGCGCAATGGGCGGGTCGCCGCGGCGGATGGCGGACGTGGTCCAGGTCGGCGACGTCGTGATGACCGAGCCAACCGG
Source organism: uncultured Acetobacteraceae bacterium (assembly GCA_964247805.1). GTDB lineage: Bacteria > Pseudomonadota > Alphaproteobacteria > Acetobacterales > Acetobacteraceae > LMUY01. Next base: position 11,759 of record CAXTWC010000109.1, on the reverse strand, counting down.
CGGTCCAACCGGCAAGCTATTGCTGCGGCAGGTGCCGGTGGTGCAGGGCGCCCTCGTTTCCATGGACCCGGCGACCGGGCGCGTGCTGGCGATGTCGGGCGGCTGGAACTACGAGTCGAGCCAGTTCAACCGCGCCACCCAGGCGATGCGGCAACCCGGCAGCTCGTTCAAACCGATGGTCTACCTGTCGGCCATGGAACAGAACATCTCGCCCAGCCAGAAGGTATTGGACGGGCCATTCGAACTGGACCAGGGCGCCGCCGGTATTTGGCGACCAGGCAACTATGAGAAAGGCTTCTTGGGTCCTATTTCCCTCCACCAAGCGCTGGAGAAGTCGCTGAACCTGGTAACGGTCCGTTTGGCGCAGCGCGTCGGGATGGATGCGGTAGCCGCCAACGCAATCGCCTTCCATGTCGTCGACCAGATGACGCGCTACCTCCCCAATGCGCTCGGTGCGGTCGACACTACGGTGCTTCGTCAGGCGGGCGCCTATTCTATGCTCGAGCAGGGCGGCAAGGAGGTTATCCCCACACTGATCGACTCGGTGCAGGACCGTGATGGCCACGTGATGTGGCGAGCCCCCGGAGCGCTGTGCGACGCATGCGGCAATCCGTCTCGCCCGCCGGTGCTGACGGACACCCGCCGACAGGTTTCCGACCCGCAGAGCGTATTCCAGACTGTCGCCATGATGGCTGGCGTGGTTGCCCACGGGACCGGGTACGAGGCCGGCAAGGGGCTGGGCCGTTTGGGTATCGCCGGTAAGACGGGCACCACGCAGGACTTCAACGACGCCTGGTTCGTCGGCTTCACGCCGGATCTAGTCACGGCCGTTTGGGTGGGCTTCGACAACCCCTCCAGCCTCGGCAAGGATGAAACGGGCGCTGCGATCGCGGTCCCGATCTGGCATGACTTCATGCAGGTCGCGTTGAAGGATCGCCCGAACCTGCCATTCCGCGTGCCGGAAGGGCTCACGATGGCGACCTGGGGCGGCAATAACATCGACGCGTTCAAGGCGGGCCAAGTGCCGGGGCAGAGCGGTCCCACGATCGGCGGCGGTGGTGGCGGCGGTAGCGGAGGCGGTGGCGACAGCGGCGCCGACGGGAGCGGTGTTACCGCCAGCAGCAGCGGCACCGGAACGGGTGTGGACAGCGGCGTCGGGGGACTTTACTAACCGCCCCCTCATGTCAACCGAATCAGACGCCCTCAACGAACAGATCAAGCAGTCCGTCGCACTGCTAAGGAGGCATCTTTGACTGGGATGTCGCCACGGAACGCCTCGCCGAACTGAACCATCGCGCCGAGGACCCGGATCTTTGGAACGACGCGGCCAAGGCGCAGGCGCTGATGCGGGAACGCACGCTGCTCGCCAACCAGGTCGAGGGCGTACAAGCCATGGAGACCGAGGTCGCCGACACGCTCGAGCTGATCGCGATGGCGGAGGCCGACAACGATTCCGGTCTGGTTGCCGAGGGCGAGGCGGCGCTGCGCCGGGCTGCGGACGAGGCCAAGCGGCGGGAGATCGAGAGCCTGCTGTCCGGTGAGGCCGACGGGCGCGACGCGTTCCTCGAGGTCAATGCCGGCGCCGGTGGCACCGAGGCGCAGGACTGGGCCGAGATGCTGGCCCGCATGTACACGCGCTGGGCGGAGGCGCGCGGCTACAAGATCCAGCTGATGGAGCAGAGCGAAGGCGAACAGGCCGGCATCAAGTCGGCCACGTTCCAGATCACCGGGCCGAACGCCTATGGTTGGTTGAAGACCGAGGGCGGGGTGCACCGGCTGGTCCGCATCAGCCCGTTCGACAGCGCGGCGCGGCGGCAGACCTCATTCGCGTCGATCTATGTCTACCCGGTGATCGACGACACCATCCACATCGAGATCGACCCCTCCGACCTGAAGGTGGACACGTTCCGTGCCTCCGGCGCCGGCGGTCAGCACGTGAACAAGACCGAGTCGGCAATCCGCATCACCCATGTCCCGACCGGCATCATCGTCGCCTGCCAAACCGACCGCTCCCAGCACCGCAACCGGGCGACGGCGATGGAGATGCTCCGCGCCCGCATGTACGAGGCCGAGCTACAAAAGCGCGAAGCCGCCAGCGCCCAAACCGAGGCAGCGAAGACGGAGATCGGCTGGGGCCACCAGATTCGATCCTACGTGCTAGCGCCTTACCAGATGGTAAAGGACCTGCGCACCGGCGTGGAGAAAAGTAATCCGGCTGCAGTATTGGACGGCGCGCTGGACGACTTCATGGCCGCTGCCTTGGCCGCCCGCGTGGGAGGCACCCGCAGCGAGGCGAGCGCCCAAGCGCAGTGACGAAAGAAACCTCTCCTCCTCCCCTCGAGGGAGGAGGCCGGGAGGAGGGGGGAAACGCCCCATCGCATGTCCAAGTCGCTCCCAACCAACAGCGCATCCACGTCGGCATCGGTGGCTGGACGTTCGCCCCCTGGCGCGGCCCGTTCTACCCACCGGGCCTGCCGCAGGCGAAGGAACTCGCCCATGCCGGCAGCCGGCTGACCGCCATCGAGATCAACGGCACCTTCTACCGCACGCAAACCCCGGCCAGCTTCGTGAAGTGGCGCAACGAGGTCCCGGACGGCTTCATGTTCTCGGTGAAGGCGCCACGCGTCGCCACGCACCGCACCGCCTTGGCCGAATCTGCACCCTCGGTGACGCGTTTCCTGGACTCAGGCCTGCTGGAACTCGGCGATCGGCTCGGCCCCGTTCTCTGGCAGTTCCCGCCCACCCGGCACTTCGAGCCGGAGCACTTCGCAGACTTCCTGTCCCTGTTGCCGGCCATCCATCGAGGCGTCCCACTGCGCCATGTCATCGAGGCGCGCCACCAGAGCTTCGCCTGCCCAGAGTGGTTCACCTTGCTCGCCGAGCACGGCGTGGCCGCCGCGATCATCGACTCGGACAAGCACATCCTTGTGGGCGACCTGACCGCCCCGTTCGTCTACGCCCGCCTGCAACGCAACTCGGAAGCCGAGCCGGATGGCTACTCCGCCGCGGGACTGGATGGCTGGGCGGCGCGCGTCAGGCACTGGGCGTCCGGGCAGCCGGTCGACGATCTGCGGCTGGTTTCGCCCCAAGCCGACCCGGTCCCGCGCGAGTGCTTCGTGTTCTTCATCAGCGGCGACAAGGTTCGTGCCCCGGACGCCGCCCAGGCCTTCATCGCCCGCTTGAACTCCTGACCGAAATCGCCCGGGCCTGGACGGCGCCGGACACCTCCATCATCCGAGCACACTGACCCATGTCCACTTCGAGCGCCCGCACGGCCCCCGTCGACGTCCAGGCCCTGATCGACGCCCAGGGGCTCGGCTCCCGCCAGATCATGGTCATCGTGCTGTGCGGCCTGGTGGCACTGCTGGACGGGTTGGACTTGCAGGCGATCGGCCTCGCCGCGCCCCTCATGTCCGGAGCGCTGCATATTCCCCGTGAGACATTCGGCAACGTATTCAGCGCGGCGCTGGCGGGGTTGGCGCTCGGCTCGTTCGGGCTTGGCCCCGTGGCGGACCGGATCGGGCGCAAGCGGGTCCTGGTCGGCGCGACCCTGTGTTTCGGCGTTTTCACCCTCGCCACCGCCACAGCGACCGGGCTGGCCGACTTGCTGGCCTATCGCTTCCTGGCCGGGCTTGGACTGGGCGGCGCCATGCCCAGCTTCATCAGCCTGACCAGCGAGTATGTCCCGCGCCGCATGCGGGCGGCCGTCGTCAGCCTGCTATGGGCCGGGTTCCCGCTTGGCGGCGTGGTCGGTGGTCTCGTTGGGTCGCAGCTGATACCGGCTTATGGCTGGCCCTCCATCTTCGTGCTGGGCGGCGCGTTGCCTGTGATCGTCGCCGTCCTGCTGACCGTCTTCCTGCCCGAGTCGATCGGCTACATGCTCAGCTCCGGCGCCCCGGCGGCGCGGGTGTCGGCTGCCCTGTCCCGGATCCTGCCACCGGGCCGTTTGCCGCCGGACGCCCGGTTCGCTCCGCCGGAGGTGCGGGCCAGTGGCGTGCCGGTGGGCAAGCTGTTCCAGTCGGGACGGGCGATCGGCACGGTGCTGCTATGGGTCGGCTTCTTCTCCGGCTTCATGGTGCTGGTTACGCATAGCGCCTGGAGCCCGACCCTGCTTCGCGGCGAAGGCATGGACATCGCGGCGATCGCTCTGACGATGGCGGTGTTCAATTTCGGCTCCGTCATCGGCTCCGGCGCGGCCGGCTGGCTGGTGGTGCGGCTGGGCGCCATGGCGGTACTGCCGGTGACGTTCCTGCTGGCAGGTGTCTCGTTCGCCGCCATCGGCTATGCCGCACCCGACCACACGGCCGTGGCCATCGCCCAGGCGGCGCTGGGCCTGACGCTGGGCTGCGCGAGTTCGGGGCTGATCGCACTGGCTGCCGTCAGCTATCCCACCGCGATCCGCTCCACCGGCGTGGGTTGGTCGATGGGCATGGGCCGGTTCGGTTCCTTCGTCGGCCCCTTGGCCGTGGGTGCGCTGATCGCGGCCAAGTGGGGGATCACCAGTGTGTTCACGGCTGTAGGGTTGTCATTGCTGGTCGGGGCCCTGGCGGTGGTCATCGTCGGGCTACGCGAGCGAAGTAAGGCAGGAGGACCGCTATGAGTTGGTCGGCGAAGCAGTATACCACGTTCGAGGATGAGCGGACCCGGCCGGTCCGCGACCTGGTGGCAGCCATCCCGCACCAGGCGGCGCGCACGGCGATCGATCTCGGCTGTGGCCCGGGCAACTCGACCGAGGTGCTGGCGGCGCGTTTCCCGGATGCGGTGGTCAGCGGGATCGATAGCTCGCAGGACATGATCGACGCCGCCCGCAAGCGATTGCCGGCCATGCCGTTCGAGGTGGCCGACATCGCAACCTGGGACGGCCCGGCGGTCGACGTGATCCTGTCCAACGCCGTGCTCCAGTGGTTGCCTGGGCACGACACGCTGCTGCCCCGGCTGGTTGGGAAACTGACGCCGGGGGGCTGCCTGGCCGTGCAGATGCCGGACAATCTGGACGAGCCAGCCCACCGGCTGATGCGCGAGCTGGCTGCGGCAGGTCCGTGGGCCGAAAAGCTTGCGAATGCGGCTGGCAGCCGAGCCGCGCGTGCGACGGCGGGGTGGTATTACAGCCTGTTGCGCCCGCATTGCAGCCGGTTGGATGTGTGGCTCACCACGTATTACCACCCGCTCGCCGGGGGTGCGGCAGCAGTTGTGGAGTGGTTCAAGGGCAGCGGGCTCAGGCCATTCCTCGCGCCGCTGGACGAGGCTGAGCGCGAGGCGTTCTTGGCTCAGTATCAGAGCCTTGTCGCCGAAGCCTACCCGGCCCTCCATGACGGCACCGTGCTACTGCCATTTCCGCGGCTGTTCATCGTGGCCACCCGCTAGCTAGTTGCTCCCTCGTCCTTTGAGGGGGGAGGTTGCGGCGGAGCCGACGCAGGGCACGGTCCGTTTGTGGCTGGCCCCCTCCACCATGCAAGCGCATGGTCTTCCTCCCCCGCGTTGCGGGGGAGGAACTTCGACCGAGTGGTCCTCAGGCCGCGTCTTTTACGCCCGCCAGCATCGCGGCTGCCATGTCGCCGCGAACCTTTGCAATGTCGTCCTGATACTTCAACAACACGCCCAGCGTCGCGTCGATCGCCTGTGGGGTGAGCTCCACCGCGTCCATGTGGGTCAGCGCGCGAGACCAGTCGATCGTCTCGGCCACGCCGGGTAGCTTGAATAGCTCGACGCCGCGCAACTGCTGCACGAACGCCACCACCTGGGCCGACAGACGCTCCGCCACGCCGGGTGCACGGGCACGCAGGATTTCGCGTTCGCGCACGGCGTCCGGGTAGTCCACCCACTGATACAGGCATCGACGGCGGATCGCGTCGTGCACTTCGCGAGTGCGGTTCGAGGTTAGGATTACCACCGGCGGGGTAGCCGCGCGGATAGTGCCGTATTCGGGCACGGTGATTTGGAAGTCGGCCAGCAATTCCAGCAGGAAAGCCTCGAAGGGCTCGTCCGCGCGGTCCAATTCGTCGATCAGCAACACCGCCGGTGGCAGATCCGGATCGATCGCCGAAAGCAGGGGCCGGGCCTGTAGGAATTGGCGGGCGTAGATGTTCTGCGCCACCGCCTCCGTGTTGCCCTGCGCCTCCGCCAGCCGGATTGCCAGCAGCTGCCGCGCGCGGTCCCACTCATAGGCGGCGGCCGAGAGATCCATGCCGTCGTAGCATTGCAGTCGCACCAGCCGCCGGCCGAGACCCGTGGCGAGAACGCGCGCGATCTCCGTCTTGCCCGTTCCCGGCTCGCCCTCGAGGAACAGCGGCCGCGCCATGGCGAGCGACAGGTGCACGGTGGTCGCCAGCGGCCGGCCCGCGACGTAGCCCTGGGCCGCGAGCAACTCGGCGGTGGCGTCCACCGTGGCCGGGATGGTCAACGAACGATGCTTATGAACGACGTCAACGGGCGATGCCTTTGATCGGGATCAAAAAACGTAGCTTCCGAATATCATGACGAAGATGAACAGGAAGATAACGCTGCCGATCCAGAACACGAGAGGGTAGCCGCCTGGCTCCTTGGGGATCATCGCGAACAGGCTGATCCCCGCCGGGGTGTGCGTTGCGGCCCGGATCGCTTCGACGCTGCCCGTTAGCGTGCCGTCGGCGGCATATTCGGGCACGTGACCCGGCGCGTGGGTGGCCGACGGCGCCGCGACGGCGGATTGTTCGGTAACGATGGCAGGCTGGGACATGCTGACGACCTCGGCACTGAAGCGATCGAAGAACTGATCGGCCATCTGCTTGGCCGTGGCGTCGATCAAACGTGCGCCCAACTGCGCGATCTTGCCGCCGACCTGGGCCTTCACCTCGTATTTGAGCAGGGTGTCCGCCCCATCATCGGTCAGGTGCACCGTCGCCCCGCCATTGGCGAACCCGGCGACCCCGCCCTGGCCCTCGCCTGCGATCCGATAGGAGTTGGGCGGATCTAGGTCCAGCAACTGCACTTTCCCGCTGAACGAGGCGGAAATCGGCCCGATCCGCACCGAGGCCGTCGCCTTCATGTCGGTATCGGAGGTCTTCTCCAGGGTTTTGCAGCCGGGAATTGCCGCGCGCAGCGTCTCGGGGTCGTTCAGCGCGTTCCACACCGTTTGCCGCGGGGCGGGAATGCGCCGCTCGCCTGTCATATCCATCGATCGAAAGTCTCCTTTGGTCGGCGCAATGTCCGACATGGCAACGCAGCACGCAACCGGATGACGTCAGACGTCCAACGAATGAGGCCATAGCTGGTTTGCCGCTGCCGCCCCACACCCTTATTGAAGGACCAACAAGCGGGAGCCAACAGCCATGACCTATCTCGTCGCCGCCGACCTGCCGCGTGAGTCCGCCGGGGAGCGCCTGCGGGCACTCCTAGCCCGGCCCGGCATCGTGCAAATGCCAGGGGCACACAATGGCATGGCAGCCCTGCAGGCAAAGCACGCAGGCTTCGAGGCACTGTATCTGTCAGGCGCCGCTATGACTGCTTCGATGGGCTTGCCGGATCTAGGCGTGATCACGGTGGACGAAGTGTGTTTCTTCGTCCGCCAGGTCGTCCGGGCGTCCGGGCTGCCGGTGCTGGTGGATGGCGACACCGGGTATGGCGAGGCACTGAACTGCATGCACATGGTGCGCTCGTTCGAGGATGCCGGCGCGGCAGCGGTGCACATCGAGGACCAGTTGCTACCCAAGAAGTGCGGCCACCTGAACGACAAGAAGCTGGCCGACGCGCATGACATGGCCGCCAAGGTGGCCGCTTGCGCCCGCGCCCGCCGCAATCTGCTGGTGTTGGCCCGCACCGACGCCGCCGCCAGCGAAGGCATGGACGGCGCTGTCGCCCGCGCGAAGCTGTTCGTGGAAGCCGGGGCGGACGCGATCTTCCCGGAGGCGCTGCACAATGCGGAGATGTTCCGCGAGTTTGCCCGCCGCATGCCGGGTGTACCGTTGCTGGCCAACATGACGGAATTCGGCCGCACCCCGTTCTTCACCGCCGACGAGTTCGAGGCCATGGGCTACAAGATGGTGATCTGGCCAGTGAGCGCGTTGCGGGTCGCGAGCAAGGCGCAGGAGGAGCTGTACGCCGCGATCAAGCGTGACGGCGGCACGCAGAACAAGCTCGACGTCATGCAAACCCGCAAGGAGCTGTATGCCACGATCGACTACTACGGTTACGAGGAACTGGACGCATCGCTCGTTCGGACGGTGACGCCGGAGGGGATGCCGCAGCGGGATTGACCTCCTCCGCCGCTGTGCTAGCGGAGGGATCGAGGCCAGCTTCGTCCGCGCGCAATCCGTAGGGCTGCGGTCAGCGGTGCTGGCTTCCCGCAGTGTGGTCTGCATAACCCAGTCCCGCCGGTGCCATGTCGCAAGACAGTCCACCCGGCCGCCTTGCGGGTGCACCGGTTCGCCGTCACCCCCGCTGCCGGGTCGAGGCGCCGGCGGGACACCATGCCGAGGAGCTGTACGGGCGTGTTCGATTGGTTCTTGGGCGCCAGTAGCGTCGTGCGCGAGGGCCAGGTGGGGCTCGTCTACCGGGATGGCGTTTACGCCCGCCAACTCGCACCGGGGCGGCACCGCATCGGCATGCGCGAGACGCTCACGGTGGTCAGCGTCGCCCCGCAACTGATCGTGGTGAGCGGACAGGAAGTGCTGTCGGCCGACGGGTTCCTGCCTCGGCTGACGGCGGTGGCAACCTTTGCCGTCACCGACGCGCACCGTGCCGTCAGCGGCCACGATGCCGGTTACCGCGAGATGCTGACCCTGGAGCTGCAGATCGCCCTACGCGGATTGGCCGCCGCCCGTCCCGCCGAGGACCTGGTCCGCACGCCCCGCGAGACGCTCGAAGCGGAACTGATGGGGGCGGTGGAGGCCGCGGCGACGGCGCTGGGTTTGGCTGTCGCGTCGGTGCGGCTGCGCGACGTGAACCTGCCGGCCGATCTTCGCCGCTTGCTGACCGCCGTCGAGAAGGCACGCCGCGAGGGCCAAGCCGCCCTGGAGCGCGCCCATGCCGAGCAAGCCGCTTTGCGGTCCTTGGCCAACGCAGCGCGGATGCTCAGGAACAATCCGGAGCTACAGAATCTGCGTCTGATCCAGGCCCTGGCGGAAGCCAAGGGAGCCACCGTGGTGCTCGGGTCCCCCACTGGCCTGCTGCCGCTGCGGGATGGCCCGGGCGGCGCGGAGCCAACTCCGGAGGCCTGAAGCGCGGCGGACTCCGCCCTCGCGTCAGAGCCGTCTTGGCGAGGCTTTGGCCAGCAAGGCCGCCCAGGACGCGGCTTTGGCGAGCCGGGCGGCTGCCACCCCCGCGGCAGCCAGCCCGGCCTGTGCACCGATCGCACCGAGCAGCAGCACGCCGGCCGCCACCATGTCCGCCTGGCGGCTGGTATAGATGTCGCGTCGGCTGGTGGCCTGGGCGTCGAACCGTCCGTGCGCTGACTGCGAATCGCCGGGGGCAGGGGCGAACAGGTTACCGTCTTGCATCGGGGCGGGGTTGTCGCCGAGTTGCGCCTTGTAGCCCTGGGTCGCGAGGACTTGGTCCATGATGCCGGGCGCCAACCGTCCCGCCAGAATCGTCGGAGGGGTAGCGCGGCCGACGAACACGTCCCGCCGCCGCGCCGTCGCCGCGTAGACGATGGCGTCCGCTGCGACCTCCGGCTGGTAGGGGCTCCCGACGTTGGTCTCCCGCCCGGTCTTGTTCCGCGCCCAGTCGAACTGCGGCGTGTTGACGCCGGGTAGATGGACCATGGTGAGGTGGATGGGGCTGCGATCGTGGATCAGTTCGGACCGCAGCGCCTCCGTGAAGCCGCGCAGGGCGAATTTTGCCCCGCAATAGGCGCTCTGCACCGGTGCCGCGCGCCAGGCCAGCACCGAACTCACCTGGACGATGGTGCCCGACTTCATCCGCTTCAGCGCCGCCATCGTGCCGTTGACGGCGCCGAGATAGGTCACTTCGGTGACGCGGCGGGCCTCCTCCGGCGTCATGTCGGCGACCGGGGCGTAGACCGTGGCCATCGCATTGTTGACCCAGACGGTGATGGGGCCGAGTGCGGTTTCGATTGCGCTGGCCGCTGCGTCTACGGCCTCTGCCGATGCCACGTCCGCGCTGACAGTGTGCACCTTGGCGCCCATGGCTTCGAACTCGGCCCGTGCTGCCTCCAGTCGCTCTGGGCCGCGGGCGATCAGGCCCACGGAGTATCCCTTGGTGGCGAACGCCCGCGCGGCGGCGCGTCCGATTCCGGCGCTGCCCCCCGTGATGACCACAACCCGACCCATCCGCGTGCTCCCGCTAACCACCTGTAAGTGGCGGTGGCGCGCACGCTGCCTAGTAGAGCCGATGTCCACTCCCGCTCGTAGGGTGTGTTGCGCTTGGCAACGCACCACTGTGCTCGTTGCGGTGGGGGGCCAAATCGCACCCCACCCTACGCGCTCAACCCGCGCCTAACGTCTCCAACGCCGCCCGCCGATCGAACAGCCGCAACAGCAGGCGCGCCGCCATGCCCCGCTCGCTTTCCAGCTTCGGATCGCGGTCGAGCAGCACGGCCGCATCCTGGTTGGCCATGCGCAACATGCCATCCTGGGCCTCGGGGTCGGACAGGCGGAACCCCGGCAACCCCGATTGCCGCTTGCCCAGCAAATCCCCACCGCCCCGCAGACGGAAATCCTCGTCGGCGATGGCGAAACCGTCCTCCGTGTCGCGCAGCGTCATCATGCGGCGACGCCCGGTCTCGGTCAGCCCGTCCTCGTGCAGCAACAGGCAGTAGCTTTGCGTCGCTCCCCGCCCGACCCGGCCGCGCAACTGGTGCAGCTGCGCCAGCCCGAAGCGGTCCGCGTGCTCCACCACCATCACGCTGGCGCCGGGCACGTCCACGCCCACCTCGATCACGGTCGTGGCCACCAGCAACCGCGTGCGCCCGGCGCTGAACGCGGCCAAGGCGGCGTCCCGCACCGACCCGTCCTGCTGGCCATGCGCCAGCCCGATCCGGTCGCCGAACCGGGCGCGGAGGGTGGCGAAGCGGTCCTCGGCGGCGGCGATGTCGGTGGCCAGGCTCTCGCTGACCATGGGGCAGACCCAATACACCTGCTCGCCGCGGTCCAGGGCGCGGCCGATGCCCTCCGTCACCGTCTCCAGCGTCGCCAGCGAGTGCAGGGTGGTGCGGATCGGCTGCCGCCCCGCCGGTTTTTCGGTCAGGCGGCTGACATCCATCTCGCCCCATTGCGTCAGCAGCAGGGTGCGCGGGATCGGGGTCGCGGTCATCACCAGCAGGTCGGTGCGCTCGCCCTTGCCGCCCAGCAGCATGCGCTGTTCCACCCCGAAGCGGTGCTGTTCGTCGATCACGGCCAGGCCCAAATCGCGGAATTCCACGTGCTCCTGGAACAGCGCGTGGGTGCCGACCACGATCGGCAGCCGCCCATTGTTCAACGCCAGCAACAGGTTGCGCCGCTCCGCCCCTTTCACCGACCCGGTCAGCAGGCCGACCGGGCAGGGGGCCAACCGCTCCAGAGTGCGCAGATGCTGCTTCGCCAGCACCTCGGTCGGCGCCATCAGCGCGGCCTGCGCGCCCGCCTCGACCGCGCCCAACATTGCCAGCAGGGCCACCAGCGTCTTGCCCGAGCCGACATCGCCCTGCAGCAGCCGCAGCATGCGGCGGGGAGCGGCCATGTCGGCATCGATCTCGGCTAATGCTTTCTGCTGGCTGGGAGTGGGCGTGAAGCCGAACCGCCGCAGCGCCTCGTCCCGCAGCCGCCCGCTGGCGAGCAGGGAGCGGC